>NZ_VOZI01000012.1:0-130544 GCF_013419835.1 Acinetobacter sp. YH12052
AGAGGAATTGCCACAAGATACGATAAGCTAAAACGTAACTATCAAAGCGCTGTTGCTTTAGCTTGTATATTTATATGGTTGCCTCTTTAGCTCAATTTATCGGCTGTAAATGTCAACACACCCTAGTGTAGGGCGGGTTAAAAACTACGGCATTGTTCTGATTTATTGCCTTTGACTTGGTTGTTACTGCCATTAATTGAAAAAGCATTTTCAAGACAAATCAAATTACCTGCGATTTCATTATTATTTAGAACAATATTGCCATTATTTTTCTTTAATTTGAGGTCGCCTGAAATTTGGTTATTGATGAGTTGGATGTTTTTCCCAGTTGTAAAATCGACATTGCCACTGATATTGTTATGATTGGCAATGATCTTGGTAAAATTTTTATTAGATTCAATATTGCCTTTGATGTGGTTGTCATGCAGTTCAACACTGGCACCATTTTCTAAAATAACATTGCCATGAACAATTAAACCTTCAAGCTGACAATTTTTTTTGACTTTAATATCTTCACGAATACTTTGGTTTTTAATTTCACCTTCGCAGTTCACGGCAGCAAAAGTTGTAAACGAACATAAAATTAAACTGATCGAGACGAAATATTTTTTCATGGGCTTACATCTTCCTGAAATAAGCAATTGACCTAAAATTCATGTTAAAAATACTGAAATACTGGCAAAGATGTAAGCCTAGACAATCGGGTTTGCGGCGCATTTTTATTATATTTGTGTAAGCTCTAACTTGATGAATATCTACAGATATGTGGAAAGTGCTAGTACGTTAAAGTTGTATGAATAAAGTGTGAACTGCGTAGGGTGTATAGAGGTATATACTCGCAGATAATAGGCATAAAAAAACCACGCTAAAAGCGTGGTTTTTGAATCAGTTCAATCTAATACAGATTAGATTTTACCAACTAGGTCGATTGAAGGAGCAAGAGTTGCGTCGCCTTCTTTCCATTTAGCTGGGCAAACTTCGCCTGGGTGAGCGTGTACGTATTGAGCTGCTTTAACTTTACGAAGAAGTTCTTGAGCATCACGACCGATACCACCAGCGTTGATTTCAACGATTTGGATTTTACCTTCTGGATCGATAACGAAAGTACCACGATCAGCAAGACCGTCAGCTTCGATTAATACGTCAAAGTTTTTAGCAAGAGTCCAGTTCGCATCACCAACCATTACGTATTGGATTTTTTTGATTTCTTCTGAAGAATCGTGCCAAGCTTTGTGAGTGAAATGAGTGTCAGTAGAAACTGAGTAGATTTCAACACCTAGTTTTTGGAATTCTGCATAGTTGTCAGCAAGGTCACCAAGTTCAGTTGGGCAAACGAAAGTGAAGTCAGCTGGGTAGAAGAATACAACAGACCATTTACCTTTAAGATCAGCTTCAGTTACTTCGATGAATTGACCATTTTGGAATGCAGTAGCTTTAAACGGTTTAACTTCAGTATTAATTAAGCTCATCATTGTCTCCATGATTGAGGTTTGTTTTTGATTTCCAATAGGGTACAGAAATTTTTCTTATTGCTGAAATAGTATTTTTACATAACTAATATCGGAAAATCCGAATTAATAGTGATTTACTCATTTCCCAATAGACCAGTATTTCATCTCATTTAACCGCAGTTGTGTGAGGATTAAATGACAGGAACTACCCTAAACGCCCTACACAGACATGAAGCCACACCCCTTAAAATTCAAGGGTAAAATTTAAAAAAAGTGATTTAAATTTTTCTATTGTTGATTTAATCCATCTTTAGGCATGCCGATTCGCTCATCAGCGAAGCATTTCTTTTGTTCAATTAGGCGGATGAAGGGGGATATGGCGAATTCATCCTATTTTCAAATTTGAGATCTAAACCGCACCACGCCAGTCGCGCCAGATAAATTCACTTCGGGTTTTCAATTGTTGCATTGGGAAATGCGATGAAACCGAGTAGAATATCGGGTTTCATGTAGTTGTAAGGCGTATTCTTGGTGGCGAAAGATTTAAATGTAGATCAGATGGTGATGGCTCGTGATGTTCACCGTTTAAATCGATTGCGTAAGGGAAAAGACGCCAACGAAAAGCAGCATAAAGAACTGTTTGAAAAGTCGAATGCGAAAGTCCGCGAACGGATTGCCCGCATCCCAAATATTAAATTAAATCAAGACTTACCTGTTACGCAGTATGCAGACAAACTGATCGATGCGATTCAAAAGCATCAAGTGATTATTGTGGCAGGTGAAACCGGTTCGGGTAAAACCACACAGTTGCCTCAAATTGCCATGCTTGCAGGTCGTGGTTTAACGGGTTTGATTGGCCATACTCAACCCCGTCGACTAGCAGCGCGTAGTGTTTCGCAACGTATTGCAGAAGAAGTGGGCGAAAAGCTGGGGGAGTCGATCTCCTTTAAAGTTCGTTTCAATGAACAAGGTTCACAAGATTCCATCGTTCGGTTAATGACCGATGGTATTTTATTGGCTGAACTGGCTAATGACCGATTCTTAAATAAATATGACACGATTATTATCGATGAAGCACATGAACGTTCGCTGAATATCGACTTCATCATGGGCTATCTCAAACAGCTCTTGCCTCGTCGTAAAGATCTCAAAGTCATTATTACTTCAGCAACTTTAGACGTAAATCGATTTTCGAATTACTTTAATGGGGCACCTATTTTTGAAGTCGAAGGTCGAAGCTTCCCAGTAGAATTGCGTTATCGTCCGATTTCAGAGCTGAGTATTGTCGGTAGTGATGACGATGAATTTGACGATTTTGAAGAAAATTTACCCCGTGCCGTGGTTTCGGCAGTAGAAGAATGTTTTCAAGATGCGCAGGAGAAAGGTCATCCTGAACATGCGGATATTTTGATTTTTGCCAGCACCGAACAAGAAATTAGAGAATTACAAGAAACACTGCAAAAGTTTGGGCCAAGACATACCGAAGTTTTACCTTTATATGCACGATTGGCTTTGGCAGAACAACAAAAGATCTTTAATCCATCGGGTGGTGGGCGACGTATTATTATTGCCACCAACGTGGCAGAAACGGCTTTAACTGTACCGAATATTCGCTACGTAATTGATAGTGGCTTTGCACGGATATCCCGTTATAACTATCGCTCACGTGTACAGCGCTTACCGATTGAAGCAGTATCACAAGCAGCAGCAAATCAGCGTAAAGGTCGTTGTGGTCGGATTGCACCGGGTGTGTGTATTAGACTGTATTCAGAAGAAGACTTTATGAGTCGTCCTGAATTTACCGAACCGGAGATTAAACGAACCAACTTGGCCTCGGTTATTTTGCAAATGCAAAGTTTGGGTTTTGGTGAATTAGAAGACTTCGATTTTATTGAGCCGCCAGATCATCGTTTGGTGAATGATGGTCGTAAGCTTTTGATTGAGCTTGGGGCGATGGTTGAGAAAGGGAAAGCCCCTCTTTCGCAAAGAGGGGTTGGGGGAGATTCTATTGAAAGTAATCCCCCTAAATCTCCCTTTACAAAAGGGGGACTTCCTCCGGCGAAGGGTGGTGGTTTAACCAAAATTGGTCAGCAAATGGCGAAAATGCCAATCGACCCGCGTCTTGCACGGATGATTTTGGGCGGAGCGCATTTTGGCGTATTAAATGAAGTCTTGATTATTGTCGCTGCTTTAGCGGTACAAGATCCACGTGAACGTCCTGCGGATAAACAAATGCAGGCCGATCAGAAACATGCTTTGTTCCGTGAAGCTGACTCAGATTTCTTGTTCTATATCAAGTTATGGGAAGCTTTAGTCGCTAACCGTGACATGAGTGAAAATAAGCGTCGAACCTTTGCACGCAACCATTTCCTGAGTTGGTTACGCCTCCGTGAGTGGAAAAAAACCCATGAGCAATTGGTGGATTTGGCTCAAGGCTTAAAACTGTCCTTTAATGAAAAGAAGGCCAATTATGAAAATCTGCACCGTGCGCTATTAACGGGTTTACTTTCATTTATTGCCAACAAAACCGATGAACGTAACGTGTTCATGGCGGTGCGTCAGCAAAAGGCGCGTATTTTCCCTGCATCAACCTTGCATAAAACCAATACACCTTGGGTCATGGCTTTTGAGATGGTTGAGACCTCTCAGGTATATATTCGAACGTTGGCGAAAATTGAACCTGAATGGATTCTATTGGCTGCAGGCGATTTATTGAAGCATCATTATTTTGAACCGCATTGGTCAAAAAAATCTGGTGTAGTCAATGCCTATGATCAAATTTCTTTGTTTGGTTTGATTATTGAGCCACGTCGTCAAATAAATTATGAAAAAGTGGATCATCCTGCGGCGCATGAAATTTTCCTACGAGATGCGTTGACGACGGGACATTTGGGTATTACGCCACCGTTCTTAAAACACAATTTATTAAAACTCGAAGAAGTTGAACGTGTTGAAGATAAACTGCGTCGTCGTGATTTGGTGGTGGATGAGGAAACCATCTACCAGTTCTATGCTGCTAAAGTGCCTGAAGAGGTGGCAAGTCGTCGTAGTTTTGAAGACTGGCGTGCAACGGTAGAACCGCAAAATCCCCGGCATTTATTTATCGATGATGATGCACTTTGGATGAATGACCGTCCAACGACCCAGCAATTTCCAGATTATCTGCGCAATGGTGAACTGCGTTTGGCTGCAAGTTATCGTTTTGACCCAAGTCATGACGAAGATGGCGCAACGGTCAAAATTCCAGTTCAAGCTTTGCCGCAAGTGGATGAAAATATTTGGTCATGGGGTATACCTGGTTGGCGACAAGACCTGATTGAAGCTTTACTTAAAGCATTGCCAAAAGATAAGCGTCGTCATTTGGTGCCAATACCAGATACAGCGCGTAAATTAATGGATCGTGTCGATGCCGTGCATTTGCGCGAGCATATTTTTAGTTTCTTGGCGTTCCAACTGCGTGGTGAGCAAATCACAGACAAAGACTTTTCTTGGGAACGTGTTGAGCAATATCTGCTGCCTTTAATCAAAGTCATTGATGAAAAAGGCCGTGTGATTGAGCAAGGTCGTGATCTAGATGAACTCAAAGCACGCTGTCGTACGGAAACTCATAGTCCAGTCAAACAGTTAAAAGGTGAGTTTAAAACCTTCCCTGATAATTTTGTGTTCGAAGCATCACAAAAAGTCACGGGTGTGGTGGTGAAACAATACCAAGCCCTTGTTCCAGTCAAAGGCTTTGCGGAGTTGGATGCCAAAGACGAATCGGGTGTGGTGATTCAGACCTTCAATGACCAATTTGAAGCAGTCAAACAACACCGTGAAGGGATCATTCGTTTGGTTCATATGCAGCTGGGAGATTTAGTTCGTCAGTTGAAAAAACAGATTTCTAAACCCTTGGCATTGGCTTATTCACCACTAGGTGACAAAGCAAAACTAGAGCAAATGTTAGTTTATGCCACACTTCAGCTTGCAATAAATGAGCTACCTGTCAATGTGCAGGAGTACCAAAACCTGATTTTAAATGTAAAGAAATCTTTCTTAACCCATGGGCAACAAGCATTAGCCGTTTTAACTGAAACCTATATTCAATGGCAGGATATACGTCGGAAATTGTTGGTTTTAGATGATTCTGTGTTTGGAAAGAACATTGATGACATTGAAGATCAACTCGATTTGATGCAACTTTCAGATTTTGTTTATGGCAAAACTTCCGATGTGTGGCTCGAATTTCCAAGATATTTGAAGGCATTAGTCTTGCGTTTAGACCGCTTGCCAAATAACCTACAAAGGGACAATTCTGCCATTGATCAAGTTGACCCATGGATGGAAAAATTATTTAAGTTTAAAAATGACACTCGCCTTAAAGAATTGTATTTCATGGTTGAGGAGTTACGCATCTCTATTTTCTCTCAACCAATGAAGACCAAGATGCCAATTTCTCCATCCCGCTTGCAAAAAGTATGGGATAAGCTCGGAATCAGTTAAGATATAGGTAATTTCTAAAAGGAGTTTTACATGGGCATCCGCATTACGGGTACAGGTCTTTATCATCCAGAAGACGTAATTACTAACGAAGAGTTAGTTGAAGCTTTAAATGCTTATGTGGAACAGTACAACAGCGACAATGCTGAAAAAATTGAAGCCGGTGAGCTAGAAGCGCGCCGTGGTTCAAGTGCAGAATTTATCGAAAAAGCATCTGGCGTGAAAGCACGTTATGTTGCTGAAAAAAGCGGTATTTTAGATCCAAAACGTTTACGCCCAGTGCTACATGAACGTCCAAATGATGAAATTTCGCTACAAGCGGAATGGGGTGTTGCTGCGGCTAAACAAGCGATGGAAAATGCGGGTGTGACTGCAGAAGACATCGATGTAGTGATTTTGTCTTGTTCAAATATTCAACGTGCATATCCAGCCGTTTCAATTGAGATCCAAACTGCATTGGGTATTCAGGGCTATGCTTATGACATGAACGTTGCATGTTCAGCTGCAACTTTTGGTATCAAGCAAGCCTATGACGCGATCAAATCAGGCGCTCGTCGCGTGTTATTGGTAAACGTTGAGATTACATCTGGGCATACAGATTTCCGTATGCGTGACTGTCACTTCATCTTTGGTGACGTTGCAACGGCTTCGATCATTGAAGAAACTGAAACCAAAGCTGGTTTTGAAGTGTTGGATATTGACCTGTTTACACAGTTCTCAAACAATATTCGTAACAACTTCGGTTACTTAAATATGAGTGAAGTCGATGTTGACATCGACAACAACCGTTTCCGTCAAGACGGTCGTAAAGTATTTAAAGAAGTGTGTCCATTAGTGGCGAAAATGATCACCAAGCAATTGGATGACAATAAAATTGCGGCAACAGATGTAAAACGCTTCTGGTTACACCAAGCAAATGCCAGCATGAATGAATTGATTCTGAAACTGGTTGTGGGTAAAGAACATGCTCAGCCAGACCTTGTACCAATCATTCTTGATGAATTTGCCAATACTTCATCAGCAGGTGTCATTATTGCGTTGCACCGTACAGCAAATGAAGTAAACCATGGCGAATACGGTGTGCTTTGCTCATTTGGTGCAGGCTACTCAGTAGGTTCTGTACTTGTTCAAAAACATGATGCTGCCTAAGGTCAGCACATTTGCAGGTTGAACATGATGCAAAATGGATAAAGCGTTTAAGCGCTTTATCCCGCATGTATTTCACGCCGACCTTTTTTGGCGCTGAATATATTGATGCATCAAAACCTGCAATGTATGTAGGGAATCATACAATTTACGGTGTACTCGATTCACCGTTGATTATTGATTATCTCTACAATGAACATAAAGTGGCTGTGGTCAGTATCGCTGATCATAGCCATTTTTATTTGCCCGGTTGGCGTGGCATGGTCAAAAAGTTCGGTGCAGTCCAAGGCATTCAGGACTATGTCAGAACAGTGATGCAACAAGGTTATTCCATTTTAGTTTTTCCCGGTGGTGGTCGAGAGGTTTTGAAGCGAAAAGGCGAAGCCTATCAACTGATTTGGAAGCAACGTTATGGCTTTTTAAAACTGGCGCAAGAATTTAATTATGATATCGTGCCTTTTGCCGCTTTAGGTGGAGATGAAGTCTTTGAACTGGGTTTTGATGCCAGTGTGATTGTTGAACATCGTTGGTTTAAACAACTATTAAAAATACAAAAAATCGATAAATTATTACGTCATGGTGATGTGATTCCGTCTTTACCCAAGCGTATTATCCCCAAGCGCATTCCATTCTATTTTCAATTTTTACCCCGTCAAAGTTTGAGTCATATTCAGAGTGTGGAGGATTTAAAGCTCTATCGAGAGGCACTACAACAAGATATTTACAATGCGATAGAACAGCTTAAGAAAATCCGTTCAGAACAATATTCTACAGATCAATAATAGTGACTACTCTTCAACTTCATTCATTTTTATTCGTCACAGCTCAAAATTATGGTGAATTTTGTCACAACAATAGCTTTTAGATTTTTTTATTGAACGCCTTTGTATTGACCTTTTGTACAGCTATTCGGCTGATTAATGGCAGTAGTCGGAGCATTAAACTTTGACTATAGTGAAGGTTGAAAAATAATCAACGATCGTTAGGGCGGAAGATGGAAAAGAAAAGCTTGACCCCGCAGCTTGAGCATATTGCTCGGCAACTTATTCGAATATCTCCAAGTTTAAAGCAGTTGTATCAAGAGCAAATGGATCTTGCTACAGCACTCAATTCACAAAATATCTTTAAAATTGAACAAGAGCAGCACCGCATTCAACTGTGTAATGGACTGTGGACCTTACAGCTACAAAGTCGTGAATCGATTGGCTATCAGTTTCCTAGAAGTCCATTTAGACCCATCAAAATTGCTGAATTGCATACGACAGTGCCATGTATTGAAGTAGTAGAAGATTTCTTATTTCATGAATTGTATTTTTTTACTGGCGACCTAAAGCCGCAACATTCACTCTTGCTCAGAGAAAAAGCACAGCAATTTAGACAATTGATCTTACAGTCGATTTTTCAACATCTAAATGGGCCAGCGCGTGTTCAGCAGTTTTTAGCACAGATGACAGCAGTTGAAGCGCAAATTTTTGATCAGCTGATGCAAGAGCAGCAGATTTATCAGACACCGCTATTACAAACGTATATCGAATGCCAAATCTGTCTACCACATTGGTTGATGCAAAAGATTGAGCAGATGTTTGCGCTTCATTCACTTACAGAAGCTGAAATATTGCCGATACAGCTCTTGATGGATAGTTTGGACGAGATTTGTTTTGCTACAGCACAATTTTTAGATCCAACGATTTACCGGATCATGAGTTTGAGTTATGAAGATCGGTTCAATTTACAAGAATTAAATGAACATATAGAAGATATTATTTTGTTGCTCGACCATGCATATGAGCGTCCCAATTTGTTGGGTTTTATTCGTTTGATGCATCGGGATGTTTGGGCAGAGCAGGACATATTAAGCCACAGTAATTTTGTGCAAGCTACAGCAATTTGGCAAAAAAAATGTGGAAAACTCCCTTTACTCGATAACAACCGTGCAGTGCGATGGATGTTCAAGCAGTCAGTCGAAGTGTTGGATTGGCTGAGTCGTAATTTTCAACACAGTAATGTACGAGTGGCTGTGACGGCATTAAGTTTTGTCGATACGCAGCATATTCATCCCGCATTGATTCTTACAACCTTACAACATTTTCAATTTGTTGCAGCGCGCTTATTTATTCAAAATTGTCATACGATTGCGCATGAACATGATTGGTTTAATCATGAAAAAAATCTACAGTTTGTTTTACAGCGAAAATATCAGCAGCATGATGACCATCGTGTAGTGATCAGCCCATCGATTTTGTATTTAGATGAGTGGTTGATCTTAATGCGACAGGTGTTAGGCGCAGAGGATCAGGCCATAAAAAAAGTCTATCTACCTTTGAGCCGTATTATGCAGGCCTATCTGCAACATTTAGTACGTTGTACGCAGCAATTACCGCAGGCTTTGATGGATTATATCCGTCCAGAAACCCAAGAAAATCGCCAGTTTTTAAGTATGTTACGACAGCATAAAATTCAACTGCAGGATTTTCGAAATTTATTTTATTTAAAGCATGCTAATTTAAGAGTATCTGTATTTGATGCATATGTGCGTGACTATGTTAGTGCGACTTATTCTACAGGTCATACAGTCCCTAAAAATATTACCTGGAATGGGGTCTTTCATCAGGCGGTGCATTGGCATGCTAAGCAACAAAAGCAAGAAATGTTAACTCAATTAAAGCGTAAATTTGCGACAACAGTCTGGCAGCCATTTACAACAGAAGACAAAATATATTTTCAAGATTGGGTCTTTGAAGAATTAAAAACCATCGATCGAATTATTGATGAATCTATTCACTTTAAACATTGTTTGGCATCAAGTTATAGCGCCAGTATCATTGCAAGAGTATATGTAGCTTTTCATATGTACCATCCCATTTTGCATGTATCGATGACTTTGGGCTGTCATGTGCAAAACCACATTTTGGTTTTTGATCAACTTGAGTATTCAAATAATACCCAAGCAGAAATAGAAAAAGTAAATATCGCCAAAGAATTTTTAAATATGTTCAATAGCTTAAAGTAAGATTGGCGAAATACGGATTTAGGAAACTGTGTTGTGCGCTTAACTTTTGAGTCAAAAATCGTTAGGCTATAGCCGTTCTTTTACGGTATAGGTCTTATGAAACAAGAAACTGCACTCAAGCTGCTCAAAGCAGGCGAAAATGTGTTTTTAACAGGTTCGGCTGGTGCAGGGAAAACTTATACTTTAAATCAGTACATCAATTATCTAAAAGCGCGCAAAGTGCCGGTGGCAATTACGGCTTCTACAGGGATTGCTGCAACCCATATGAATGGCATGACAATTCATACATGGGCAGGGATTGGGATTAAAGATGCGATTTCCGAAGATGAGTTAAAGCGCTTAAAAGAACGTAAATATTTAAAAGAGCATTTGGAAAATGCCCAAGTTTTAATCATCGATGAAATTTCGATGTTGCATGCCAAGCAATTAAACTTGGTGAATAAAGTTTTAAAATTTTTTAAAGACAGTGAAGATGCTTTTGGGGGGATTCAAGTCATTGTTGCAGGTGACTTCTTCCAGTTACCCCCTGTGGGACGCAAAGGTGAATTAAACCGTGACAAGTTTTGCTTTATGTCTGAGGCATGGGTAGAAGCGAAGTTTCGCGTGTGTTATTTGACCGAACAACATCGTCAGGGTAATGACTATCTCAATGATATTCTAAATGCGATTCGTGCTCAGCAAATTACGGGCGATCATTTGCATGCTTTAAGGCAGACAAGTTCACAAAATATAGGTGAAACCTTTACGCGCTTGTATACCCATAATATGGATGTAGATAGTATTAACTATAAACATCTAAATGAAATTGAGCAAGAATCTCGCCAGTTTGATGCCCAATGTGATGGTAATGATAAACTGATCGAAACCTTAAAATCTTCAGTGCGTGCGCCGGAAACTTTGACCTTAAAGAAAAATGCCAAAGTGATGTTTGTAAAAAACAACTTTGACGTGGGCTATATCAATGGCAGCCTCGGTGAAGTGATAGGTTTTGAAGAAGATGATGAATATGGCATCTTGCCTAAAGTAAAACTTACGGACGGCACGACCTTGGTGGTCGAACCTGAAACATGGTCTGTCGATAATGATGATGGTAAAACCATTGCCAGTTTCCAACAAATTCCACTGCGTTTGGCCTGGGCGATCACCATTCATAAATCTCAAGGGATGACCCTTGCAGCGGCTGAAATTAACTTGACGCATACTTTTGAAAAGGGTCAGGGGTATGTGGCATTGTCTCGTTTAAAAACATTAGATGGTCTGCGTTTACTTGGCTTTAATGAACAAGCCTTAGAACTCGACAGTTTGGCGATTAAAGCCGATCGACGCTTTCAGGAACTCTCTGACGAAGCGGAAACCAATTTTGCAGAGGCTGATTTAACCGTACAACATAAAGCCTTTATTCGCCACTGTGGCGGAACACTGAATGAAGTGGAAATCGAGCGCAATGAAAAGAAAATTGCCAAAACTGGAGTAAAACAAAGCTTTGCCACAGCGACTTTAGATCAAACTCGGGAGTTGTTTGAGGAAGGTTATGAAATTCAAGATATTGCAGTGGAGCGTGGTTTAACACCTGCTACGATTATTAACCATTTGGCTCGTCTGCAAAAAGAGCAAGGTTTAGATATATCGGTGGCACATCCGGGAGAAGACGTGGTTGAGCAGGTGCGTAAAATTTATAAACGTTTGGCGAAACGACAAGACCCAGCACATTATAACGATGATGGTACTGTTAAGCTGCGCCCAATTGTGGAGTTGACCAGTCCACGCATGGGATATGACCAAGTTCGTTTGGCTTTATTATTTGTGGAATAACACATTCTTTGGATTACATACATTTAAAGCCAGATTGATCAATCTGGCTTTTTTAATAAGGGGCATCGTGTTTATTTTCATCCTTTGCATCTGCTTAAAAACGATGAATTGGTGGTTAAAGTTCCAAATAAAACTTTAAATGAATAAAACTTAATAAAATAATGATAAGATGAGTATAATTCATTAATGCTTTGCGAAAACTATTCGATTGCAAAGTTGCTCCCAAGTTTAGTTGAGAACAATCATGTTGGAATTACGCCATCTCAAAACCTTATTGGCACTCAGAGAACACGGCTCTTTGGTCGCTGCATCTAATGATCTGTGTTTAACGCCTTCTGCACTTTCACACCAGTTGAAAGAGCTAGATCATTGGTATGGGGTAGAGGTGGTGAACCGACGCACACGTCCTGTGACCTTTTCGAATGTTGGGCAACGTTTACTACGCCTTGCTGATGATATTTTGCCGCAAGTTCAAATTGCACAATCGGACATTACACGTATTGTGCATGGTCAAACCGGCCGAATTATTTTTTCTTCAGAATGTCATAGTTGCTTTGATTGGCTCATGCCGTTATTGAATGTCTACCGTCAGCAATACCCCGATGTAGATTTAGACTTTGCCTCTGGCTTTGAAGCCAATCCGCATGAACTATTACAAACGGGCGAGTTTGATCTTCTGATTACGGCAGATCCGATCAATTTAAAAGGTGTGGAATATTTCCCTATCTTTGAATATGAGTCTCGTTTGGTACTGTCAAATACGCATCCATTGGTTCGTGCAACAAATGTGACTGTTCAAGAATTAGCAGAAGAAACGCTGATTACCTATCCGGTCGATAAACATCGTTTAGATATCATGGCGAAATTATTTTTACCGGCCAATATTCAGCCTAAACACGTCCGTACCACAGATTTGACCCAGATGCTGATTCAGTTGGTTGCAAGTGGTCGTGGTATCGCGGCATTACCTGATTGGGTGGTAAATGAATATGAACAAAAAGGTTGGGTGACCTCTCGACGCTTAGATTGTGTTTCACCTGAAGGTTTAAGACGGACTTTGTACGCCGGTTATCGTACCGAAGAGGCTGAAAAAAGCTACTTTGAAGGCTTCCTAAAACAGTTGGCGAAATTCTCACAAAAACGCAATCAATATTATTCCAACTAAGGAGGATCTATGACACAGAGTCTTTTTGTATACGGGACATTACGTCTAGGTCAGCCCAATGCTCATGTGATGGAGCGCATAGGTGGTGTGTGGAAGAAAGGTGTGGTTTGGGGTGAATTAGAACATAAAGGCTGGGGTGCGGCGATGGGCAGTCCGGGCATTCGTTTATCGAAGTCAGGTCAAGCCATTGAAGGCTATGTTTTTATCTCTGAAAATTTAGCAGCACATTGGGCGGCTTTAGATGAATTTGAAGGGGCTGAATATCAACGTGTGGCTGTCGATGTGCAATTGGAAGGCGGAGAATGGATGCAGAGTGAAATTTACGCTTTGAAATAATATTGAGGGGAGAGTTGTAAAATACGTGGGCCATCCATACATCATGATTTTCCCCGACCTTCGAAATATGTATCGATGATTCTGCTTGCTCTATTGTTTCCTTGAGTGCATTTTCTTTTAAAGAGCAGTATTTGAAAGAGTTGTATCTAAAGTGCTTGAATGCACAGAAATCACTTTAAGATTGCTATACAAGTGGATGAATAATTTTTAGAATTGAGCTGTATCTCACACTGAAACCTGTTTGGGCTCAATCATGCCGAATACTATAGAACCTTCACCAACTCAACTCATGTCTGTGATTCAAACGCAGACAGCTATTGCCAAACTGGGTTTAGATCTAAATGCAGTGATGACCGTGGTCGCAGAACAGGCGCAGCAGATTACACATGCTAAAGGTGCTGTTGTAGAGTTGGCTGAAGATGGTGATATGGTCTATCGTGCAGTGTCTGGTGGGGCGAGTCATTTACTGGGTTTAAGACTACATATTGAAAATAGCTTATCAGGTCTATGTATTGCGCAGAAACAAACACTGTATTGCCAAGATTCGGAAACAGATGCACGGGTAGATCGCGTGGCATGTCGACGTGTCGGGTTGCGTTCGATGGCTGTGGTGCCATTGATTCATTGTGATGAAGGTGTTGGTGTTTTAAAGATTTACTCTGACCAAGTCGATGCCTTTCAGGAAGCCGACTTGCATATATTGAGTTTGATGTCTGAGTTGATCGCTGCGGCAATGTACCATGCGACACGTTTCGGTGCGACAGAGTTATATAAATTGGCGACTCAAGATAGCTTAACAGGCTTAGCTAATCGGGCTTTGTTTGTCGACTTTTTACGTCAAGGGATAGAAAAAGCACGCGCGCAGAAAAAAGTACTGGGTATCTTGATGATTGATATGGATGGTCTGAAACCGATTAATGATCAGTTCGGACATCGCATTGGGGATGCTGCACTGAAAGAAATTGCACAGCGCATTTTGCGTGAAACACGTCAAGATGACTTGGTTGCACGCTTGGGTGGTGATGAATTTGCTGTGATCTTAACCAATATTGCCAACTTAGAACGTGCGCAAACGGCGATGAATCGAATCGCAGAAAGTTGCGGACTGCCGTTTGTATTTGAGCAAATGAGCTTGAAAATTGGTGCCAGTATAGGCATGGCTTTATTTCCAGAGGATGCCGAATCCATCGATCAATTGGTCGAAATGGCAGATTTGAAAATGTACGCCAATAAGCGTGTACGGAAACAAATCAATCCTGAATAACGTACTGCCTAAATAATTCTCTAATTGTTATGTAGGTGAATTCCTTCACTACCTTCATATTATCTAAAGTATCAGAAAAAACATTTTTGATGGGAATGCGTGTTGTCTCAAACAATTGCAGATGACATCACGGAATATCATTGTTTAATTTAAATCAAAGTGCGCTTAGCATGTGACGGTGCAAGATGATTGAATAATTGAAAAATCATCTAAGGTCATTTGTTTTTTGACTCAAAATAATATTTTGAATTGTTAAGCTGTGCACTATTGCATGGCGAAAAGAGCATGACAATTCAATGAAAGGGATGTCAAAAGATTTATTCATTATTGCGGCAGGTTTTGTTGCTGCAATGCATATCGGGAAATTACCGCCCGCAATACCTGTATTACAACAGCAACTTGGTATTAGCTTTATTCAGTCTGGTTTATTGCTCTCACTAGTACAGGGTGCAGGAATGTGCTTTGCATTGTTGATTGGTAGTTATATCCAAAAAATTGGATTTAAACTGTGTATCTTATTGGGCTTAAGTCTATTGACGATAGCAAGTGCATGGGGGAGCTTTGCACAAAGCTTTGATGTCTTGTTGCTACTGCGTGTCATAGAAGGATTTGGCTTCTTATTGGTGACACTCACAGGGCCTGCATTTATCCGTCAGCTTGTACCGCTACAGCACATCAGCGCAAAGATGGGGCTGTGGAGTGCCTATATGGGTGGAGGTATGGGCATTGCCTTATTGGTTGCGCCATTTCTAATTGCTCAATATGGTTGGAGTGTGGTTTGGCTCAGTTTCGCTATGATTACTGCAGCATTACTACTCTGTATCGCTATGTTTATTCCTCAGCCTAATGTGGCGCTGAATACAACACCTATTATTGGTCTCATTCGGGATACTCTGAAACATCCTGCAGCATGGCTTTTGGCGCTCATTTTTGGGACATATGCAGGGCAGTGGTTTGCATTGGTGGGCTTCTTACCGATGATTTATGCCCAAAACCAAATTTCAGCAGAACTGGCGGGTGCTTTAACAGCCAGTGTTGCCGTTGCGAATGCTGTGGGCACATGGGGGTGTGGACTGCTATTACAGCGTGGTTTTCAAGCTAAAACTTTAGTCCAACTGGGTTTTGCTGTTTTGATCATTTGCTCCTTAGGGTTTTATCTCTCTAAAGATGCGTTACCTTTTTTACTGCAATATTTAACGGTGTTTAGTTTTTCGCTTTTTGGAGGCTTGGTTGCTGCGACGGTCTTTGCGCAATCACTGCATTTTGCACCTTATCCTGCGGCAATTAGTACGACGGTCGGCATGATTTTACAATGCTCTGCCATATCACAATTTGTTCTGCCACCTGTGATTGCCACTGTGGTTTCACAAACTGGAGCGTGGTTTTGGGCGGGGATCTTGATGTCAGCATTATCATTCGTTGGAATCATGCTTAGTCGACGTTTATTTCAAATGCAGCATGGCTCAAATTAAAATTTTGTTAAACCGCTATGTCAGCAACGGCCTTATTGTTTAATCCCAATCAGTAGCGACAAGATGCCTGCTGCAATGAGTGGGCCGACAGGTACACCACGCAGCATGGCAACACCTGCGACTGTCCCAATCAATAGTCCGGCAACCACATCTGGCTGATTGGACATCAGTTTGACACCACGTCCGCCTAGCCATGCGACAAAGATGCCAATGGCGATTGCGACGAGGGATTTCCAACTTAAAAAGGATTTTAAAATCGAATCACCGGGTATTTTTCCGCTAGCGATCGGCGTGAGTACGCCAATGGTTAAAATAATAATGCCAATGTTTAAGCCATATTGTTGCAGATAGGGGAAAAATTCACTTAAAGGCGTGATGCGGAAAATAATCAAGACACCTGCTGCTATGGTGATCGCTGTATTGTGGCTAAAGATGCCACAAGCCAATAACACCAATAACACGATCAGATTTAAATCCAACTGAGACATAGGATATTCGTGAGAAACTTCAATAAATAATCAATAGTGTAGCGCAGAAACATTAAAAACTGGCGTTCAAGATTATTTCCGCTATTTTTCCTGCAAGTTGGCTCGTGGTTCAGTATAAAATAGCAATATATGGTGTTTATTAGGTTGTTCTATGTTTTTGGAAAAAATGCTGCAATCACAAGGTTTTGGTTCGCGTAAATATTGCCAACAGTTGATTAAAAATGGTGCGGTCGAAATACACGGTGAGATTGTAGATAATCCAAAGCAAAAGCTGGACTTGAATGATTTAACTTACAGTGTGCATGGACAGGACTATACCTATCGTGAGCATGTTTATATCGCGTTAAATAAACCTCAAGGTTATGAATGTTCGCATCAGGCAACCCATCATTTTAGTGTTTTTGAATTATTTGATGATGTGCTGTTAAATCGTGGTCTGCAATGCGTCGGGCGACTGGATCAAGACACCACTGGACTGTTGCTGCTCACGGATGATGGTCAATATCTACAAGCGCTTACACACCCTAAAAAGCATGTTGCCAAAGTGTATTCGATGCATACCGCAGATCCTGTGACACCTGAGCAAATACAACAATTAGAACAAGGCGTGGAGCTTCGAAACGAAAAAGGCATTTTCGCTGCAACCGATGTACAGCTATTGGCTTCACATCAATTGCAAATGACTGTCCATCAAGGGGTATATCATCAAGTGAAGCGGATGTTGGCGGCTGTCGGCAATAAAGTTGAAACATTACATCGTGCTCAAATAGGACAATTAAAGCTTGAAGATATTGCTGAGGGTGAATGGATCTATTTGAATGCAGAGCAAATTGAACAATCGAAATTTCGTGAAAATCTAAATTCACAGTAATAGGTACAGGGCTTTGATACGTCATCATTTGAAGGATGAATGTGCGGTATTAAAGCCCTTTAATATGTCTGCTGTCTGCTGTCTGCTGTCTGCTGTCTGCTGTCTGCTGTCTGCTGTCTGCTGATCTAAAGATGCGTTTTTCAACATGCTTTGTTGATGTATTTTAAAGCTGAGCAATGCATTAGCGAATAAAGTAATGATAGGTTTGAAATTCATCATCTTTAATGAAGCCCATCGATTCATAGAGTTGATGTGAGTGATAGTTATTTTTTTGAGTTTCGAGGCTGATTCGAAGCGCGCCTTCATGTTGAGCAAAGAGAACCGCAGTATCGATCAATTGTTTGGCTGAACCTTGACGACGATATATAGGGCTGACATAGACATCATCTAAAATATAGTAGGTTGAACAAGCCACAGATGAAAAGCCCAAATATAGTAAGATAAACCCAGTAATCACATCATCTTTTAAGCAAATAAAAATTACGCTTTCATTATTTTCAAAACGTTGTCTTAGAAATTTATATGAAATATCAAGATTAGAAGAGGTGCCATAAAATTGGCGATATTCATCAAATAAAACAGCAAGTGGATGAAGGTCTGCTTCTGTTGCGCGTCGAACGATCATTTTTTTCTATACTCCATGCTATTTTTATCAGTCTTGCATGAAGCATATCGAATTTTCGAAATTGGTTGATTTATAAATTGTTTATAAATGCGACAGTGTTAAGTTTTGTCACCTTCACCCAAAATTGCATTGAGCTCTTCAAACAAGTCGAGATGATCATCATCTAATAATGGATCATTATTTAAAATTTCTAATTCCGCAGGGCTAATTTCAGTGGTTGAAATGGCTTGAGCTTCTTGTTGTTTTAATTTACGTAACTTAATCAATTGTTCAATATTGATATTTTGGTTTTCAATAGAGAAGGGGATCGATTTGGTTAAAACAACTTGTTTAAAGAATAGACGTACAGCCTGTGCAGGTGTAATGCCTAATTGCTTAAACACGGCAAAGGCCTGTTTCTTTTCCTGTGAATCGAGGCGGATTTGGTAGACTTCAGTTTTTCTCATATTCTTAGAAAGCTTTAAAATACTTAACTTTTCGCATTTATTCTAATCAAAACTATCATAAATTCAAGAATGTTCGGCAGTATTTTATCAATTTAATGTAATGACAATCGATTTACAGTGTCAATTCATAGGCAGAACTGAATTGAAAAGCCTGCTCTGTCACAGGATCGATAAACTCAAGATGTTTCGCAAGTAGTTGTAAAGGTTGGCTGAAATCATCCTCTGCCTTATGTTGCACTACTGGATAAAAGGGGTCGTTTTGAATTGGAATGCCCAAAGCATTTAAATGCACACGGAGTTGGTGCTGCTTGCCGGTATGTGGCTTTAATTCATACTTGGCACGGTTTCCATGCTGCTGGATCAGCTGAATGAAGGTTTCACTATTAGGCTCACCATCTACTATTTGCATTGTATAAAAAGGCTGACCTTTTTCCATACGATAGCGAGTTGTGATTGGGAAATTTAATTCATCTCGATAAGCTGCAATGGCATGATAGGTTTTTTGAACGTTTCGAGTGGCAAACATTTGTTGATACAGCCCACGGCTTTCGACACATTTGGAAAACAGCACCACACCTGCAGTTTCACGGTCTAAACGATGAATCGGCGTTAGCTGTTCAAGCTGCGTTTGTTTTTTGAGTCGAACCAATAAGGTTTCTTGTACATACTGACCGGTTGGACTCATGGTGAGAAAATGTGGTTTATCGACCACAATGAAATGATCATTTTCAAACAAAATCTGATGCTCAAAAGGAACATGGATTTCATGCGCTAAGAATCGATAATAATAAACATGACGATTGGCTTCAAAAGGACTGTCTATCGTTAAAACGTCACCATTTGCGGCATAGACCAATCCATCCTTAAATCGTTGTTGCCACTCTGCTGCTTGGATATGAGGAAATTGTTCACACAAATATGCATAGACGGTAGAGGCTTGCGTGTGTTGACCGTCAAGGAAGACTTTGCTGGCACTAACACCATTGATCATTGGGGGAGTAAATTCAAAACTGTGCATGAAGAAAGATCTAAAAACTGAGCAAATAAAGCAGAGAACACATCATGAAAAATGCTCAATCTGTAGTGTGAACATATCCATTTTAGCCAGTGCGATGCTATCATATTTAATTCTTATGTACATGTTGTGAGTAATATGCAGTATTCATTCAGTCTGGAACTTAATAGTGAAGTCGATACCCAAAACTTAGCTACCGTACTGGCGACGCATTTTACGACGGGTGTAGCGTATTTAATTGGTGACTTGGGTGCAGGAAAGACCACGTTAACACGTTATTTTTTACAACACTTGGGTCATCAAGGTGCGGTAAAAAGTCCAACCTATACATTGGTTGAACCTTACAATATTCAAGGACAAGATATTTTTCATTTTGATTTATATCGTCTGAATGACCCTTATGAGCTTGAACTTATGGGTATCCGTGATTATTTAGAAACGCCGAACGCCCTATTTTTATTTGAATGGCCATCTAAAGGGGGCGACGAAATCCCTGAGGCTGATTTAATTATTAATATTGAAAAGTCTGCGGATGAAACCACCCGTACAGCGACTTTAAGCTCTTCTTCAGAAACTTTGCAAAACGCTTTGGAGCAAAAATTTAACCATGCTGAATGAAATCAGTGCCCGCCGCATTCGAACGCTTGATCCTGCCTTAGCCAACCAAATTGCCGCAGGGGAAGTGATTGAACGTCCTGCTTCTGTGGTCAAAGAATTACTGGAAAATGCCATTGATGCAGGGGCGACTGAGCTGATTGTTCGTATTGAACAAGGCGGCAGTACACTGATTGAAATAATAGACAATGGTCGGGGTATTCACCCTGAAGATCTACCTTTGGCGGTCATGCGCCATGCCACAAGTAAAATCCAAACTGCTGAAGATTTGCATGCCATTGTAAGTCTAGGTTTTCGTGGGGAAGCCTTGGCTTCGATCGCTGCGGTGTCTCGTTTGACTTTGACCAGTAGCCAAAATGATGACGGTGTAGGCTATCAGGTCGAAGTAAATGGCACTGCATTTGATTCGCAAGAAATTCAGCCTGTGGCAGCGACGCAAGGCACCACCATCCGTGTGCAAGATTTATTTTTTAATGTGCCTGCACGGCGTAAGTTCCTCAAAAAACCGGGGACTGAGTTTGGACATATCGAAGAAATTGTCCGTCGTTTGGCACTGACCCATTTTGATATACGTTTTGTCCTTGAGCATAACAATAGTATTAAGCTGAACTTGCCGATTGCAGACAGTGGCGCGCTCCGTTTTCAGCGGGTACAACAATTATTAGGCCGTCAATTTACTGAAAATGCGTACTGGATAGATGCTGATAGCGTCAATATGCGTCTCAGTGGTTGGTTAGGCCATCCTTCAGATGCACGTGCGCAGGCCGATATGCAATACGTATATGTGAATGGACGTATCGTAAAAGACAAGACCGTTTCACATGCACTTCGCATGGCTTATGACGGTATTTTGCATGGGCATCAACATGCCGCTTATTTGTTATTTATGGAAGTTGATCCTGAAAATATCGATGTGAATGTGCATCCGACCAAGCATGAAATTCGGTTTCTAAATCAACGTGAAGTACATGAGTTTGTTCGTCATTTTGCCAAATCGACATTAGCGCAATTTCAAACCGCGACCGCCGAATTGTCATCTGCAATGAAACTTGATGGGCAGGCACACGAAAATATTATTCCGCAGCCGCGTCATCAGGAACAATTTTCATTACATCAACCTCAGCCAGTTGCAGAGCAAGGCACAAATTTTGTCAGTCCAGAGATCGCAGGTGGACTTACTGACTTTAGTTCGCCAGCAACGGTGCAATATGCTTCAAATCATGCGCCAACAGGTCAGGAAGCTTATACACAGCAATATTCAAATGCGTCGAACAATAGCACTGGATATCAGTCAAATATAGCGGGTTCCAGACAGCTCAATAATGCATTGCAAAGTTATTTAGCGCCTTTACGTCAAACTGAGTCGTTAAATGATCCGGATACCGCTTTAGCTGAACATATTCAGCAGAAAGTTGATGAGCATCCTTTGGGGATTGCCATTGCGCAATTGCATGGTATTTATATTTTGGCCCAAAACACCGAAGGTTTAATCATTGTTGATATGCATGCTGCGCATGAGCGCATCGTTTTACAACAAATGAAAACGGCTTGGGATAAACCTGAGTTTTGGACATCACAGCAGTTGCTGATTCCTAAAGTCGTCAGTATCAGTCGGATGCAAGCGATGCGCGTCGATGAGCTCAAAGAACAATTGGCACGCCTAGGTTTAGAAATAGACCAATATGGCGATGAGCAAGTCATTGTCCGAGGTGTTCCTGCCATTTTGCATAAAGCAGACTTTGATGCGCTGATTCCAGATTTATTAAATGATTTAGACCCAAGTGATCAGGTTGCAGGGTTACTACAAAAGCGTGATCAAATATTGGCAGGCATGGCCTGTCACGGCGCTGTACGCGCACACCGTATTTTAAGTCTATCTGAAATGAATGCATTACTGCGTCAGATGGAACAAACTGAATTTGCCAGCCAATGTAACCATGGGCGTCCGACGTGGCGTGCGTTTCCATTGGCACAGCTAGATAAACTTTTTGCTCGGGGAGAGTAGTTTTACATGTCAAATCAATTGCCGGTCATCAACTTAATGGGACCAACTGCAAGCGGTAAAACCGCCTTGGCATGTGAGTTATACGAGCAAGGTGGATTCGAATTAATTTCAGTCGATTCTGCTTTGGTTTTTCAGGATATGGATATTGGTACGGCCAAGCCAAGTAAAGCTGAGTTGGAGAAATATCCACATCATTTGATTGATATTATCAGTCCGCTAGAAGTGTATTCGGCAGCGAACTTTGTGGAAGATGCGTGTGTACTGATTGATGATATGCATGTACGAGGTAAAACACCGATTTTAGTCGGTGGTACAATGTTGTATTACAAGGCTTTATTGGAAGGGTTGTCTTCAAACTTACCAAGTGCAGACTATGCTGTACGTGCTGAAATTGAAGCCAAAGCTGAGTCGCAAGGTTGGGATGCTGTATATGCAGAACTGTGCAATGTAGACCCATTGGCAGGTGAAAAATTTAAACCGAGTGATAAGCAACGAATTATCCGTGCGCTCGAAGTTTTTAAGTTAACCGGTAAACCCATTACTCAGTTACAAGCTGAGCAACCTAAAAACCTACCATACCGTTACAATTTTCATAATTACGCATTATTGCCAGACCGATTAGAATTACATGAGCGCATAGCTCAACGTCTAAAAATAATGTGGGAAATTGGATTTTTAAATGAAGTGAAAGCTCTCATTGAAAAATACGATTTAGATGAAAATTTACCCTCTATGCGCTCAGTTGGATATCGTCAAGCTTTAGATTTTTTGAAAAATAGTGATCAAAGTAGCGAAAAACAGCGTGAAATGGAGGATAAGGCGCTTTTTGCAACACGACAACTTGCAAAACGTCAATATACTTGGTTAAGATCTTTGCAAGAAACGCATAAATTTACTACATATTTAACTGCGCAGCAGGCTCAAGAAGACTTGCGAAAGTACTACGGATAAAGCAAAATTTACAGACTACCTTTTTGATAATTTTTAATTGAAAAGTAAAGGTAGCTTTTGCGCTGATTTTTATTATTTTTTGGAGTTATAACATGTCTAAAGGTCAAACTTTACAAGATCCGTTCTTAAATTCTCTCCGTAAAGAACGTATTCCTGTGTCGATCTTCCTTGTCAACGGTATTAAATTACAAGGTCATATTGAATCTTTCGACCAATACGTTGTTTTATTAAAAAATACTGTAAGCCAAATGGTTTACAAACACGCTATTTCAACTGTTGTTCCAGCACGTAACCCACGTCCTGCTGGTGCTCCTGCTGGTGCTCAAGGCGCTGCTGGCTTCGGTGGTCAACAAGGCGGCTTCGGCGGTCAACAAGGTGGCTTCGGTGGTCAAGGTGGCTTCGGTGGTCAAGGTGGCTTCGGTGGTCAAAGTGGCTTTGGTGGTCAAGGTGGCTTCGGTGGTCAAGGTGGCTTCGGTGGTCAAGGTGGCTTTGGTGGTCAAGGTGGCTTCGGCGGTCAAAGTGGCTTCGGCGGTCAAAATGCTGGTTTTGATGGCGAAACTAAATTTGAAGATGCTCAAGACGACGAAAACAACAATCGTTAATTGAGTTAAAAAAACCTCCCAAATGGGAGGTTTTTTTTGCCTATAAAAAGAGTAGATGGTTTAAATACTGGTTTTTTAATAATTACTACAACTAATAATTACTACAACGCTGAATAATGATAAGAATCGACATAAAAAACCAGCCGAAGCTGGTTTTTTTATTTACTGATGTTACGCACGTAAAAGTAACATCGTATTTTTTAAATGATTTTTAAGCCGATTCGACGGAGTCTTACATCTAGGGTTTAAATAAAGGGATCAGCCTTCGGCTGGAGGTACTTTTACGAAACGTTGTTTCTCATTCGGCAAAAGTACCCAAAACCATGGTCATCCGCAAAACTCGTTCACTAGCGTCTACTTATTCAAAGTATCGCAAAAACATTTTTGAATAGATGTAGTCCTGTCTCAAACACTTGCGGATGACCTTACCGCGTATCGTTCTTTCATTTGAATCAAATTACGCTTCTGATGTTACTGCGTAACATCAGTTATTTATTCACTTATTTCTTTTTACGATCTAGAGCAGGGTCTTTAATTTCAACATAGGCATTGTTACGAATTTCACGTAACCAGCTGTCCAGTTCAGTGTCAAATTGACGCTCACCTAAAATCTGACGGGCCATACGTTCTTGTACTTCATGTGTCATGTCTTGTTGACGTGTATCTGTTACTTGAAGGATGTGCCAACCAAACTGAGATTGGAAAGGTTTGCTGATTTCACCTTTCGCAGTTGATTTCATCATTGCTTCAAATTCTGGAACCATAACACCTGGGCTAACCCAACCTAAACTACCACCATTGGCAGCAGAACCTGTGTCATTCGAGAATGTTGAAGCCAAGACTGCAAAATCTTCACCTTTTCGCAGGCGGTTATACAAGCTGTCGATCATTTGTTTTGCGTTTTCAGGACTCACCACTTCAGATGGTTGAATCAAGATATGGCGAGTTTGGTATTGAGGAACAATGGCTTTTTGTTCGCCACCTTTACGGTCGACCAATTTTAAAACATGAACGCCATCACGTACTGAAATCAGTTCAGTGGTTTGACCAACTTGCAAAGGTGCTACACGTGCAGCAAGTTCATCTGGAATATCAGATAAGTTGCGGAAGCCCATATCGGCACCGTCAACTTTAATGTCTTTGGTACTGTATTTGCTAGTAATCGCTTTAACATCGTTGCTTGTTGCAAGTTCTTTACGAATGTCTTCAGCGATTTTAACGGCATTATCACTGCTAGCAACGCGTACATGTAAGACGTGGACTTGATTACCTAGCGCAGCTTGACCTTGTGGTGAACTTAAGAAGTTTTTCACATCTTGGTCACTGATTTGAATACGAGAAGTGACCAACTGTTGGCGTAGGCGTTGTAACGCGATGTCTTCAGCGATACGTGCACGTAAACCTGCATAGGTATTTGGTGCAACAGCATCTAATTTTTGCTGAAACGCTTCTAAGCTTGGAGAGCCGGCATTTTTCGCAACTTTAAGTACGGCTTCATTGAGTGATTTTTCATCCGCTTTGACGTTATAGCGTTTCACTTGTTCAAGCTGTGCTTGGCGCGTAATCAGCTGTTCTAAAGCTTGTTGCTGCAAGTATTCGGTCGGTGGGATGGTTTGTTTTTTTGCTTGAAGTTGGTGAGTAATTTCGGCAATGCTTTGATCAAGATCACTACGTAGAATCACGCTATTGTCAACGACAGCTACAATTTCATCTTTAGGTTGCGCAGCAGCAAATACAGATACAGAAGTCGATAGGCAAAGTGCCAAGGCTGACGCTTTAAAAATTTGTTTTAACTGTTTTGTCTTCATTAACGTTCTGTCCAAGATTGATTAATATTGTTAAAACCCAACACTCGGTTTTCAAGCAAAGAGGTTAATTTATTGTTGAAGCCACCTAAACCTTTTAGGGTGAACTCCGCCATAATGGCACGTTTTGGTTTAACATCTGAAGATGTTACATCATCTAAATCGTTATAGTACGAACGACCATAAACTGAAACACCCCAGCAGCATGACTCGTAGTTCACACCAAGTAAATATTCACGCGCAATACTGTTGTCGAGGTCATATTGTGCATGACCGATAATACGCCAGTTATTGTGTATAGGTTGAATAAACGATGCTACTGCTTGGTCATAGCTGTCTTGGCGGTTCGGAATGTCTTTACGATGGAAATAACCGACATTGTATAAATTGCCTTTATTTCCTGTGTAATACATTTGAATATCGCGCTGAGCATTATCACCATTCGCCATCCATGCAGAATTGGCATTCACACTGATGCTGTCAGATAGCTGGCTAGAAATGCTCACGACAGGGCCGGTATGGCGTTCGGTATCAAATTTATCAGAGACGTTGTTTAGCGTGACGCGGCGGTCTTCGAAATAGAAACTTTGACCAACGCTAGCTTTTAAACGCTCAAGACCTACATCATCAAATAAACTATAGCTCAAGCCTAGAGATGCGAAGTTGTTGTCTTCTAAACGGTCATTACCGTAGAAACGACGCGGGCTAAACAACTGGTCATAGTTAATTGACGCTGTGGTTGAGTCAAAGTTCGGGTTAGTGTCTTGGTTTTTGTATGGAGAATACGCGTAGAAGAAACGTGGCGTTAAAGTTTGTAGATAACGACCTTCGCGCTCCATCACAAGACCCGCATCTAAAGTAAATTGCGGTACAACGACCGACTTACTTTCATTTGATGAACTAATGTTTTGTGCATTAACGGTGTCTTGATCGTAAATCGTGTTGACATTACGAATCGTTGCTTCAGGAATCACAAATGACCAAGGAGTACGATAGTTATAACGCACACTAAAGTCGTTATAAATACGGGCGCCGCTTGGCTCATACATTGGCGAATCGCCAGTATTGCTTGGAATATTATTACTACGTAAGTTCTTTTTGAAGTAAGCCGTATCATTGTTAAATTCGTACTGTAAGCCGAGCGGATTACCAGTCTTGTAGTTCAGTAGGAATTGTGGCAAGCGCGCATATGGACGGTCTTCATCACTGACAGTTTTATCCAGTGTTTGGAAGTCTTCCACTTTAAGCTGTGCTTTTAGGCCAGGGATACCATTTTTATAATTGAGTTCCCATGCACGGCGTAAGTTCAGGTCAGTTTTTGAGTTTGGATTATTATTGAGATCTGAGAAATAGTCTTTATCAGATGCATAATTGTATTCTAAATTTGTCGTGAATTGATCGTTAATTTTCCAGTTATGTAGGAAATGTAAGTCTTTACGATCCTGATCATCATACTTTTGGTCGGATGGTAAATACCCCCCCCACACCATCCCTGAACCAAAGTTTTTGGTCAAATAACGGAATTCACCTTCCATCATTGCGCCACGGTCTGCAATATAACGTGGTGTTACTGTAGCATCATAGTTTGGCGCAAGGTTTAGGTAAACTGGTACTGCAAGTTCAATACCGCCATCATTGGTAAAACCAAAGCTTGGGATCAAAATACCTGTGGTACGGCGGTCATCAATCGGGAAGTTGAAGTAGGGTACAACCATCACAGGAACATCTTTTACATAAAGTGTTGTCCCCTTGGTTTCGCCACGACCGGTTTCTTGATTCAGCTTAATTTTGTCTGCTTGAATTTTCCACGTTGGTTTTTCATCGGGTGGACAGGTGGTATAAACCGCATTTTCTAATTCAAGGGTTTCGGTTGAAGTACGTGAAATTTTCTCAGCGCGACCGTGTGCATGCTGCTGTTCAGCAATAAAGAAACTGTTATTTAAATCACCCTGTTGGGTTTTTAAATTGTAATCAATCGAATCACTTTGAGAAATCAGCCCAGACTGTGCCATTTGTACGCGGCCAGAAGCATTGGCGTAGGTTTGGGTTTTATCAATTTTGATTTGATCGGCACGAATTTGACGACCTTCTTGGTCAATCAGAACATTACCTTCAAGAATGGAGTCGCCATTCGGGTCAAAATGACCATAGTCTGCGGTAATGGTAGAGGTTGCATCTTCAGGTGCGACTGCTTTCGTTGTTGGAGCAACTGGGGTAATCCAGGTGCCTGTACAAAACGCAGAACTTAATTGATTAGTGTTGCGAATCTGTGCTTCAGGTGCAGATTTATCGACATAATATTGTTCGAAGAACTGCTGCCCCGGATAAGCTTCTGAAATGCTTTGTTTGAGTTGTTCTGTATCGTCATCCGTGGACGGGTTTGAAACAGGTGCTGCATAGCTTGGTAACGAGCTACCACATAGAAGGGTTAAGATCGCAGTCGCTAAAGGATTAAATTTAAACTGATGCTTCATTTGTCTCATTAACCAGGTATGCTTAATCGCAATTAATTATTGTCGCATCATAGAGAAAAAGTTGATAAGTAGCTACACTTAGCACTTTAAAAACTCAGCCTGTATTAGAATTTATCGCAAATGAATACACAACGTGAACAATTGATACAAACATGGATTTCATCTGTACTCGATTCAGATCAATTTGAAATTAACTTCTTAGCAGGCGATGCAAGCTTCCGTCGTTATGCACGAATCAAATTGAATAATAAAACATTTATGCTCATGGATGCACCACCAGAAAAAGAAGATTGTGGTCCTTTTGTGTCGATTGATGAATTTTTTGATGCACATGGCGTGCGTGTACCACATATCGTGGCCAAAGACCTTGATCAAGGCTTCTTATTGTTAGAGGATTTTGGTGATGTTTTATTGTCCACGTTGTTGAATGATCAAACAGTAGACGCACATTATGCTCAAAGTTTTAAACAGTTGATTCAATTACAGTCAATTGATGGTACTGCTCATTTTCCTGCATATACCTATGAAAAGCTGATTTCTGAAATGGAGCTGTTAACCGATTGGTTATTGCCATCTCTACAAGTGCAGCCTACTGAAGAAGAATCGGCACTGATTAAACGTACCTTTGCTATCTTAGCCAATGCTGCATTGGCTCAGCCTCAAGTGATTGTGCATCGTGATTTTCATAGCCGTAATTTGATGGTACTTGATGGTGAGCAAGATCAGGGTGTGATTGACTTCCAAGATGCTGTGATTGGTGCAGATACTTATGATTTGATTTCTATTACACGTGATGCCTATGTGCAGTGGAATGCAGATCGCGTTTATGCATGGTTTAAGACGTTCTATGATTTGCTACCTGCATCGGCAAAAGAAGGTCGTAGCTTTGAGCAATTCAAACAAGACGCAGACCTCATGGCGATTCAACGGCATATCAAAATTTTAGGTATTTTTGTGCGCTTATTTGAGCGTGATGGTAAGTCGAGTTATCTCAAAGATTTGCCGCGCGTGATGTGGTATTTACTCGAAGAAAGTAAACCGTATGCAGAATTACAACCTTTTATGCAATTTATTCAGGCTAAAGTATTGCCGAAATTTGAAGCCAAATACGGCACTTATGAGGTTGTTGCATAATGAAAGCCATGATTTTAGCGGCGGGTCTCGGAAATCGGATGCGCCCTTTAACATTGTATAAGCCAAAGCCGTTGCTTGAAGTGGGTGGAAAACCACTGATTGTTTGGCATATAGAAAAGCTAAAAAAAATTGGCGTAACTGAAATCATCATCAATTCTGCATGGCTTGCAGATATCCTGATTGGTACTTTAGGTGATGGTTCGCAGTTTGGTGTAGATATTCGTTGGACACGTGAAGCGGAAGGTTTGGAAACAGCTGGTGGCATTATTAATGCTTTACCTTTGCTTGGGACAGAACCGTTTATTTTAGTCAATGGTGACGTTTGGACGACTTACGATTTTTCAGCCTTGCTCAATGTTGAGCTAAAAGATGATTTGGCACACTTGGTTTATGTGACTAATCCAACGCAACATCCAAAGGGTGATTTTATCTTGGATGCAGGGCGTAGTTATACCTTTGAGCAAGAACATGCAGGCGAGGCACTCACCTATAGTGGGATCGCGGTCATTCATCCAAATATGTTTGATGGATTGGAAGCGGGCAAGCGTCCGCTCGCACCTTTATTGAAAGAAGCTATGTTGGATGGAAAAATTTCTGCAGAGAAAATGCAAACTGCATGGGTTGATGTTGGCACACCTGAGCGTTTAAGTGATCTAGATCTACAGATTCGCCAAGGCATGTACGATTAAGTGCATATTCGCTAAGCGTTAGCTACTGTTCCACGGCTTAGAAATCGGTATACTTCAGTTAATTTTTATTGAGATGTCTTCTTTATGCATCCTTTTTTTCAAGACTTAAAGCAAGGTAGTCAAAAGCTTGGCTTAGATTTGAGTGAAGAAGCATTAAATCTATTGCTGAAATACCAAGATGCCCTAGTGCTGTGGAACAAAGCATATAACTTAACCGCTATTCGTGATCCTAAAGAAATGTTGGTTAAGCATTTATTGGATAGCTTAAGTATCCTAAATGATTTGCCTGCAGGTCGTTTATTGGATATCGGTACGGGTGGTGGCATGCCGGGCATGATCATTGCACTGTGTCAGCCTGAACGTGAATGTGTGCTTTTAGATGCCAACGGTAAAAAAATTCGATTCTTAAAACAATTTATTGCTGACTTAAAACTAAAAAATGTCATTGCGGTACAAACACGTGTCGAAAATGAAGACAGCATTCATGAACTGGGTCAGTTTGATGTGATTACCAGCCGTGCTTTTGCATCGTTAACGGATTTTGTGGATGCGTCTAAACCGTATATGCATGCGCAAAGTATTATCGCGTCGATGAAAGGCTTAATTCCTGAAGAAGAAGTTGAAACACTAAAAAGTGATTTCAAGATTGATATCGTTGCATTAAAAGTTCCACGACTTGATGAGCAGCGTCATTTAATTTTTCTTAAACGTATTTAAAATTTTCAAAGGACTGGGGTTACCATGGCTCAAATTATTGCGATTGCAAACCAAAAGGGTGGCGTAGGTAAAACCACAACGGCTGTGAACTTGGCTGCATCTTTAGCCATATTAAAAAAACGAGTTTTACTTGTGGACATGGATTCACAAGGCAATGCCACGATGGGTTCGGGCATTCAAAAAAATGATTTGTTGTATTCAGTCACGGATGTCTTACTTGGTGAAGTGCCGATTGAAACCGCTATTTATAAAGCGGAAGTGGGCTATAAGGTTTTAGGTGCAAACCGTGACTTAGCTGGCGTTGAACTGGCGATTGCGGATCAAGACGGTCGTGAGTTTATTTTGCGTGAAGCGTTGGCAAGCGTTGAAAAAGACTTCGACTATATTATTGTCGATTGTGCACCAAGTTTAAGTTTGATCACTGTCAATGCCCTTGCAGCGGTACGTGCGGTGCTGATTCCAATGCAGTGTGAATATTATGCCTTGGAAGGTTTGGCTGACTTAACCCAAACTATTGACCGTATTCAGCAAGCTTTAAACCCGGATCTAGAGATCGTGGGTGTACTTCGTACCATGTACGATGCGCGTAATGCCTTAACACGTGATGTGTCTGCTGAGCTTGAACAATACTTCGGTCAGAAACTTTATGACACGGTTATTCCGCGTAATATTCGTTTGGCTGAAGCGCCTGCGCACGGTTTACCAGTGATTTATTTTGAAAAAAGCTCGAAGGGTGCAGTTGCTTATTTGAACTTGGCAGCTGAGATGTTAAAAAAAACCAAAGTAAAAAAAGGAACTAAAGCATGACCGTAAAAAAACGCGGACTGGCTAAAGGTCGTGGTCTGGATGCCTTACTCGGCTCAATCCAAAAAGAAAAACTACAGCTCGAAGCAAAAGCTTTAGATCATGGACAGTTAAAACAAATTGATGTGCATTTATTGAAACGCGGCGAGTATCAACCGCGTCGTTTCATTAAAGAACAAGATTTACAAGAACTTGCTGCATCGATTGAAAAGCATGGTGTCATGCAGCCAATCGTCATTCGTCCTGTCGAAGATGAAAAGCATCCCTACGAAATTATTGCTGGTGAACGTCGTTGGCGTGCGGCTCAGCTTGCAGGTTTAACCGAAGTTCCTGCCATTGTTCGTGACTTGAGTGATCAAGTGGCAATTGCATTGGCATTGATTGAAAACATTCAACGTCAAGATTTGAACCCAATCGATCAAGCAATGGCTTTGCAACGCTTCCATGACGAATTTGGTTTAAGTCATCAAGAGATTGCTGACACGGTCGGTAAAGCACGTACCACGATTAGTAACTTGCTACGCCTCTTGTCTTTAGCGGATCAAGTCAAAGACTTTATGCAGCAAGGTTTGCTCGATATGGGGCATGCACGTGCGATCTTGACGTTAAAAGCCAAAGATCAGCTTAAAGTTGCTGAAATGGTGATTGAAAAAAGTATGTCTGTACGTCAAACCGAACAATTTGTTCGTGATTTGAATGCACCAAAACAACAAAAAGCTAAACCAATTGTTTCATCAGACATTCAACAACTGACACAACGTCTCTCTGATCGTTTCAGTGCAGATGTGAAAATTGATCATAATAAACAAGGGAAAGGCAAGCTGGTGATTAGCTACCATACTCTTGAAGAGCTAGATGGCATTTTAAATATTTGTCTAGCTGAATAATTTTTAAATTCGATTTATTGGGGAAAATCAAATGTGGGAATTAGTCAAAGCGGGCGGGTGGTTAATGATCCCGCTCGTCATTTGTTCGATCTTTACGGTAGCCATTACCATTGAGCGCTTTATTCGTTTAAAGAAATCAATGGTGTTACCAAAAGACTTGATGATGAATGTAAACACATCGGTGAAAGATGTGGTGCAGCAGCTAAAGCAAAGTCCAACTTTACAACAAAGTACATTGGGTCGTGTATTGGGCGCAGGTTACGCTAGTAAAGATCAAAACGAGCAATATGCACGTGCGCAAATGGAAGTCACAGCGTCACAAGAAATTGGTTATTTAGAAAAAAATATCAACTTTTTGGGCACTTTAAGCGCTGTTGCACCTTTACTAGGTTTGTTGGGTACGGTGATCGGTATCATTGAAGCATTCTTAATGATTGATATAGGCACCAATAGTGATCCAGTGTTGATGATGCCGGGTATTTCTAAAGCCTTGATTACCACTGCTGCCGGTATGTTAATTGCTGTACCTGCATTATTTGCACATCGCTATTTCCAACGTTTGGTTCAGGAATATGTGGCTGAGTTAGAACAGCAGTCGACGTTATTTCATGCCGCTTTGTTTTATAAAAAAACACCTGAAGTAGAAAGTCAGGACATTCAGAAAGCCAGCTGAGTGGAGACTGCGCATGAAATTTAAACGTCGTCAGGTTGAAGATATTCATATCAACCTCACACCGATGATTGACTGTTTGATGTTCATTTTGGTGTTCTTGTTGCTCTCGACCACCTTTAACCAGATGAGTCGAATGAACCTGACTTTGCCAGATGCACAAGGTGTTCCGCCTAAAAACTATGATCAAAAGATTGAAGTTGTGGTGGATTCTTCAGGACACTATTCTGTCAATGGTCAGTCATTGGCGAGTAAAGAAGTCTCTGATTTGAATACTGCAATTAAACAGACAGCCAATGATCGTCGTGATTTAATGTTCGTGATTGCAGCAGATGCAAAAGCAACACATCAAGATGTGATCCGGGTGATGGATGTTGCAGGTCAACTTGGATTTGTGAATATCAACATCAGTACCAAAGTTCCAACTCGAGGTTATTAGTGAAGCACGATTTTAAAGTCTATTTACGCCTATTAAGTTATTTAAAACCTTTTTGGGGAATCGGCCTGCTGGTTTTGCTTGGTTTCGGTATTAATGCTGCGACAGAAGTTTCTGTCGCAAAATTATTAGAACGCATTATTGAAGCCATTCAAAACAAAGATCAAAGCTTTACAACCTTATTTCCACTCTTGGTGGTTTTATTGATGTTCTTCCGTGGACTCGGTTTGTTCATGGGGGGATATTTTACCGCAGTGATTTCTCGAAACTTAATTTTTAATATTCGTCAGCAAGTGTTCGCAAAACTCATGCGTTTGCCTTCGCAATATTATTTAGATAATTCGAGCGGTCATATCACTGCAAAAATTATGTATAACGTTGAACAGTTGACGGCGGCATCGTCTGAGTCACTGAAAACGATTGTACAACAGGGTCTGATTACCATCGCATTATTGGGTTATTTGCTCTATACCAATTGGCGTTTAACTCTGTGTATTTTGATTTTTGGTCCAATTATTGGGTTGATTATCCGTAAAGCATCCAAGCGCATGCGTAAATTATCCATGCAAGTACAAAGTACCATGGGTGACGTTAACCATGTGGTGCAAGAGACAGTACAAGGCAACTTGGTAGTGAAGGGCTTTGCAGGGCAAGATTATGAACAAAAACGTTTTTATGAAAGCTCAATGGAGAACTTACGCCGCGGCTTAAAAATGGTTGTGGTGCAGCAACTCAATAGCCCAATTGTTCAGCTGATTATGTCGATCGCGCTCAGTATCGTGATGTATATCGCGCTACGCCCTGAGATTTTACAAGATACAACAGCGGGTGAGTTTGTAGCGTATATCACTGCCGCAGGTATGCTGAGTAAGCCAATTAAAACCTTGACGGATGTCAACGAAAAACTACAACGAGGCATGGCAGCGGCCTATTCGGTATTTGAATTGCTAGATATGCCTGAAGAAGTGAATAACGGCACGCTGAAGCCTGCTTTGAAAGGTGATGTCGAATTTAAAAATGTCAATTTGATCTATGCTGATGGTCACCATGCGATTCATGACTTTAATTTAAAAGTTAATGCAGGGCAAACCGTTGCATTGGTTGGGCGTTCAGGTGCAGGTAAAACTTCATTGGTCAATCTGTTGGTACGTTACCAAGAGGTGTCTTCTGGACAATTGTTGCTTGATCAGCATGATATTCACGACATAGAACTCAATAGCTTGCGTACTCAGATTTCAATGGTCAATCAGCAAGTGGTTTTGTTTAACCGTACAGTACGTGAAAATATTGCTTATGGTCAGCTCGAGCATGCAACAGATGAGCAAGTCATTGCTGCTGCCAAAGCTGCATTTGCACATGATTTTATTATGGACTTACCGCAAGGTTATGACACACCATTGGGTGCCCAAGGTTTAAATCTATCTGGTGGTCAACGTCAACGTATTGCGATTGCGCGTGCGATTTTGAAAAATGCACCGATCTTAATTTTAGATGAAGCGACCAGTGCGCTAGATAACGAATCTGAATTTTTCATTCAGCAAGCATTTGACGCTGCGATGCAAGATCGTACCACGATCGTGATTGCGCATCGTTTATCGACCATTGAAAATGCAGACTGTATTGTAGTGATGGATAAAGGGCGTATTATTGAACAAGGTTCGCATACAGAATTGATGGCACAACGTGGTGCATATTACCAACTTCATCAGCGTAATTTTGAGGAAAATTAAGTCATGTCTTTTGCACAATTGATTCAGGATGCTTGGAATGAACAGGCAAAGTGGCTCGTTGTGTTTAGACCTTTGTCATGGCTTTATCGTGGCGGCTTTTTACTCAATAAAAAACTCTATCAATCAGGTATTAAGCAAAGTTATAAAGCTCCTATTCCAGTCATGGTCATTGGAAACATCACAGTGGGTGGAAGTGGTAAAACCCCATTGCTCATTCATTTGGTTAGTTATTTAAATAGCTTAAAGCTGCGAGTTGGTGTGATCAGTCGTGGCTATGGTGGTCAAGGACCATTTCCGGCTTATGTCGATTTAGAGTCGACGGCTGAAATCGTGGGTGATGAACCGAGCTTAATTGTTCAGTCTACAGGTGTACCGATGGCGGTCGGTCCAAATCGCCAGCAAAGTATTGAGTTGCTACTATCCAAGCATGAATTGGATTTGATTATCTGCGATGATGGTTTGCAGCATTGGGCGCTTCAACGTCAGTTGGAGTGGATCGTGCTGGATAATAACCGTGGTTTAGGCAATGAAAAATTATTACCCGAAGGTTATTTGCGTGAACCGAAAAAGCGTCTTGCCAGTGGAACGGTCATTGAGCATTCAGCAGATCCAAGTTCTCCACTGAATATGCACCTAGAAGCGGCGCAGCCTTATTTGCTCAATAAAGATCTTGTGACGACATTTGATGCAAATAAAGATTTCTATGCTGTGGTGGGTATTGGCTTTCCGCAACGATTTTATAAAACTTTAGAAAATATGGGGATTCATCAATTTCAATGTCATGAATTCCCAGATCATTATGAATATGAACTGAGTGATTTGCAGTTTGAAGATGCCAATCCCATCATTACCACTGAAAAAGATGCAGTTAAAATTTTAACGATCCTCAAAAATAATCCAGATTTTAAAAGAGAAATATGGGTTGTTCCTGTAGATGCAGTGTTGTCACCTGCGTGTTATGAAACTTTGCATGCGCAGTTGAAACAACTGGGTCTGAAACTTCCCGAAGGCATTTAATTTATGAAACATATTGTTATTCCTGCACGTTTTTCAAGTTCACGTTTACCAGGTAAGCCATTGCTTAAAATTCACGGCCGTCCGATGATTTTACGTGTGGTTGATCAAGCCAAAAAAGTTGCAGGATTCGATGACCTTTGTGTCGCTACAGATGATGAGCGTATTGCAGCAGTATGTCGTGCGGAAGGGGTTGATGTGGTATTGACCTCTACAGAGCATCCATCTGGGACAGATCGTTTAAGTGAAGTTGCACGTATCAAAGGTTGGGCAAGTGATGACATTATTGTCAATGTGCAGGGCGATGAACCTTTGCTTCCCGCTCAATTGGTAAAACAAGTTGCACAATTACTCGTTGATCAGCCGACATGTTCAATGTCGACACTCTGCGAGCCGATTCATAGTCTAGAAGAATTTCAACGTGACAGCATTGTCAAAGTGGTGATGTCAAAGCACAATCAAGCGCTGTATTTCAGTCGTGCGACTATTCCGTATGACCGTGATGGTGCAAAGCAAGCAGAACAAACCTTGCATGATCAGGCTTATCGTCATTTAGGCCTATATGCATACCGCGTAAAACTCCTACAAGAATATGTCACTTGGGATATGGGTGTACTCGAAAAATTAGAAAGCCTTGAACAATTACGCGTTTTGGAAAATGGTCACCGTATTGCCATTGCTGTGGCAGAAGCGAACCTACCACCGGGCGTAGATACTCAAGCTGACCTTGATCGTTTGAACCAAATGGATGTTTCAAACTTCGAATAAGGTTTAACGATTTATGCAAAATGAAATTGTGGCGCAAGTGTACCCTTGGCAGCAAAATACATGGAATACATTAACCAGCCGTTTTCCACAACTGGGACATGGCGTGCTTTTGTATGGCAAAAAAGGCTGTGGTAAAGAGGCATTTGCAAAACAATTTCTTGCATGGGTGCTGTGTCAAAAACGTGATGAGCGGACTGAGCCATGTGGTGAGTGTGGGAGTTGCCAGTGGTTAAAGTCAGATACACATCCAAATTTTGTCCACATCAGCACAGATGAAGACAATAAAAAGCAAAACGCCAAAATTAAAATCGAAAAAATTCGTGATTTATTGCCCTTTGTGCAGCAAACCGTAGACGGTTGGCGAGTTGTGTTGATTGAGCCCGCTGAAGCATTAAACATTGCATCATCAAATGCATTGCTGAAAACATTGGAAGAGCCGGGCGAGCGGATTGTGATTATGTTATTGGCAGAGCATTATTTGAAATTGCCGGCAACCATTCGCAGTCGAATGCAGCACTATGCATTGGATCGTATTGAACCGGAACAATCACAGCAATATTTACAGCAGCATTTGCCCGATAGTGGTGAAACCCAGCGCAAAGTTCTCATGAACTTAGCCAGTCAAATGCCATTACAAGCGATTTCATTGGCAAGTAGTGAATGGCTAAATATGCGCCAAGAGTTTCTACAAGATTGGCAAAAACTTGTGACACAAAAAAATATGCCGATGGCAATTGCGACCAAGTGGAATAAAGCTCTGAGTTTTAGTGATTTTAGTCAAATGTTTGAATACTTGTTGTCCGATATAATTTGTGTCAAGCTAAATCAATCCATAAAAAATATAGATTTGGATTTTGGGGTGTTGGCAGAGCAATATTCGCTCGAAACACTCTTTGGGATTTATACAGAATTACAGCAGTCTAAGCGGTTCATCGAGCAGAACGTACAGGGGAATCTGGTCGTAGATGAGCTTTGCATCAAACTGATGAATGTTTAATTAAGGGGAAACATCATGCAACCACGTATGGGCGGGATCGTTCACGCTAATATTCCAGATGTGGAAACACTTTTTGCGAGCTACATGCCTTATGTCGTTGGTGGCGGTTTATTTGTACCATCAAAGCAAGCTGTGAAAATGGGTGATGAGGTTTTCTTATTGGCGACTTTGCCTGAACAAAGTATAAAAATTCCTTTGACAGGAAAAGTCATTTGGATTTCGCAAAAGCAAAATGGCATTAAACCACAAGGCTTTGGAATTCAATTAAGCGGCGAAAAAGGCGTTTATTTCAAAACAGAAGCAGAACGTTTACTTGCAGGGCTTAAATCTGAGGGGCGTAGAAGTTACACTATGTAGTTACAACAGTGAAGACTTGTAGGTACATATTGTGTTTGTAGATACCCATTGCCATTTAACCATGCTTGACTTAAGCCCTTATGAGGGTAATTTAGATCTTGCATTGGATCAGGCTCGTCAAGCCGGGGTCTCAAAATTTATGAGTATCTCGGTTGATCTAGATGACCATATCGAACTTTCAAAAATTGCATCACGTCATGCTGATGTGGGTTATTCCGTTGGGGTTCACCCATGTGAAGATCCTGCAACGATGGCTCGGGCAACAGAAGAATATCTCATTGAATTAGCACAACCTGAAAAGGTTTGGGCGATTGGTGAAACAGGGCTGGACTATTTTCATAGTACAGACTTTATTGCAGAGCAAAAAGAATGCTTTGCCCGCCATATTCACGCATCACAAGCTGTAAAAAAACCAGTGGTTGTTCATACCCGTTCTGCAAAGCATGATACGGTGGATATTATCCGTGCAGAGAAATCTACTCACGGTATTTTGCATTGTTTTACTGAAGATTGGGAAACGGCAAAAGCTGTCTTAGATTGTGGATATTACGTGTCATTTTCAGGCATTGTTTCTTTTAAAAATGCACAAGATTTGCGTGATGTGGCCAAGCAAGTACCATTGGATCGAGTGCTGATTGAAACTGATAGTCCATACCTTGCACCGATGCCCTATAGAGGAAAGTCTAATGAACCAAAATACGTTCCCTATGTAGCCAAAGCCTTAAGTGATGTATATGATAAGTCAATTGAAGAGATGGCTTTCATTACAATGCAAAACTTTGAAAATCTCCTCAATCTTAAGTAAATAATTTGAATTGATATAAGAGTAAGAGAGTATAGGGTGAAGATGGATCGTCAAGCTCAGTTTAGAGCAAGAGAAGCATTAATTTTCCAAGTGGCAGAGCAACTGCTATTGGAAAATGGCGAAGCAGGGATGACACTAGATGCGCTAGCGGCAGAACTCGACTTGGCAAAAGGGACGTTATATAAACATTTTCAAAGTAAAGATGAACTATATATGTTGCTCATTATTCGTAATGAACGCATGTTATTGGAAATGATTAAAGACACCGATAAAGCTTTTCCTGAACACCTTGCTTTCTTTATGTTGCATCACTTACATCACCCAGAACGTACTGTGTTGTTTCACCAAATTGAAGAGCGTTTATCGACAACGGGTGTGGGTATTCAGCACTTGTTTAGTGAACTATATCAGGTACGCAAACAGCGTCTAAGATTGATCATCCGTATGACTGAGCGTTATTTGGAGTCGATTCAAAGTAGCATGCCAGTACGTGATTATCTTGCTTCGATTTGGTCACTTACACATGGCGCTGCAGCAATTTTGAATTCAAGTTTTTATCAGCGTTATTTGGGTTCAAGAGACACCTTGCGGGTTGCTTATATTGATCAAGCCTTGGCCTTACCAAAACAAGTGCATGCGGTTGCTCAATTCGCTTAAAGGCTGCTTATGAAAAGTGCATCACCATCATTGGTTCGTGGCTTCACCCTCGTAGAATTGATGGTGGTGATTGTGATTATGGGCATCATGGCCTCATTGGTGCTTTTGAATATCGGTGGGACAGATCAACGCAAAGCCATGCAGGCACGTGAAGTGTTTGTGATGGATCTAAAACGAATTTTACGCGATGCAAATGATCAAGCTTTGATATTGGCCCTACAGCAAAACGCTGGAACGGATGTCAACACGCAAAGCTATGCGGTACAAGAATATTTACCAGAACAAAAACGTGTAGAAAATAGTATTTTAAATCAGAATAATAAATGGCAAAACTATAAAGATTTTGAAACCCGAGTATTACCTGAAAATGTCTCTTTTACGATTCAGCCTTTAGATCAGCAGTATGCAAATGCCAATAATGATGATTTGTTAAATACCAATGCACCCAAGTTGATTTGGTTGGGCAATGGTGAGGTAAAGCCTGTGCGTATACAGTTTTATTTTGAAGAACGTCCCATTGGTAATGAAATCGAAATCGATCATTTAGGGAAAGTTAATGCGGGCTAAAGGGTTTACGCTACTTGAAGTCATGGTGGCATTGGCGATTTTTGCGACTGCGGCAATGGCTTTGTCTAATGTTGCGATGCAATATACACAGTCGACAGCACACGCAATTTTAAGAAATAAAGCACAATTTGTCGCGTTGAATGAAATCGCTAAGATGGAAATCAATCGTGAATGGATGACGGGTACTGCATCTAAACAAGTCACTGAACAAGGCGAACAATGGCAAATTGACAAAAAAGCCCAAGCCACCATTAGTCCAAATGTACAACGGATTGATATCCAAGTGAGTTTGATGAATGCTGAAACAGGCGATGTTGAAGCAGGGATTAGCAGTTTGGTGTTCTTTAACTATAAGGCTCCGTTGGATGAAAATAATAACTAGAAAAAAACGTACATCTCAAGATATGCCTGTGCTTGTACAGCAAGGAATGAAGAATCAAGCAGGATTTACCTTAGTTGAGCTTTTGGTTGCGATTGCTATTTTCGCAGTGCTGTCTGCTTTGGGTTGGAAGGTTTTTGATTATGTCTCGAAAGTGAAGGAACGAAACGCAACCCATGAGGCAAGGCTTAGTCAGTTGCAAGATGCCCATCAGCAAATTCTCAGAGACACAGTACAAGCTGTGCCCTTAACTGCCAATATTAATGGAGATATTCAACCAGCGTTAGTATTGCAAAATGGCCGATTTAATTTCAGTAAGACAGGTGTCACTGATCCATTAAATCAGGGCATTGCACCTGACGAGCGAGTGGAATATCAATACAAAGCTGATGAAAAAAAATTGTATCGGCTAAAATTTAAAAATCTCAACCAAACGGGGCATGATCAGCCAGATTCGAGTGTTTTACTGGATAATGTTGAACAATATAAAATCACGGTACTCAATCCAAATGAGTTAGAGAATTGGCCAGATGCTGCCGCTGATTTGAATAATGAAAAAACCATTCAACTGTTACCGCGGGGTATCAGGATGCAGCTCACAGTGGATGGGACAAACTACGAATGGTTATTCAGTTTGTTAAATACTGATTTTTTATTGGATAAAAATAAGAATGGTTAGCGGTCAGGTAGTAGAGTCATTTGAAGTTCGGAGTTGCGTATGAAACAGCAACGTGGTATCGCTTTGTTAACTATCCTGATGATGGTAGCTTTGGCAACCATAGTTGCAGCAGGTATCGCAAAACAACAAGCCCATACTTCTGAAAATACCGCTTATGTGATGCGCCAAAATCAGTCGTTGTTATATGCGAAAAGTGCCGAAGCATTTTTTGCTGAACTTTTAGTAAATGATGCCGAAAATGCAGGGCAGGTGGATCACCTCCAAGAAAATTGGGCTCAGCCTATGCCCGCCTTTCCAGTGGAAGGTGGAACTGTTGCAGGTGTGCTGCAAGACGAATCTGGAAAATTTAACCTCAATAGTTTGGTTTCAGAAGAGGGTGTGGTAAATGACAAAGCAAAGCTATGGTTTGAAAAAATATTGCAGCGTGTTGGTTTACCCGCAGAATTAAGTCAAGCCGTGATTGATTGGCAAGATGAAGATGATGAGACCTCTGGCCCGATGGGAGCAGAGCTGGCGTACTATCGTGGTTTAAATAATGCGGCACTACCGCCAAATGCAAAATTTCATAGTGTGGAAGAACTGAAATCAGTCCGTGGTTTTGAAGGTGCTCAATATAAACTGATTGCGCCCTATGTGAGTAGCTTGCCCTCGCATGAAACAACGGTAAACATTAATACCGCTCCTGCATTTTTGTTAGCGACTATGGATGATCGTTTAGATGTCAATGCAGTCGAACAAGCTTTGCAACAAAAAGCTGCCAAATTTGAACATTTTGAAAATATCAATGATTTATGGGCAATGGAGCCATTTGCACAGGTGAGCACAGAAAATCGAGAAGTTTTAAACTCACAATTGGGTGTGCAGTCGAACTATTTTAAAGCGCAAATTGAAATTATTTTAAATGAAAGAAAGCGTCAATTTACCAGTGAGTTAGTGCGAAAAGATAAAGATGTATATGTGGCTTTTCGCAGTATGGCACCATTTTAGGTCTTAAATATCGCTAAATTTTCATGATGCCTTTTCCCAATTGTGCTGAACAGCAAAATTAATGCCTCTTGTTAGACTTTTGCATTATAATCTCTGAGAACCCATAGATTATTTGATTGCATTACGACATATGTTAATTCGTAAGTTATTTAAGTTTGAAAATGCGCATATCGTGCGTAATTGCACGTCAGACCGCTGCAAACGTTCCATTCATGGACACAGTTATAAAGTCGAACTATTACTCAAAGCGTCGAAACTTGACCATGGACAAATGGTTTACGATTTCGGTTTGCTCAAAGGGGTTATTAAAGACTTATTTGACAGTTTTGATCATGCGATTTGTTTTTGGCAACACGATGATGCCGAGTATATTCGTGCCTGCAAGCAGTTCAGCGCACGTTGGGTTGAACTACCCGTATCGCCTTCAGCAGAACAGTTTTCACGGATCTTCTTTTACTTGGCACAACAAGTTCTAAAATCAACAGAAACTCAAAATGGTGAGGGTGATGTTGAAGTGTATTCTGTGATCGTACATGAGACGGACACAGGCTATGCGCAAAGCTTTTTAGAAGATATCGACAACGCACAAATGGGGCTGTTGCAGTTAGATCAAATCGTCTTTTCCGAACAGGTTCAGTCGGAATGGAACGATTCCCAGATGTATGAAAAATTAAAACAGGGTCAAAAATTTTTAAACCCTGCAGTTGATTTACAAGTTAAAATTTAAGTAAATATTTGGTTTTATTAGGATTGGTTAACAGTGATGTCTTTAACAGAAGAGCAACAAGCAAAACTCGCTAAAGTGCAGCTTGATGCTAGCTGGAAATATGGCCTAAGTGAGTTTTTGCTTAGCCCCCGCATGGATGAGTTAAAAGACTTTCTGCTACAACAAATGAAACAGGATAAAGTGATTTATCCACCGAATCCGCTGATTTTTAATGCCTTAAACACGACGCCTATGGCGAATGTAAAGGTGGTGATTTTAGGCCAAGACCCGTATCATGGGCCAAATCAGGCACATGGCTTGAGTTTTTCGGTACAAAAGGGGGTTGCATTACCACCTTCTTTACGTAATATTTTCCATGAGTTAAATACCGACCTTGGGGTGCCTGTGTCAAAACATGGGGACTTAACACGCTGGGCAGAACAAGGTGTTTTGCTTTTAAATGCGGTACTGACTGTTGAGGCTGGGCAACCAACTTCACATCAAAAACGTGGCTGGGAGGATTTTACAGACCATGTGATTGATGTTTTAAATGAGCAACGTGAGCATATTGTCTTTATTTTATGGGGGGCATATGCACAGCGTAAGGGACAACGCATTGACCAAAATAAGCACTTGGTGCTAAAAGCCGCGCATCCATCTCCTTTGGCTGCAAACCGCGGTGGTTTTTTTGGTTGTAAGGTGTTCTCAAAAAGTAATAATTATCTTAAACAAAATGGCATTGAGCCAATAGACTGGCAGCTGGACGCATGACTTATTCTCCCGTTTCAAAAAATTATCACCCAGATCTGATTGTGGAAGAAGCGAAAAAGGGCTGGCGCATTGTTCGCCTGAATCGCCCAAAATCGCTTCATGCATTAGATGAATCTATCTGTACAGCATTGCTTGAAGTCTTTCAGGACTTTCAACATGATGATGCTGTTAAAGCGATTTGGTTGGATTCCACTACGCCGAAAGCATTTTGTGCAGGTGGCGATGTACGCAAATTGCGACAATTGGTGGTCAATGATGAAGTTGAAACGGCGAATAAATTCTTTGAACAAGAATATGCCCTAGATTTGCTGCTGCATAACTATGCAAAGCCGATTTTGGTTTGGGGCGAAGGTTATGTCATGGGTGGTGGTTTAGGTCTATTTATGGCCGCACCTTTCCGTTTGGTGACACCTTATTCGCGTTTAGCAATGCCTGAAATTAATATCGGTTTGTATCCAGATGTAGGTGCGACGCGTTTCCTAGCTGACCGTGGTGCTATTGGTTTGTTTACGGGATTAACAGGCTCGATTATGACCGCAGCAGGTGCTTATGGTATCGGCTGGGCAACCCACATTTGCGATGCACAGCGTGATAACGTACTTGAAACTGTCATCAATATTGATTGGGATCATTATCCAGCGGGCGATTTCCGTGCCATTGATGACACTTTAAATAGTATGCATCGTCCTGTGGGGCCGGGCCCATTACAAAATTCATTAGATGTGATTCAGAGTGTGTGCCGTGGGCACAATTTTGAACATGACTATGAATCAATTATTGGTTTAAGCGATGCACGCAGTGATTGGCTACGCCAAGCCAGTGAAAATCTGCAAAAAGGTTCACCTGCAACCGCAGCATTAACATGGTTATTGTGGCAGTGGGGGAAAAAAGTGCATTCTTGGAATGAAGTGTTTGAACTAGAAACTCAAATTTCAGAGTGGAAAATTCGTCATGCGGACTTTGTGGAAGGTGTGCGTGCACGTCTTGTTGATAAAGATCTCTCCCCAGAGTGGAAAAAAGGTACAGACCTTTCCCTTAAAGGGATTTTGGCTGACGATCCTCCTGTAACCAATATTGACAGTTGGAATGCACTGTTAAGACAGTATGGTGTAATTTAGTTAATTGATGTCTGAACAAAACCAACATAGTGATGAGCATTGGATGCAGCTTGCTTTCGAGCAAGCTGCGCAAGCTGCCGAATTGCAAGAAATTCCTGTAGGTGCAGTGATTGTGAGTCAAAATCAAGTCATAGGTGCAGGGTTTAATGCGCCTATTTCTTTGAAAGATCCCACCGCGCATGCGGAAGTACAAGCTTTGCGTCAAGCTTGTTTAAATATCGATAATTACCGTTTACCTGATGATGCAACTTTATATGTGACCTTGGAGCCTTGCACAATGTGTGTGGGTGCTTTGGTCCATTCAAGAATTAAACGCGTGGTATTTGCGACGACTGAGCCTAAAGCAGGTTCTTTAGTGAGTTCGCGTCAATTGTTAAATTCAGGCTACTATAACCATATCTTTGAGTTTGAGCATGGTTGCCTGCAAGCGCAATGCTCCCAACAATTAAGTGATTTTTTTAAAATGCGTCGTGAACAAAAACGACTGATGAAGTTACAGGAAAAAGCCACTTTGACTGAACTTCATTTAAAAAATCAAGTAAACTCTACTGACAATTAATATTGTCAAATAAAATAGGGTACACCATGAAATCGATCCAAGTAAAAAAAGAATTTAATGCACCAGTCGAGCAGGTTTTTGACTTACTTTCAAAACATTCGACCTATAACGTGGCTTTTGCACCGATTCAAGTGGTGCGTGTCAAAGATTCAGCAGATCCTGAGCGTCCTGATGGTGTGGGTTCAGTGCGCCGAATGGGCTTTGGGCCAGTGAAGCCGTTACAAGAGCAAATTACCTTACTTGAGCCAAACCAACGCATTGAATATAAGATTATTAAAAACCCATTGGTGAAACATCATTTGGGTGTGATTCAATTCGAAGCGATCGATGCTGCGCGTACTTTAGTCACTTATACGATTGAATTACAGGCGCGTGCGCCATTCGTTAGTCAATTAATCCTTGCGCAACTGAAGTCAGCGATTAAAATTGGTTTTTCAAAACTTGCAAAAACCGTATAAACAAAAATGGAAGAGCAATGACAGTTCAAATCATTACAATTGATGGCCCAAGTGGCTCAGGTAAAGGAACATTGGCAGCAAAAATTGCGGCACATTATCAGTTCCACTTACTCGACTCAGGTGCGTTATATCGTCTGTTGGGATTGTCATTGCATAAGCAAGACTTAATTGATGCATTAGACTCAAAGCTCGATGAATGCGTAAAAATTGCAACAAATTTAGACATACAATTTGTGACAAATGAAGCAGGTGTTTCGGTGCTTTTAGATGGTGAAGATGTCTCAAAAGTTATCCGTACTGAGAGAGTCGGAGAGTTTGCCTCAAAAGTTGCTGCAATTCCCGCACTTAGAACTGCGCTTTTAGAACGTCAGCATGCCTTTGCCCAAGCACCTGGTTTGGTTGCAGATGGCCGTGACATGGCAACTACGATTTTTCCCAATGCTCAAGCCAAGATTTATTTAACGGCTTCTGCTCAGTCCCGTGCAGAGCGCCGTGTAAATCAGTTGCAGGCTATGGGCGTGGATGTTAAAATAAACGACATTTTAGCTAATATCGAAGCGCGTGATAAGCGAGATATGGAACGCACAGTCGCTCCACTCAAGCCTGCGCCAGATGCTTATTTCATTGATAGTTCAACTTTGAGTATTGATGAAGTATTCACGCTGATGACGAATTACATCGATCAGCAATTAGCAAACTAAAGAATTTTCAGCAGAAGCATAGCTTGATCAGTCTTATACGGACTATGTAGACGCTTAATTAAACCGGCCTTGTCTGATCCAAGACCGCTGACTTTACTAGGTATATCATGACCGAATCTTTTGCAGCCCTCTTTGAAGAAAGCGAATTAAACCTCAACGTTGAAAAGGGTGCTGTCATCCAAGGCGTTGTAGTAAATATCGACTCTGACTGGGTAACAGTTGACACTGGCCTTAAATCAGAAGGTATTGTTGACCGCGCTGAATTCTTAAATGAACAACGTGAACTTGAAGTTCAAGTTGGCGACACTGTTGACGTAGTTGTTGAAGCTCTTGACAACGGTATGGGTCAAACAGTTTTATCACGTGAAAAAGCTAAACGTGCTGAAACTTGGACTAAACTTGAAAAAATCTTTGAAGACGGCGAAATCGTTACTGGTGTTATCTCTGGTAAGGTTAAAGGCGGTTTCACTGTTGACATCGGTCCAGTTCGTGCGTTCCTTCCAGGTTCTTTAGTTGATACTCGTCCTATTCGTGATACTACTCACTTAGAAGGTAAAGAGTTAGAATTTAAAGTAATCAAACTTGATGCTAAACGTAACAACGTTGTTGTATCTCGTCGTGCTGTTATGGAAGCTGAATCTTCAGCTGACCGTGAAGCTCTTCTTGCTCAGCTTGAAGAAGGTCAAACAGTTACTGGTACTATTAAAAATCTTACTGACTACGGCGCGTTCGTTGACCTTGGCGGTATTGATGGTCTTCTTCACATCACTGACATGGCTTGGAAACGTATCAAGCACCCTTCAGAAGTTGTTGAAGTTGGTCAAGAAGTTACTGTTAAAGTACTTAAATTCGACCGCGAACGTAACCGCGTATCTTTAGGCCTTAAACAATTAGGCGAAGATCCATGGTTAGCGATCATGAACCGTTACCCTAAAGGTTCTATCGTTAAAGCTCGTGTAACTAACTTAACTGACTACGGTTGCTTCGCTGAAATCGCTGAAGGCGTTGAAGGCTTAGTACACGTTTCAGAAATGGACCACACTAACAAAAACATCCACCCATCTAAAGTTGTTCAGATCGGTGACGAAGTTGACGTTATGGTTCTTGAAGTTGATGAAGAGCGTCGTCGTATTTCTCTTGGTATCAAACAAACTCGTGCTAACCCATGGGAAGAGTTTGCTAAAGAACACGACAAAGGTGAAAAAGTTTCAGGTACGATCAAGTCAATCACTGACTTCGGTATCTTCATCGGTTTACCAGGCGGTATCGATGGTCTAGTTCACTTGTCTGACATTTCTTGGAACGAACAAGGCGAAGAAGCTATCCGTCGTTACAAGAAAGGTGACACAGTTGAAGCGGTTATCCTTTCAGTAGACGCTGAAGGCAACCGTATCAGCCTTGGCATCAAACAAATGAACAGCGATCCGTTCAACGATTTCTTAGCTGCTAACGAACGCGGTGCGCTTGTTAAAGGTACTGTAACTGCAGTTGACGCTAAAGGCGCTACTGTTAAGTTAGCTGACGAAGTTGAAGCGACTCTTAAAGCATCTGAAATCAACCGCGACCGCGTTGAAGATGCAACTAAGTTCCTTGAAGTTGGTCAAGAAGTTGAAGCTAAAATCATCAACGTAGACCGTAAATCACGTTCTATCAACTTGTCTATCAAAGCGAAAGACGAAGCTGAAGAAAAAGAAGCGGTAGCTAACTTGAACAAGACAGCTACAGCATCTTCAGACAATGGTCCTAAGACTATTGGTGATTTGATCAAAGCTCAAATGAACCACTAAGTAAGTGTTTGAATTGTATTATTAATGTAAATTAATTAATATTTTTTACACAATTACTGTAACGGTAGCGTAGTAAGTGATTATTACGCTACCGTTTTGTATTTAAACAGGTTATTATCAGGAAACTGATCCTAGGTAGCTTGATAATTAAAGAGGTCGCAGATGACTACTGAAGCACTTAATAAGTCTGACTTAATAGAGCGTATTTCTCTTAAAAACCCACACTTAGCTGAACCCTTAGTGGAAGAGGCCGTTAAGATAATGATCGATCAAATGATCGAAGCGTTATCTACAGACAACCGAATTGAAATCCGTGGTTTTGGTAGTTTTGCATTACATCACCGTGAACCACGTGTGGGTCGTAACCCAAAAACAGGTAAATCAGTAGAAGTTGCAGCAAAAGCTGTACCGCACTTTAAACCTGGTAAAGCTTTACGTGATGCGGTAAACGAATCTGCAAACTAATTCAAAACATTGTTAGGGGTGTTTATGCGTTACGTATTGGTCGTAATTTTACTGGTTCTATTTGGATACTCATTGGCTTTGGTTCTGCAAAACGGAACTGAACTTTCAGTCGATTTGTTATTTACACAAGTGCCTGCAATGCGTTTAGGGCTTTTATTGCTATTAACCTTGTCTTTAGGTTTGGTGTTAGGTCTTTTATTGGCAGTGCAAGTATTTCGAGTATTTCAAAATAACTGGGAAATTAAACGTCTACGTAAAGATATTGACCGCCTACGCAAAGAGCAAATTCAAACTGCTCAACTGGCTGCTGCTGAAGCGGCTGCACATACGCGTCATGAAAAGACAGTTTTAGATATTGATGCGAATGAGCGTCCTTCTAACCCGTTATAATTGGGTTTTAGAAGTAAATTAACTACTTTTATGAGTAGATTTAAATTTTATATTTAACACTCCGGTGGATCATCGGGGTGTTTTTTTATGGGCTGAAAAAATAAAACGCTTATCTCAAATAAAATAATGAGATAACTCAATTCAAATTAATCATTTCAAATAACATGAGTTTTATGACTTTCTGATCAAGTTGAATCCATCTATAATGCACTAATTTTGTCAAAATGAAGGGTAAGTCTCTTGAGTATCATCGTTGCACTAGATGCTAAAAGCCAATATGACGCACTTACAATTGCAGAGCAGTTAGATCCTGCATTATGTCGAGTTAAGGTTGGTAAAGAGTTATTTACCCATGAGGGTCCAAGTGTCGTTAAGGCATTGCATGATAAAGGTTTTGAAGTATTTCTAGATCTAAAATTCCACGATATTCCAAACACTACAGCGCAAGCAGTTTGTGCAGCTGCGGATATGGGTGTGTGGATGGTGAATGTTCATGCTTCAGGTGGTCGTAAAATGATGGAAACCTGTGTTGAGCGTTTAAAGACGGGTAACTATAACACTCAGCTGATTGCAGTAACGGTATTAACCTCGATGGGCCGTGAAGATCTTGCGGATTTAGGTTTAGATGTTGAACCCTTTGAACATGTGAAACGTCTTGCGACTTTAACGAAAGAAAGTGGTTTAGATGGTGTAGTGTGTTCGGCACAAGAAGCAAAAATGCTGCGTGAGACTTTGGGTGCTGAGTTTGCTTTAGTGACACCGGGTATCCGTCCTGCGGGTTCTGCTGCTGATGATCAAAAACGAATTGTGACACCTAAACAAGCCATGCTCGATGGTTCTACACATTTGGTGATTGGTCGTCCGATTACCAAATCGGACAATATGCGTCAGACTTTAAAAGATATTTTAGCGACACTTTAATATTTACCTTCTCTCTCTAACTCTCTCCCAAAGGGAGAGAGAAAGTCCTCTGCCTTTGGGAGAGGATTTAGGTGAGGGGTTAGATAGCCGCCAATATACTCACCAATATTGGTGCAAGTACAGAAAGGATAAAGCCGCTGACCATAGCATGTGGAATAAAATCATTACCACAGGCTTGTTTGACCATGGGTAGGGTGACATCCATAGCTGTTGCACCCGCAGATGAAATTGCAGAGCGTGGGTAGCGCCAGCCAATAATATACATAAATACAATCGCAAAAATTTCTCTGAATAAATCATTCATCAGCGCGATACTGCCTAGATGCGCATTCTTTAATTCAGTCACGACGATGCCTGTCATCGAATAGAAACCGTAGCCTTGTGACAACATAATCAAATCTTTCAAACTGATTTGTGGCAATAGATAGGCAGCAGCAAAAGCGCCCAAAAGTGAACCGACGATACAGCCGAGTGGAACAAGTAGAATTTTCCAATTTAACCAAGAACGATCGAGCGGTGAGTAGGCGAGATCAAGCCCAATCAGAAACATGAAGACTAAAAGTAGATCCCAAGTACTAATATGTGGCTGAAGACTAAAATGTGCTGCAATTTCGGCAAAAGCATAACCTAAACCTAATGCAATAAAAGCATAGCTAATATTGATGAGTGAGCTTGTCACTAACTGCATGGACACTTTGCCATGACTAGGTTTGTAGCCTAAAAGCTTAAACAAAATATAGCAGCAAATAAAAGCACCCATTGAGGTCAATAGTGCAATAAGTACTGATGAAGAGAGGATTTGCAGAGGTGCTGGAATAGTGTGTAATGTTTCAGAAAATTCGATCGCAATCGCAAATAACAAAATATAAGTAAAGTACGGCAGGAGTTTAAAGGCGATTTTTTCAAGCCAAGTGGGTAGGCGACGTGCAAGAATAAAACCAAGCCCTAAACAGGCCAAGAGCTGGAAAATCAGCCAGAAAGATTGCATAAAAAATAGGCAGATAATGAATACCTGCCTATTATGACCTGTTATTGCTTAAGCTGCATGACTAGATTTTGTTTTACTTAGGAGTCGAAAATCAGCTGGATTTATTTTTCGAGTAGCGAGCCAATATTTCCATGTATAAGTTGGCCACAGTGCAAAATTTTTACCGCCATTTTGTTGATACCAGCTCACGCAGCCTGATTGCCATACCGTGCCATCAAGCATGTCTTGTACATGAGTGTTAAATTGATCTTGCACCTGATCTTTGACAGCGATGGCTTGAACATTAGATTTTGAAACCAATTGCATCATTTGTAAGATGTAATCGACTTGTGCCTCAATCATAAATACCACTGAATTATGCGCAAGTACGGTATTGGGGCCTAATAATTGGAATAGATTTGGAAAGCCTTTGGTGCAAATGCCATAAAAACTTTCTGCGCCAGCTTGCCAAACTTGTTTGAGTTCTTGAGCATTTTCACCAATACATTTAAATGATTTTAAATAAATTCTTGGATCGGTAATAAAGCCTGTGCCATAGATCAGACAATCGATTTCACGGGATTTTCCATCTTTGGTAATAATGGCATTTTCAGTGATTTCTTGTATTGCATCACTGACCAATTCCACATTAGGTCGATTAAACGTTGGAAAGTATTTATTAGAAATTAAAATGCGTTTACAACCCATGATGTAGTTTGGCGTTAGTTTCTTGGCAAGTTCAGCATCTTTGACTTGGTATTTAATATACAGTTCTGCCAGTTTTTGCGCATATTTCATGGTGGTTGGTTTAACAATTGGTACGACACGTGATTCGTTGGTCCAATACAGGCGAGCGCGGTGAATTTTTCGAAACCAATCATATTTTTTAAATAATGATTTTTCTAAACCATGATAACTACGTTCATCTCGTGGAATGACCCAAGCCGCGGTACGCTGAAAAACATACAGTTGCTGTGTTTGTGGTGCGATTTCTGGAATGTATTGGATGGCACTGCCGCCTGTACCAATCGATGCGACTTTTTTACCTTCTAATGGATATTGATGATCCCATTGCGAAGAATGAAACACTTTACCCTTAAATTTTTCAATGCCCGGAATGTGTGGAATTTGCGGGACATGTAGCGGGCCAGATGCAAAAATCACGTATTGAGCGGTAATTTTAACACCATCTTTGAGTTCTAAATGCCAGTCGCAGGTTGATTCATTGTATCGACTTGAAAGCACTTCACTATTAAAGCGACAGAATTGTTTTAAATTATATTCACGGGTGACGTGTTGGATATAATCAAATATTTCAGGTGCTTCGGCATAACGTTTTGACCAATCTGTTTTGGGTGCAAAAGAAAGCGAATACATATGTGATTGCACATCACACGCAGCGCCAGGGTAGCGGTTCTCACGCCAAGTTCCACCAAAATCATTGGCTTTTTCGAGAATCAGGAAATCTTGATTGCCTTGTTGGAAAAGCCGTATTGCCATAGCAATACCACCAAAACCACCGCCGATGATAGCGATTTGCGTATGAATTTCCGAATTGGCTTTAGAGGTTTGCATTGTTTTTGTTTGCGCTTCCTGCATCATTTTTTTAATTCCAAGCGAGATTACAGGCTAAGCATACTTGAGTTCATGATCAGAACAATATGATTGAGGTGACAGAAATATTGATCGAAACAGCAATGTTCATAATTGCAAATTTGTAGTAAAAAAGAAGAAATTTAATGTCATTTTACGATTTATGAAACGATCCATTCTAAGCCTGATGTATTTAGTACAAGGAATGCGTAAAGCAGGCGTAGATGTCGATCAACGTTTGCAAACCATTGGGCTGCGTGTCGACGCACTCGATCCCACCTCAGTGATCCATCCGAGTTTGGAGTGGGATGTACTGAAAGTCATTGGTAAAGATGTAGAACCTGAACAAGGGTTATTTATTGGTCAACATTATACGTTGGCGGGTTATGGCCCATTGCTGATGTTATTGGTTACTAGTGATACTTTACGCCAAGCTTTAAATCAGGGGATTCGCTTTCAACAGTTGACGCATCTAACTGGGCGTTTAAGTTTGCAAATCAGTCAACATAAAGTGGCTTTATGCTATCAACCGCAAGATGTGTATGCGCCACTGGGTGCATTATTAGCACAGTCAGAGATTTCAGGAACGTATAAATTCATCCGTGATCTGTACAAAATGATGGGGCTATCTACGCCACAAGTTCAAATTGATTTGCCGTTTGCTGAACCCAAAGATCCCGAAAAATTAAAAATGTTCACCGATTATTATGGCTCTCAAGTTCGTTTTGGCGCGCCATTTGCGGCATTTTGGTTTGATGAGGATGTTCTAGATATTCGTATTCCATCCGCTGATATTATTACGTTTCGATTATATGAGTCGAAGTGTATTGCGGAGTTAGAACGTTTAAGCGCCGATGAAGATGCGCCATCATTGGTTCAACGGGTACAAGATTATTTGGAATTACAAAGTGGTGCGATGCCAAGTATGGCAGCAACTGCTCAAGCATTGAACTTGCCGGAAAGAACTTTACGTCATCAATTGCAACAGTTAAATACCAGTTATAAGCAAATTCGTGAAGATATTATTAAAGATAAAGCACTCCGTATGATTGAATATAATGAATATTCAATTGAAATGATTGCAGAATTGCTGGGTTATTCAGAACCTGCGGCGTTTAATCATGCGTTTAAACGTTGGTTTGGGCATAGTCCGAGACAATATAATAAATAGCCAATGCGCTTTACTGCCAAAGTGTTATATCTTCGAGTTTATTCTTCGTTATAATTCATTTAGCCCCAAAAAGTATTTAATGATATGTCAGATTTTCAGTCACCACACAACACCGCATTTACTCCGATTTCACCGGCTGAGCGTTATGCTCAAGCCTTAGCATCTGGTCAGTTTTTACCAGATCAGGAACAGGCGCAAGCAGTGCATGAGTTGGATCGAGTTTGGCAAGAATTAATCCAACGTTTTAAGGCTTCTAAAAAAGCATTTCGTCGTTTCCGTCGTCAAACAGCACCGAAAGGGGTGTATATGTGGGGCGGTGTAGGGCGTGGTAAAACTTGGCTGATGGATCAGTTTTATGATTCTGTGCCATTTCGACGCAAAACACGTATGCATTTCCATCACTTTATGCAGTACGTACACCGTGAATTAAATAAGCTTTCAGGTCAGCGTAATCCACTCGACCTTGTTGCCGACCAAATTTATAAAGAAGCAGTCGTGATCTGCTTTGATGAATTCTTTGTATCCAATGTCACAGATGCGATGATTTTGAGTGATCTATTCCAAAAATTATTTACGCGTGGGATCACCCTTGTTGCAACATCTAACATCGCACCAGATGGTTTATATAAAAACGGGATCCACCGTGACCGTTTTATCCCAACCATCGAAATGGTAAAAAAGAACTGTGTGATTTTAAATGTAGACTCAGGCGTAGACTATCGTTTACGTGTATTGAAACAAGCGCAGTTGTTTAAGTCGCCTTTAACACATGAACATAAGTTGTGGATGGCACAGCGTTTTACAGCATTAACGCAAACCCAAACGGTTTCACAAGAGCCAATTATTATTAATCAGCGTATTGTAGAAACCATTGGTCATACGGAAGATGTGCTGTGGTGTGAATATTCTGAGCTTTGCCTAAAACCACGTAGCCCAGCGGACTTTATTGAAATTGCCAATATTTATAATACAGTCTTGGTGAGTAATGTGCCGCACATGACCGATTATTTGTCTGAAGGGACACGTCGTTTTATCTACTTGGTTGATGAATTTTATGACCGTGGGGTGAAGTTGTTGCTTACTTCAGAAGATACGATTATTGAATTATATCAAGGTGAAAAATTGGCATTTGAAATTGAGCGTACACGTTCGCGCTTATTGGAAATGCAATCTGATGATTATCTACATACCTCTCACCGCCAAATCAATGTAACAGAATCTACAGCAGAAAATTAAGCGTTTTTGTTGGAATAAAAAAAGAACGTCTTAATGGCGTTCTTTTTTTTTGATTTTTTGTTTTAGATAACATGTATAAATTAAGAAAAGCTGTGGAACGAACAATAGAAGTTAAAGCCAAGTCTCAAGATAAAAGCATCATTTAATAAGAAGCTAGACTGAATAATAATTCATCGATAAAAGCGTTAAATTTAAACTGATTGGTTGAAGTTGTAGCATCGACATTGGCAGCATTTCATGGCTTAATCGAGTGAGTTTGTTTGAGGCTTGGGTCTATTTGTTCAGTTTTAGAACAAAATTCTGCACTTAAGTCTAATTTCGACATTTCAAAAACTTTATACACTGTAAAAAGGTATTCAGGCTGATGATGACGTCGTATTTCTGATCTTTATTATGTTGAATGATGAGGGTATTTCATTACATAGAAAATGATCATTATTTAGGAATGTGATAGTACTATTCAGCAAAGTATAAATGGGTATACTAGAATCTCTTGTTATAAAAAATAGCAATATCAGGAAAGACAATGACTGCACGTATTCAAAAAGGCAAGTTAGCGATTGCTAAAGAACTTTACGATTTCATCGAAAATGAAGCACTACCGGGTTCAGGTTTAGACAGTGAAACTTACTGGAAAAACTTTGAACAAGTCGTTGTCGATCTTAGCCCAAAGAATAAAGCACTATTGGCTAAGCGTGACGACATTCAAGCTAAAATTGATGAATGGCACCGCAACAACAAATTTGAACTCGAAGCTTACAAAGCTTTCCTTACTGAAATTGGCTACTTATTACCAGAAGTAGAAGATTTCCAAATCAGCACAGAAAATGTAGACGAAGAAATCGCATTATTGGCTGGTGCGCAATTGGTAGTACCTGTGCGTAATGCACGTTACTGCTTAAACGCTGCGAACGCACGTTGGGGTTCACTCTACGATGCTCTTTACGGTTTTGACGTGATCTCTGAAGAAGGCGGCGCGGAAAAAGGTAAGGGCTATAACCCAGCTCGTGGCGCAAAAGTTATCGAATTTGCTAAAAACTTCTTAAATGAAACTTTCCCGTTAGCAAATGGTTCGCATGCAGATGCAACTAAATATGCGGTAGAAGGCAAAAAGTTAGTTGTAAGCCTAAAAGATGGCTCAACTGCAACTTTAGCGAAAGAAGCTCAGTTTGTTGGTTTTAATGGTGACGAAGCTGCACCAACTGAAATCGTACTTTTAAACAATGGTTTACATGTAATCATTGAAGTTGATGCGACGAGCCCAATTGGTTCAACAGATGCTGCTGGCGTGAAAGACTTAGTTCTTGAAGCTGCGGTAACGACAATTCAAGACTTGGAAGACTCAATTGCAGCAGTTGATGCTGAAGAGAAAGTTGAAGGCTACCGTAACTGGTTAGGCTTAATGAAAGGTACGCTTTCTGAATCTATCGAGAAAAATGGTAAAACCGTTACTCGTACATTGAACAAAGACCGTACGCACAAAAACTTGATCGGTGGTGAAACTACGCTTCACGGTCGTTCATTGATGTTGCTTCGTAACGTAGGTCATTTGATGACAAACCCTGCGATCCTTGTAGATGGTGCTGAAATCTACGAAGGCATCATGGATGCATTGATCACACCGTTATTGACGTTTGCAGACATCAAAGGCGAAAACGAAAACAAGAACTCTCGTAAAGGTTCTATGTACATCGTTAAACCAAAAATGCACGGTCCAGAAGAAGTTGCATTTGCAGTTGAATTATTTGAGCGTGCTGAACAAGCGCTTGGTCTACCTGCGAAGACTTTGAAAATCGGTATCATGGACGAAGAACGTCGTACTTCTGTGAACTTGAAAAACTGTATCGCGCAAGCGAAAGATCGTACGATCTTTATTAATACAGGTTTCATGGACCGTACGGGTGATGAAATCCATACTTTCATGGAAGCAGGTCCATTCGTTCGTAAAGGCGAAGTGAAGTCTCAAATCTGGTTCCCAGCGTATGAAAACCGTAACGTGATGATCGGTCTACAAGCAGGCTTACGTGGTAAAGCGCAAATCGGTAAAGGCATGTGGCCAAAACCAGATATGTTGCTTGATATGTACAAAACTAAGATTGAGCATCCAGAAGCTGGCGCAAGCTGTGCATGGGTTCCGTCTCCATCTGGCGCTGTAATTCACGCGATTCACTATCATCAGTGCAATGTTTCTGAACGTCAAAAAGAGTTGTTGAATACTCAACCGCTATCTTTAGATGACTTGTTAACACCGCCTTTAGCGACAGATACAAACTGGTCTGAAGAAGAGAAAACCAAAGAACTCGAAAATAACCTTCAAGGTATCTTGGGTTATGTGGTTCGTTGGGTTGATTTGGGTGTAGGTTGTTCAAAAGTTCTAGACATCAACAACGTTGGTTTGATGGAAGACCGTGCAACTTTACGTATTTCTTCTCAACACGTTGCGAACTGGTTACGTCACGGTATCGTAACTGCTGAGCAAGTTGAAGAAGTATTTAAGCGCATGGCGAAAGTTGTAGATGAGCAAAATGCCAACGATCCACTTTACACACCAATGGCACCAAGCTTTGATGGTTATGCATACAAAGCTGCTTATGATTTAGTATTCAAAGGTGGCGAGCAGCCTTCTGGTTATACAGAGCCGCTTCTTCATGCTTACCGTTTAAAATTAAAAGGTTATACAGGTGACTAATCTGTAAATCAAAAAAAGCCTCTTCGGAGGCTTTTTTTATTGCTTGAGAAATTTAGAATGTCGACATAAAAAATGAAAAGGAAACTCCATGTATTTATGGAATGTAAATCGGTTGGTGGATGATATAAGACTGAATAAAGTCTCTGAAACCCATTATAAAAACTACTATATTGCCAGCTCAATATTGATTTTCTTTAGCTACTTAGCACTGACGTTAACCCCAGAATCCAAACCTACAGAAGCTTGGGCTTCGTTTGTTTTACAAGTTGGTCTGCTGATTAGCTGGGTGAATGCCATATTTAAAGCCAATGGCGGCGAGCAAGGCCGAGATTTTTTAAAGCGCTTTATTGCATTGTATTTGCCCGTAACGATTCAGAGTTTAGTCCTCTTTATCTTGATCGCTGTTGTTGTCGAAGGGCTGTTACCTATGTTGACCCTAAACATGGAGGAGGCTGCGCTTGAGCAACTCACCACAGTTAAAGATCTAAGTTTTGAAGTCATCATTAGCTGTTATATTTATTGGCGAATCTATAAAGCGATGCGGCAGATTCATCAGCCTGTTTAAAGTATAAGGTTGCAAAAGAAATTAATTATAAAGTTTTATCCTGTTTTTCTCATAGCTTTTCGATGCTGAAGTCTTTACATTGGGATGAATGATAAAAATAGGATGGAAACGATGTCAGCTTATACCGCATTAGATTTGCAATATATTGGTGGGCAATGGCGAGCAGGGACTTCAACGCGTCACATCAAAAATATAAATCCCTTTAGCCAAGCACAGATTTTTGAATTGCAGGCAGCCAGCAGTGTCGATGTAGACAGTGCTTATAGTGCGGCAGAAGCTGCATTCAAATCAGAAATGACCAAGCCCATTGAAATACGTCAGCAAGTTATCAATAAATTAGCTCAAACCATTCAGCAGCGCAGAGAAGAAATTATTCAATGGCTGATAGATGAATCTGGGAGTACACGTTTAAAAGCCAATATTGAAGTTGATGCGGCGCTCGGCATTATCCAAGAATCGTTGCGTTTTCCTGAAAAAATGCAAACTACGCAGCTAGAGAGTAAAGACCCGAGTCGAAAGAGTTTTGTACTGCGCAAACCTTTGGGTGTCATTGCGGTGATTAGCCCGTGGAATTTTCCATTTCATTTATCGATGCGTTCTGTGGTGACTGCGATTGCCTGCGGTAATAGTGTGGTGTTGAAGCCTGCAAGTGACACGCCAGTGACAGGTGGAACGTTGCTCGGAAAATTATTTGAAGAAGCGGGCTTGCCGCATGGCGTGTTAAATGTCGTTGCAGGCAGTGGCAGTGAAATTGGCGACTATTTTGTAGAGCATCCTGTGCCTAAAATGATTTCATTTACAGGTTCAACTGAAGTGGGTCAGCAGGTCGGGGTGAAAGCACTAGGAAGTTCACGGATTAAGCGTTTAGCGCTAGAACTTGGCGGTAATGCGCCTTTAGTGATTTTAGATGATGCCGATTTAGATTTAGCCGTTGAACTGACCGTGATGGGGCGTTTTTTGCATCAAGGACAAATCTGCATGAGTACCAATCGAGTGATTGTGGATGAATCCTTGCACGATGCTTATGTTGAAAAATTGATTCAGCGGGTAAAAAGTATTGTGGTCGGTGATCCAAATGCTACTGAAACCCTCATAGGGCCTATCATCAACAAGGCGCAGGTTGATAAATTAAAAACCATTATTCAAAATGCTATTCAGCAAGATGCAATTTTAGCCTATGCAGGCGGCATTGAAGGTCAATTGGTTGCACCGCATATTTTTACCCATGTGGATGCACACGCTGATATTGCATTAGAAGAAAGCTTTGGGCCAATCTTGCCGATTTTAAAAGCGCGAGATGAAGCACATGCACTAGAATTGGCGAATTCAACCCGATTTGGTTTATCGAGTGCGGTATGTACGTCAAACTTAGCGCGCGGCGGAGAGTTTGCTGCCAAACTCGATATAGGCATGACGCATATCAATGGCATCAGTGTGGCGGATCATTCTAATGCACCCTTTGGTGGTGAACGTAATTCAGGCCTTGGCCGTTTTAATGGTGAGTGGATATTTGAGGAATTTACCCGCACCCATTGGCAGACTTTCCCCGCTTAAAATACACAAAATGAAGTCTATTTTATCTTGTGCAATAGACTTCACAACAGGTTCTGTTGCGCAGGAGCAGGACCTCTCTAGTTTATTTCCATGAAATATCAGGAAGTATATAGTCCCAAAAACGACTCCAACGTGTTTTGTAATACAGAAAAGCGCCAATATCCTGACTTGAACAATTATTCTGATAGTACATTTGCTGATTCATCAACAGCATAGGCTTACGTTGCAAGGTCGTTATATACAGCTTTACCTGCACTTTATAATTGTAGATTGAATAATTAGAAGAAATAGTCTCGGTTTTCATTTTTTGGATATTGTTAATATACACATCAAACTTCAAGCCATTTTTGTAATCCGTTGCCTCATGAGTTGTTCGATCTTCGATTGGAATAAGCGGATTGTTATCACTAAACGCTAAATATGCATTATGTTTTTGTTTTCCTTGTTGATAATTAAACTGAATAGCTGAATTTGCAGTGGTGAAATAGGGGAGCGCATCCAGAGGATTGATCTTAAAAGTGCCTGTACAATCTGTCCTGACACGGCCTTCATCTGCGTTCACTGTAAACCAGTCAAATTGATCTTCTAATTCTGTCGTGTGGGCTTCATCTGCGTCAGGAAGAATCACGCCAAATTGATCTCGTTGTCTTTGCTGATTTTGCATCAAGCGATAACTATTTTGAGCATGTTTTGCAAAACGGATTTCAGGAAACATTTCTGGAGATGTAATTTTAAAGTCAGAGACATTGATCATTTCACCATAGGGCAGGATGACTAATGAGAACTGCTGCTCTTGGGTGTTGGGAAGATTTTTGACCGTGACCCAATGATGTGTACTGATCATTTGCTGATTGCGAAAATGCTTATATTGAATGCGGTATTTGCCTGCAGGGATCTCGATTTCATTGATCAGGCTTTGTTTAAATGGATATTCATTGAGATAGAGCGCGTCGAGACTAAAAGGTAGAAATGAAACGGTATGTACAGAAACTTTTGCTGCTTTGCAGTTGGATATAGACTTAAACTGAGAATTAAAACGATAAAGCGACTTCGGTCTAGATTTTTCATTTATTATAAAGATTGAATTTTTGCGGATTATGGCAAATATGTGTGCCAATTTCAAACCGATTACCTTAGCGCAATTAAAGTCGCAAAACTTGCCTGAAATCAGTTTTGAATATCCTGAGGAAGTCTATCCAAATTATGATTTACCGCTGCTCTTTAAGTCTGAGCAAGGGCTAGAGTGGCGAAAAGTGGGTTTTGGCATGGTGCCTAAATGGGCCGAAGACAAATCTATTGCACTAAAAACCTATAATGCCCGAAATGAAACTTTGTATCAAAAGCCGTCTTTTATCAATGCGATCTCAAAATGTAAGTTTGGCGTAATTCCAGTGTCTGAATTTTATGAGTCTATGTATATCGACAATAAACCGCAGCGTTGGAGTGTTAAACGCAAAGATGGAGAAGCGTTTTATATCGCTGCCTTATATGACATTTGTCGGCAAGGTGATGAGATTGTACGTTCTGCAACCATGATTACGATGGATGCTATCGATCATGAAATGATGAAACACTTTCATGAGCCAGGAAATATAAAACGCTCGGTGATTGTGATTCCGCATGCGCGATTAGAGGAATGGTTAAGCTGGAAATCACCCAATATCCAAAGTTTTGTACAGGGTTTTCCCGTTGATGAATTTGAATGCGCGCATGCACCTAAAATAAAAATCGAAAAAATCAGTCCCCAACTGAACTTTTTCGATTAATACTTCGGTGATGCAGAATGCTTAGCGCGCTAAGTTTTTGAAGATGTGCTTTAAGCTTTCCATGGTTTTTTCAATTTGTAGCGGTGTTAAGCCTTCAAAAGATTGCTCGAGAACGACATTCGTTAGATCGTTAATCTTCTGCGTCATTGCAGTGCCTTTATCGGTTAACACGACGCGGGTAATACGCGCATCATCTTCACAAGAATAGGTATCTACTAAGCCTTCATCTTTTAAGCGATAAACAATTTTGGTTGTCGTCGACATTTTAGACACGACCATTTCAGATAAATCCGAAACGCTCGCATGTGGCTTAGACTTGAGTGCGAGAAGGATACGGCGACGTGAATTATCAACACCATATTTTTTCAACGCATGGTCAACGTTTAAAACGTATTGAGCATGAACCTGAGTGACCCAGTAGAAAGGAAAATTTTCTAAGCTAAAGTCATCGGTGGATGGTAAAAATTTTGAATACTTTTTTGTCATGAAGAAGTCCCCTGAATATTTGTTTTAATTTTATTTAATGTTTTAACATTCTATTGAAAAATAGAGGGTAATAGCAAGAGTTCACAATAAAAAAATAGAAAGTAGAAGATATCTCATTTTTAGATTATCTTAATAGATTATATTGATATTCTTTCCAAGCGATTAAAAGAGAATAAAAGCAAAGTTGGGTAAAGAGATAGTGTAGTGAAAATAAATAAGTTTTTAATTTAAATTGAATATTAATATATTTTACCAAAAGGTTGAAAATAAACAATTCATTAGATTTTTCATACAATCTCATACAACGTATTTAATTACATTTAATTAAAAGTCAGGTGAATTCAAGCTTTTTTAAAAGTGGAAGCGGATATATCAAAAAGTAGGTTTTAACATCTAGATATGTATTTTATATCGGCCATATGATTTGTAATGTATTCAGCGTTTTTTAACATTTTGTCATATAGTTGATGCGAAAAAATATGCTTGAATACATTACAAATGCGCAAGATTGTGCATAATGGAAAGGTCTCTAGTTACACAGGTTAAATTTATGGATCCGTCGCCGTGCGTTGGTCTGATTGAAGATATTCTTACAATCCAGAATGAGGAAGAGAGCTAATGGAATTTTTGTTAGATCCCGGAATCTGGGTTGGTTTACTTACATTAATTATTTTAGAAATTGTACTAGGAATTGATAACCTAGTCTTTATTGCCATTTTGGCAGAAAAACTCCCTCCAGAACAACGTGATAAAGCCCGCGTACTTGGTCTTTCACTCGCATTATTTATGCGATTAGGATTGTTATTTGCAATCTCTTGGTTGGTCACATTAACAAAGCCCCTGATTACAGTTTTTGATTGGACATTCTCTGGTCGAGATCTCATATTATTGTTCGGTGGATTGTTCTTAGTCTATAAGGCGGTCACAGAGCTGCATGAGAAATTAGAAGGTAAACCAGAAGTTCAAGTGACAACAAAAGTGGCTTATGCGAGCTTTACAGCAGTCGTGGCGCAAATTGTTGTCTTAGATGCAGTTTTCTCTCTGGACTCGGTCATTACAGCGATCGGTATGGTCGACAACATTTATGTCATGATGGCTGCAATGATTGTTGCAATGGCAGTGATGTTATTTGCATCTAAACCGTTAACGGCCTTTGTAAACCGACATCCGACTGTCGTGATCCTATGCTTAAGTTTCTTATTGCTGATCGGTATTAGCTTGATTGCAGAAGGCTTTGGTTTTCATATTCCGAAAGGCTATATCTACTCAGGTATTGGTGTTGCGATTATCATCGAAGCCTTTAACCAGTTTAGTCAGCGTAATGCTCAAAAACACGAAGCGAAAATTCCATTACGTCATCGTACTGCGGACAGTATTTTAAAGCTGATGGGTGGACGCTTAGAAGCCGATCAAGTCGGTAATCAAGCACAAGAAACCTTTGCAGACGAAGAACGTTACATGATTGGTGGTGTATTGACGCTTGCAGAGCGTTCAGTTGCGTCGATCATGACCCCTCGTAATCAAATTTCTTGGGTTGATTTAAATGACACACCTGAGCAAATTCGTGAGCAAGTACTTTCAGTGCCGCACAGTTTATTCCCTGTGTGTCGTGGTAGCTTGGACAAAGTGATTAGTATTGTCCGTGCGAAAGAACTTATTGATGTTCTAGATAGCGAAGATGATCTAAAAGTATTGATTAAACGTCATCGTCCGATTTTTATTTTCCAAAAAATGAAGGTGATTGATGCGATTAATACCTTGCGTACCTCTAAAGGCTCTTTGGTACTAGTTACGGATGAATTTGGTGCGGTACAGGGTCTGATTTCACCACTCGATGTGTTTGAAGCAATTGCTGGTGAATTCCCAGATGCGGATGAACAACTTGATTTGATTAAAATCGATGATGAACATTGGAAAGCTTCAGGCATGCTCGATCTGTATCAGTTAGAACTTGAATTGGAAATGCTGGATTTGATCGAAGAAGATGATGGTTATATCAGTGTTTCAGGCCTTATTTTAGATCAGACTCACGGCAATGTTGAAGTCGGAACTGTGGTTGAATTTAAAGGCATCCAATTTAAAGTCACGGCAATGGATGAAAACCGCATTAAAACGGTTGATATTTATTACCAAGCTTAATGCTTAAATTTTAAAATAACTCAAAGACAGCTTTTCGAAGCTGTCTTTTTTGTATGACTAGAAAGTATAAGAAATCCTATCCAAGGGGGCTGTAATTCACGATGTTAAAACGTATTATATTTACATGATGTAACAGTCAAAAAACGCTGCATCTTTTGAGCTTGTTAGAGGGCTAAAACGGTTCAAAAGTAAAAAATTTTGATATGGTTGGTTTTAAAGAGCATAAGTTAAATAGCGATTTATTTTAGCTCGGGGTTTTAATCATCATAGATGATCTATTAATAATTTTTATTTCGTTTTATATATCGGTTTTGAAAAATTTATAACTAGGTACTTTGAAGAAATTCAAAGTTAATCCATTAAAAAATGGGTGTTGGTATGGCGATTACTGAAAATATCATTGATTTTAGTAAGCTCAAGACTGAAGAAAAACATGAGTTGTTTCAACGGCTCTGGGAGTTTGATCAATGTATTTTTCCGACTTCGAAAATTGAGCAACTCTATCAATACATGCATGACCCCGATATTGTTGCATTACCAATTATTCAGTATTTTGAACAAGATAAACTGATCGGGCAAAACATTGTGCGTATATTAAAAATTATGCATAACAATCGGCCGATTTTTATTTTTAATTCACGCGCTGGGGTATTGGTTGATTATCGTCGGAAAAACCTGACCTTAAACTCGGCGATTAAAGTGGCAATGCAGTATCAGATTCGATTTCCAGCGATTCCGATGTGGTTTGTGGCTACATTGGCACAACCAAAGGTATATACATTATTTGCCTCGCGCTCTGTTAAGTTTTATCCAAGGCACGGTGTCCCGATGCCCACTGAGTATGTGGATGTTTTAAATAGTTATAAAATCCGTCAGCATGATGTACAGCATCGGGCTGAGGATATTTTTGTTCATCGTTGTGATTTACCGAAGGTGACGCCTGAGCAGTTGGTTCGGCTACGGAACAAATCTGATGAACATGTTCAATTTTTTATGCAGCACGTGCCAGATTATTTTGATGGCATGGGTTTAATGTGTATTTGTAAATTAAATGTTTCAACTATTTTTGAAGCAAGTATGAATCTGGCAGTTGGGCGGGCAGTTTAATGATGGACATGGATGTGTTATGCGACAAATGACGATATATCGATTATTCGGTTTCGGCGCGGCGATCTTTTTAACGGCTTGTCAGCCAGCAGAGCAAAAAGTACAGGAGCAATCGCAGAAATGTGTTGCCCCCGAAAAACTGGTCAAACAAATTTATGACCAAGAGTTGAAATTGCATGCTTTGAGTAAAGATCAACTTACTGCCTATTTTGAGCCATCGTTAGCGGAACGTATGCAAGCAGAAATTAACTGTAAGCAGTCGCAACAAGCGTGTAATGTGGATTTCGATATTTTCACGGATAGCCAAGATCCGCAGCAAGATTCGAAAAAAGGCGTTCAGCCTAAACTGAGTTTTGATGAAAATAAAAACGTCGTTCGTGCTGAGTTTAAAATTGGTGATGAAGCCAAAGTCTTAAATTATGAAATGAGTGATGGCGACTGTTCAAAAATCAAAAATATTGTTTATGCGGGGGACTATGACCTCGACATGATTTTGAGTAATCCAACAGAAACGATCGAAGATTCAGAAATGTTTGATGCCAATGCTGCAAGTGACAGTACGGCACAGTAAATTTTTTGTCGCATATTAATTAGTACAAAACAGTATGAATCCCTGAACAGCTTGAGCCATTTACTCAAGCTGTTTTTTTTCTCAAGCTATCGTAGCTTCATAGTACATAAATTTGCATGTTGGCAAGTTGATTGAAATCATCTTCATTGAGATTATAAATTTCATCTAAAAATGCAACATTAAAACTGCCGACACTTGAGCTAATTTCATAGGCTTTTTGACCCGCAATCGCAAAGTGCAAATGTGCTGCGATCGTGCCAGCAGTTAGCGTTTCACTTACGGCGCAATACGCCGCTGTTAACGCACCTAAAGCGCAGCCTGAAGCCGTTACTTTGGGTTGTAAGTAAGACCCACCATTAATCTGTATCACTGCATTCATTTCTTTCGATAAGATGAAATCTGATTCGCCTGAAATTGCCACACATTCACAGTGTTCTAACAAGGGCACAGCATTTAAATAAATTTCTGCACTATTTAGCGTGCTATCGACACCGCGGGATTCACCTTGGTTACCTGCAAGACCGCTAATTTCTGATGCGTTGCCGCGAATAATACTTGGCTTGTATTGGAGTAATTGGTCAACCATTTCAGATCGCCATGGCAAAACGGGGCCATAACCGACAGGGTCAAGCACCCAAGGTTTATTTAAATTTTGTGCTGTTTGTGCAGCAATTTGCATGGCCTGCATTTGTTCAGACGTTGGCGTGCCTAAATTGATATTCAATGCACTGGCAATCGAGGCAAAGCTTTCAGCTTCAAAGGGATTGTCAATCATTGCAGGAGAAGCACCCGCAGCCAAAAGGACATTGGCCACATAATTGCTCGCGACTGCATTGGTGATGATATGCACCAAGGGTTGTTTGGATTGAAGTTCAATCCACGCATTGATAACGCTTTGCAAAAGAGGGCTATTTAAGTCAGTTAATTCACTGTTCATGGTCGTTTCAAAATTTTCAGATTGATTCATCGTTTTCTCCCTTAGCGGGTGAAGTAATGGTCTTGATGTTTACAATTACGGCAGAACAGGGTCACATAATCTGCGGCATCATAATCGACAGAGAGCTCTTGTGAACCACAGTACATGCAGCGCTTTGTGGAATAAAAATTTAATCGAGGTTCGATTTTTTTCCAAGCATGGTGTATCGGTTGCACAAAGATACTTTCATCGAGTCCTAAAAAGTTAAAGAGCAAAATTTCACTCATTTTACTAAACGGTAATTGTGGCGGACGAGGGAGGGTAAAGGTTTCCCATCTTTCCTTTAAGCCACGTTCACGATATTGCTGTAAGGTCTTTTTTAACAGATTGGTATTAATGAAATTTTCATTACGTACTTGCAGGGCTTTCTGTTTATGTAGGTATTCGAGTGCTGACTGAATCATATAATAAATCTGCCCAACCGCTAAATGGTCGAGTAAGCGATAACAGAACACCTGAAAGCTTTTATTCCCTGCAATTTGAATACCCCATGTCTTACAGTAAAACTGCATGAATTGCACAATTTCTTGGAAAAGTAGGAGATACAAGCACTCTTTCACTTCGTCAGCACTTTTAAAAGGAACGCCTAAGGCTAAATTTTCATAAAACCAATGGCGCAGTTGCTGCGCTACGCTAAAAAGGCTGGGCTCCGAATATCCATGCAGACGGACATTGATATAATACTGCTCAGCTTGTAGTGCATCATCTTTCACAATCAAAATTTGCTCATGTACGAGATGCTTTTTGAGCGACTGTTGAAAGAGATAATTCGGGCTGATGTTGTGATATTTAATCGTATCCCAGTCGATAAATTCTTGATGCGCCGTATGTTCTTGGACGTGATTATCCAATAAAGCCAGCAAAAAAAGTTTCTGTAAAAAACTCAGTTCACTTAATTCTCGTTCAACGATATCTTTATTTTTAAGTTTACGCTGTTCTTGTAAGCGGGTTTCTTTGAGTAGTTTTTTTCGTGCGGCCTGACAGTTTTCACAATGACAGTTGTATTGCTGTTCTGGAAATATTTGATGATGACAGTGGCTACACTGGTAAAAATTAAATTCTTGCTCATCTAATTTTTCAGCATCTACCCAATACATAGATGCACGACACAACGGGCATTGCGTACTTTCATCCATTTGTTTGCGTAGAATATTGAACATGTTGCCAGCGTTTTTTGAAAGATTAAATTGATTATACACATCTCTGTTTAAAGACGGGTTTGCAATTTCAGTTGCGGCAGCTCAGGCGATATGTCGACAAATAAAAAAGCTGCATAGTGATGATGCAGCTTTTAGTCAGAATGGATTATTAATAGGCGGCTGGGCATGGGATCGATTCGTCCTCCTCTCCAAGTTGTTTGGCTTGTATTAAAGCTTGCACTTTTTTAGACGCAACTTTTTTAGTGCCTAATGCACTATATGAGTTAAGTAATGAACTGACCTCAAAGGCTTTGAGTGGAATCCCTTCGCAGGTCATAAACATTGCAATCACTTGATGGTCGATATTTGCAGCATCAAGTGCTTGCAGGGTCTTCATATTTTCAATACGGATGATGTGTTCTTTAATAAACATAATGCACCTCTTTTTTGTTTTAGCCTGAATTTTTTGCTTTTGGCAATTAAGTAGATGCAAAACGCATGCTCAAATGTTTTAAGTAGACATTTTAAAGCAGATAAACTGTATATTTGTTTACTAAGGTATTGAAAATAAATTATTAATTTAAAAGTAACAAAATAATATTGATGAGTATTGCTATCTCAGAAGAGTTTTTAAAATGCTTGAACTGTTGAAAAAGATACATCTTGGTGCATGGTATAAACAGAAATATGCAATCAAATCCAAATTAGAAGATTGATATGATTTGCTAACTAAGGTGCTTTTTGAAAGGAATCACCTAAGCGATTGGATTTGAAAAGTATATTTGTATATATTGAGCTTTTAATTTTTAATGATTTAGGCTTTTAGAATTGAAAGGAAGCGGAATTACTGTACTTGATACACAACATGATTCAGCTTGATTTCTAAAGGTTTTAATCTTTTTTATCCTTTCTTTGTATGGAATACACATGTCAGACGCACTTAAAAACAGCAATATCACCCGTATGCAATTATATAAGCAGCTACAGGGTACGGTTGGCGCGCTGATTATTGGGCATGATCAAACTTTAGAAAAGACGATCGAGTTACTGGGCCTGGCGCAGCAACATCAAGTATCTAAAATTTATGTGGCGGGTGCGACGGAAGAAATTCAGCAATTCCTTACTTCAAAAGTTACGGCATTTCAATTTTACTTTGCAGCAGACTACGACAGCGCACTCGATTTAATTTTTGCAAATCAATAATCCTCTAAGTCTTAAGCATGAAAGTTTCAGCGCAATAATTTGAACGTACAGATGGATAAAGCATTTGTACTTTCTCTTTCTAGTATATAGGTGCTTTATTTATTTGAGGTAGATATAAAATTTGCATATTGAAGTAGCTGTGCTCAACTCAGGCATTTATTTTGCTTAAACATGGCGAAAATATGTGCCAGCCTTTAAATTATTCAATAAAGATGATTGAAAACAACATGCGCTGAGCCCATATATAAATCATTGTAAATGCGAAGACAGCTTATGCATCTTGTCGTATGATCAAGTCATTCACAATGTGTTCAAAAAGCTGATGAAGCAATAACTAAGGAATAGGACGAGATATGAATATTGCGGCAAATCCAGTGGTCGAAGCAGACCAAACTGTTTATTTAAAAGATTATCAAAAACCATCATTTGTCGTAGATAGTATCGATCTAGATATTCAAGTCTTTGATGAGCATACCAATGTAAATGCAAAATTAGTGATGCAGCGTCAAACTGCTGGGGATTTGGTGTTATTGGGTCGTGATTTGGAACTCAAGTCAATTCGCTTAAATGGTCAAGTTTTGCCAGCAGATGCCTATGTTGTAGATGCAGAACAACTGGTAATTTCAAATGCACCTGACCAAGCTGTCATTGAAACCGAAGTCGTGATTCATCCTGAAAGCAATACTCAACTCGAAGGCTTATACCAAGCGGCAGGCGATTTATTCGTTACCCAAAACGAGCCTGAAGGCTTCCGTAAAATTACCTATTATCCTGACCGTCCTGATGTGCTATCGGTATTTACCACACGTGTCGAAGCGGATAAAAAATTCCCTGTATTACTTGCCAATGGTAATTTGATTGAAGCGGGTGAAACCGGTGAAGGTCGTCATTATACCGTTTGGCAAGATCCAACCAAAAAACCATCGTATCTATTTGCCTGTGTGATTGGTGACTTGGCTGTACTCAAAGATTCTTATGTGACGTCTGAAGGTCGTAATGTTGCTTTAGAAATCTATGCAGAAGAAAAAGACATTCCAAAATGTCATATTGCGATGGAAGCTTTAAAACATTCGATGCGTTGGGACGAAGAACATTATGGTCGTCCTTATGATTTAGACAATTATATGATCGTGGCAACCAGTGCATTTAACATGGGTGCAATGGAAAACAAAGGTTTGAATATTTTCAACACCTCTTGTGTGCTTGCTGATGAAGAATATACGACTGATGCTGCGATCATGCGCGTTCAGTCTGTGATTGCACATGAATACTTCCATAACTGGACGGGTAACCGTATTACCTGTCGTGATTGGTTCCAACTCTGCTTAAAAGAAGGTTTGACAGTATTCCGTGATCAGTCGTTCTCAGAAGATTTACAATCTGCTGCGGTACAACGGATCGATGATGTTGCAGTGTTAAAAGCACATCAGTTCCCTGAAGATTCAGGCCCGCTTTCACATCCACCGCGTCCAGATCATTTTGTTGAAATTAATAACTTCTATACCGCAACAGTGTACGAAAAAGGTGCGGAAATTAACCGCATGATGGCGACATTGCTGGGCAAAGAAAAATTCCGTGCAGGTACTGACGAATATTTCAAACGCCATGATGGTCAAGCTGTGACTGTTGAAGATTGGGTGGCAGCACTAACAGCAGGTTCAGGTGTAGATTTATCGAGTTTCTTGATTTGGTATAACCAACCGGGCACACCAAAACTTGAAGCAAAAGGTGAGTACGATGCTGCAAATCAAACCTATACTTTAAGTTTGAAACAAAGCTTAAAAGCGCATCCGAAATATCCAAATTTAAAAGCAGTGCCAATTCCTGTGGCTTTGGCATTGTTTGATGCGACGAGTGGTGAACAGTTAGTTCTCAGCTCAGATGCATTGGTTGAAAATGGCATCAAAGATGGCGTGTATTTATTTGATACCGATACTGCAACGATTACATTTAGCGGTGTAAAAACCCAGCCTGTTGTGTCTTTACTGCGTAATTTCTCTGCACCTGTTAATCTTGAATTTAACTATTCAGATGAAGAGCTTGCTTTCCTGATGCAGTACGAGCCGAATGGTTTTAACCAATGGCAAGCCAGCCAAACCTTGTTAGAACGTATTTTGTTAAATGGCCATGATGCTGACATCTATGTCCAAGCTATACAAAATACATTACCAGCATTGGTTGAGCGTGATCCACTACTTGCTTCACGTTTATTCGATGTACCGACAGAGGGTTATTTAGGTAGCCGTATTGATGCCGACTACAGTCCTGCCCAAGTGCAAGAACAGCGTGAAGCACTTTTAAGTCGTGTGGCACGTGAGTTAGGTGCTTTCTTTAAAGAGACTTATGCAACTTTAGACCCTGATGCGCAGAAAGAGTTTTCACAAGCCATGGGTGTTCGTGCATTGAAAAACATCATGTTGAGCATGATGGCACGTCAAGGCGATGCTTCTGTATTTGAATTGGCCTATGAACAATTTAGCTCTACAGGCAATATGTCTGAACGTCTTGGTGCTTTAAAAGTATTGGTTTGGAATGATGCACCACAAGCACAGCAAGCTTTAGAAACTTTCTACACACGCTTTAAAAATGAAGCCTTGTCGATGGACCAATGGTTTATGCTGCAAGCAGCACATCCGAAAGCAACTGCGGAAACCATCAATGCACTGACTGCTCATCCTGACTATGACTTGAAAGTACCGAACCGTATTCGTGCGGTTACAGGCGGTTTAAATAGCAATCCTGTCAACACATGGAGTTTTGGTGTGCAGCACATTGTTGAATTGGCAAAATTCCTCGATGAGAAGAATCCAATTGTCGGTTCACGTTTACTGCAAATTTTGTCCCGTTGGTACACTTTGGCAGAACCGCAGCGTAGTGAAGTCAAAGCAAAACTTGAAGCACTTAAACCTGTTGTGAAATCGAAGAATGTGTCAGAAACATTAAACAGTATGTTGAGTGTTTAATCATTCAACCTCTCTGTACGATTGATTTGAGTTAAATCAGTCCTACTAAAATGAGTCTGTTGTCATAGGTATGGCAGCAGGCTTTTTTATATCCAGTCTTTTTTATCTAAACTTTAGTTAGGATTGAAAATCAATCATGTTTAGATGACTGAAACTCAAAAAATTTCTCTGAGCATTTATTTAAATTACATAATAATTGCAATATAAATCACATAATGGCGCTACAATAAAATAGGTCTAACACATGAATGACTGTATGCGGTAAGGCATCCAAGTTTATGAATGTTTAGATTTTTTTATCTATTTCATTGTGCAAGATTTTGAGGCGGGTCATGTTAGTTAAGGTTGATGAAGGTTTTTATTTAAACTCACATCATATTATTGCAATTCGGATTAATAGAGATTTGCTTGATACCTTTGTTGTTTCGGTAGAATACACACCGAACAGTGTGCAAAACACAGGTGTATTTGAAAAGAAATTCAATGCGCGCCGTGACGCAGAACAATACCTACAGACTCTGAATCAAATCATTGGTAAATCGTAAAAGCTAAAGTGCATATCGTGGATATTGTCTAGATTGAAAGCGATATGATATGCATTAGACTTAGATTGACGTCTAGCAAAAGGGATGAAGTGCATCCCTTTATAGTACTTATCTGAGCGAAATTGATGGGAAGTATTGAAAATAAATCATTCTATCGATACGACTCGATTTGCACGTCGGATATTTTCCTGACATGCTGTAGCCATCCAAAATGAGTTAAAACTATATGCGAATCAGTATTGTGGGTGCAGGTCGTGTTGCACATCATTTGCTCAAGGTACTTCATCCACAACATCACATTGTGCAAGTTTTTGCGCGAAATCTTGAAAAGGCAGAAAAACTTGCAGCAAGTGTAGGTGCAGAAGCTATTCATACCCCAACTAAGTTGAATGCTGAGATTGATCTTTTGATCATTGCTGTAAGCGACCAATCGATTGCAACCGTTATTCAGCAAGTCATAGCCTATGTGCCACAGGTTTTGATTGTGCATACGTCAGGTAGCACCAATATCACGGTACTGACCCAGCAGCATTCGCGAGCAGGGGTATTTTATCCTTTACAAACCTTTAGTTTAGATCGAGATGTGGACTGGACGTCGACACCGATCTTTGTTGAAGCCGCGGATTCTGCAGATTTGAGGACACTTACAGATTTAGCAAACAGCATTAGCCAAAGGGTATATCAATATGATTCAGCACAGCGTTTGAGTCTGCATCTTGCTGCGGTGTTTGCTTGTAATTTTAGTAATTATTGTTATGACATGGCAAAGCAGATTGTCGATGCAAAACATGTCGATTTTAGCTTACTTTATCCTTTGATTTTAGAGACGGCCAATAAAGCTACTCAGGCTGAACCACGTAACATGCAAACTGGCCCTGCAATGCGTGGGGATCAAAATATCATGCAGATGCATGCCAATATGCTTGAGCAAGCTGATCAAGTCGACCTGAAAGCGGTCTATGAAATGCTGAGTCAGCAGATTCTTGAGCATCATCAGAAATAAACAATCCATATAGAACAATGAATATTTATTAGCTTAGAAATACATGTCAAACAGGATGTTACATGGCAAAAGATTTTAATAATCCGCAAGTGGTCGAAAGTTATGATGCGCATATACGAAAATTAATTCCCGGCTATGAACTTGTCCATCAACAGATTCAGGCGGTGTTGAATTGCCATGTCGCTGAAGATGCCCATGTACTGATTATTGGATGTGGGACGGGCTATGAATTGGGCTATCTCATGACCTTGAATCCAACATGGTCATTTACCGTTACAGAATTGTCTGAAAACATGCTGAATCAAACACGGCAACGTATTGAAGCCGCTGGAGAGTTGCATCGCGTCAATTTTGTTTTGGGTAGTCATACTACTTTTGATCAAGTAAGTTATTTTGATGCGGTGCTGAGTATCTTGGTGACGCATTTCATTCCGTTGTCAGAGAAAACGAATTTTTTAACAAAAGCTTTTGAATTGCTTAAACCGCAGGGCATTTTTTTAAGTTTTGACTTGATGCAAACTCATTCGAATTTTGAGCAGCATGTACTGCCTGAGTTTTGCAAAATGCAGGGTTTATCTGCATCGCAAGCGACAAAAATGATGCAGCGTTTAGAGGATGATTTTGAACTGATTAGCCAGCAGTATTATCAAAGCTTACTAACGGAAATAGGCTTTGATCAAATCTATTGTTTCAGTCAAATCTTTAGCTATGCGGCTTACAGTGCTTTTAAAACGTCTATGGATTAAAAGAATAAAGACCAAGTTTAAGTGTATTAAATCCATTGATCATTTTGATCGATATAGTTGCTACCTTGCATGAGTGACGCTTGAGGCAAAATTTCGATCATCAGTTTCATCCTTCTTGCACGGTATCGCGCTCATTATTTTAAAAAGAAACTTTTCAGTCAGCGTTAAATCACTTATTGTGCATTTATAAAAAGAATCAATTGGATGAAAATAATGTCAAAAATGGAATTTGATTACATTGTGATTGGTGGCGGAAGTGCGGGATGCGTACTGGCTGCACGGCTCAGTGAAGATCCGAATATATCTGTGTGCTTACTAGAAGCAGGTGGATAAGGTGATCAGTGGACGGTCAATATTCCAGCTGCATGCGTGGTGAGCTTACCGACTAAAATCAATAATTGGGCCTTTGAAACTGTGCCGCAAGCTGGCTTGAATGGTCGTAAAGGCTATCAACCGCGTGGAAAATGCCTTGGCGGTTCATCCAGTATTAATGCCATGATTTATATTCGTGGACATAAAAATGATTATGATCAATGGGCGGTACAGGGCAATACTGGCTGGTCATATGATGAGGTCTTGCCATATTTTATTCGCTCAGAAAATAACAACCGAATACAGAATGAATTCCACGGAAATGACGGCCCTCTATCCGTCACAGATGTACAAAGTGACAATATTTTCCATCAACGCTATACCGAAGCGGCTCGTGCACAAGGCCATAAAGTCCTCGATGATTTTAATGGCGCAGAACAAGAAGGCTTAGGGGTTTATCAGGTTACGCATATCAATGGAGAGCGTTGTAGTGTGGCACGTGCGTATTTATTTCCACATTTAGATCGGCCAAATTTAACTGTATTGACCAAAGCAACAACGCATAAAATTACCATAGAACATCAAGTCGCGACTGGCGTAGAAGTACACCATGCAGGGCAAATGAAACACCTAAAAGCCAGACGTGAAGTCTTGCTCAGTGCTGGAGCGATGCAGTCACCGCAGATTTTAATGTTGTCGGGTGTGGGAGACCAGGCTGAACTTCAAGCTCATGGCATTGAAGTGAAACACCATTTACCGGGTGTAGGAAAGAACTTTCACGATCATCCAGATTTCATTTTTGGTTATAAAGTCAAAGAATACCAAGGCACATTTGGCGTATCTTTACCCGGTTCAATTGATATGTTTAAGCAGATTGGTCGCTATCGTAAGGAACGACGAGGCATGATTGCTTCAAATTTTGCAGAATGCGGTGGTTTTCTAAAGTCTTCACCCAATTTAGCAATGCCAAATTTGCAATTACACTTTGTCGTGGCGTTAGTAGATGACCATGCACGGAAATTTCATGCAAGTCATGGTTTGTCGTGTCATGTGTGTCTGCTCAATCCAAGAAGTCGCGGTACGATCAAATTGAGTGGTTCTAGTGTAAATGCTCCATTATTGATTGATCCAAACTTTTTAGGGGATGAGCAGGATTTAGAAGATTTGGTACAAGGTTTTAAGTTGACGCAGCAGTTAATGATGTCGCCGTCTTTATCGAGTCATTATCAGCAAGATTTATTTACCTCACTGGTCAAAACAGATGATGACATACGTGCAATCTTACGTCAGCGTGTGGATACGGTTTATCACCCTGTCGGTAGTTGTAAGATGGGCGTAGATGAGATGTCTGTGGTTGACCCTGAATTGAAAGTCTACGGGATTCAAAACCTTCGTGTAGTCGATGCCTCCATCATGCCTTCTGTGGTGAATGGCAATACCAATGCCCCAACAGTGATGATTGCTGAAAAAGCCGTGGATATGATTCGTCAAAGTCAGCTCCAAGCGCAAGTAGCCTAGGTGTAAGCAGTTTTCCTGTGATTTGAAACAACACAGATAAATCTTAGATCAAAAACAGCAATAAAAAACCACCGCTAACGGTGGTTTTTTATTTCATTCAAAAATTAGTTTACTTTTTTGAAGATGAAGTCATTAATTTTATGGCCTGCTTCAATTCCGCGACGTTCAAATTTAGTTTGTGGACGCCAGTCTGGACGAGGGTAGCTATTGCCTTTACCCGCAAGGTTTTCAAGACGTGGACGTTCTTCAAGAACTTCGATCATCCATTCAGCATACGGTTCCCAGTCAGTTGCTGAGTGGAATGTGCCGCCGATTTCTAATTTTTCTTCAACCAATGGCATACGGTCATGAGATACAAAACGACGTTTGAAATGACGTTTTTTCTGCCATGGATCTGGGAAGTATAATTGCACAGTGTTAATACTATTATCTGGCATTTCACGTAGCACTTGGATGGCATCAGCATCTAATACTCGAAGGTTAGTTAAACCTGCAAGACCTGCTTCATAAACACATTGAGCGATACCCGGAACATGTACTTCAATACCGACAAAGTTACGTTCAGGGTTTGCTTTTGCCATCAGTACCAAAGAACGCCCCATACCAAAACCGATCTCAACAGTTAATGGGCGTTCAGGGTGTTCAAAATGCTGACGCAAATCCCCAACAGGGTATTCCAAAATTAGATGATCATATTGTTCCAGCGCAGTACGTTGCGAAGTATTAAGTGGCGCAGAGCGGCGCATAAACGTCACGATTTCACGGTGTTCGTTTAGATTATCCAGATCTACAGCGTGCTGGTCTAATTGATCGTTCGACATAACTTTGGCAAATGTAAAAAATTCGAATGCGGTATTTTAAGTCCTGAGATGCACAAGTCAAATTTTTACCGTGAATAAATCCGCTTTTTGCTCAATCTCACCGACGGAAGCCGTGCCGAGGATTTGCCATGTACAGTGAATTACTCAGCTCAAAAGCGATGAAATAACATTAAGCTAGGCGATTTTATCGCCAATATCTTCACGATCAGCACCATCAAGCTTAAACGGCAAAATGGCCTCAAGCACGGTACAACCCGGCTGTGACTGTATTTTAAATTCACCACCGATACGATGGATTCGTGTTTGCATACTATGTAGACCAACATGTAGACCTTGTTCAACATCGTCAGGGTTGAAGCCTATACCATTATCTTCAATACGTAATATCAGTTGAGTCTCTGTTTCGCACAAACTGACTTGAACTTTGCTAGCCTGACTATGCTTTAGAATATTGGTCAGGGTTTCTTCAGCGACACGAGTCAAATTGAGACATTGGGTCGCAGACGGTGAGTGAATCCATTCGGCAGCAATTTTCCAGCTCGAGCTCATGTCTAATTCTTCAAAGAGCTGTACAAAGCGATGGCGAATCGGCGCCGCCCATTCGATCGGAGTGTCTGGAACTTTCGTCCCTATACTTGAACCCGAATCGATAACTTGTCTTAAATCATTTCGGAACAGTTTAAGCATCGACATGATTTGTGGTTTTTCAATTTTATCATTTTGTTCTAACAGTAAAATTGAACGGACAATAGATCCGCCTAAACCATCATGTAAGTCATGAGATAAATGAATTCGTTCTTGAAGTCGTGCATTTTCAAGCGCGAGTTGATGTTGTTGACCGAGTGAAGTAGCGAGTTTCAGTTCAGCTCGTTGAACATTTTCAGTTAAGGTCTTATTAAAACGCTCAATTTGACGAGTGTGTCGAGCTAAACGCAAAGCAAGTACACCGCCCAAGACGAGGGTGGTCAGTGGCCCAGTATACGGCGAGAGTGCATGGCCTTCCATGGTCATCATAAAGTGCGCATCATGTACCGCAATCGGTAAATAAATCAGATACAGCGTTGCAAGCAAATAGGTTTCGGCCATTTTGGCTTTATACGCCAAGTACGGATAGCTAATACATTTGGCCACAAAGACCAAAACAAAGAAGCTAAAACAAATTTGGATGACGGTCTTTAAATAAGCCTCTGGCGCAAAACCAATACAGAGCGCTGCGATAGTAGCAAGGCTTAATAATAGTTTTTGAATTTTTGGAAATGGGTGGTTTGCAAAATACCATGCACCAATACAGCCAAAAACCGTATAAAAGCAGAAAATAATATTTTGTAGGCGGTCGACCTGTACGGTGGTTAGAAATGCAATTGGCCCATTAAAAATAATACACAGGCTATAAAATACCCAAGCCATGCCTGTAATGGTTAACCATAAGTACGCTCTTTCATTACGATTGGCGAGCCATGCTAAAAAAAAGAACACGGCCACGACGAAATTAATCATCGTATTCAGTTCGACTAATTGTCGTTGTTCGAGTAACCAAATTTTAAAGCTGTCGTAGACTTGCGGGTATTCCCCAATTTGAACTGAACTGAGTCCTGATTTTTGGGTCACTGAACCATACACTTGCACCCAAATGGTATTAACACCTTGCTTTAAACTCGAGCTAGGCAAGTTCAATAGTCTAGGTTGATGTTGGCTTCGCGAAAAATGTTCTGCTGAAATATAATCTTGCCAAAGTAGGGCATCGTTAATGTAAACCCGACCACTTTGGGTGATGCCTTGTATGGCGATAGCAATGGGCTGATTTAACTGATGGAGGTCACAGTTCAACTTAAATTGGATTTTGTACCAAGCGATACCATGATAATCCGGCCAACGCTTATTCCAAGTGTCTGGAAGCTTTTGCAGATTTTGCCAACCTGTACGTGGGCGCTCTTGCTCGACACCGCTTTTAGCTGTGGCAATATGGGCAATTTCAACAGGACAATGACTGCTTGAGATCTGTGGGGTGGCATTGGCAAAACTGGGTATAGCGATACAACATAGCAGGCAAAATAGACTCGCGAAGACCAGCAGTCGATTTTCTTGAATGTAGTGTCGTGACCAAAACCATACCATCAAAATTCCCCCAATTTTGTGTATCCACAATTTAAAAAAATAAATAGAAAGTCACATCAAATCTTTGTTTTATTTTTGATAGTTATAATTTTATGAGATGAATTATACAGTTAAATCGAATGAATGGTGAATTTTTCTCTTTTTTATAGGCTAGGTATTTTATGTAATGTCATTACAAATGAGACTTTGATTATTGAAACCCTTTGCTATATACATCCTGCATAGGGTTTCAATAGGTCACACTTTATTGAAAATTGATTTGATTCAAAGTGAATATTTCAAAAATCCATTAGTCACTGACACGGTCAAGTAAAGTGCTACTTGCTTCATTTAAGCCAAAAACCTCTACTTGAATCTGTTTTGACTCAAATTTTTGCACGACATTCTTCAAAATATTAACGGAAGTAATATCCCAAATATGTGCATGATTCAGATCAATTCGCACTTGACGAACCGTCTCTTGAAAATCAAAAAATTGATAAAAACTCTCAGAGCTACTAAAGAAAATTTGCCCATAGACCGTGTAACTACGGACGTTGTCTTTAAGTTCTGATGTGACTTTTACCGAACTTTCTAATTGATTGATAATAAACAACGCAGAGAGGAGCACACCAACCAATACGCCAAGCGCCAAGTTATGTGTTGCAAGCACCACGATCACCACAGCAATCATCACGACATTAAAGGACATCGGATGCTTTGAAAATTGCTTGACTGAATTCCATTGGAAAGTGGTAAACGATACCATAACCATAATCGCGACTAAGGCCGCCATTGGGACATGCGCCAACCAGTCTTTTAAGAACACCACTAAGCACAACAAAAATACACCTGCAACCAGAGTGGAGAGGCGAGTACGCGCACCAGAGCTGACATTAATAATCGACTGCCCAATCATGGCGCAGCCAGCCATGCCGCCCATAAAGCCACTGACAATATTGGCAATCCCTTGACCACGACATTCCTGATGACGATCTCCTTCAGTTCCAGTGACTTCATTGATCACTGTAGTGGTCATCATGGTTTCTAATAGGCCAACTGTTGCTAGGGTAATGGAATAGGGGAAAATAATCGTGAGGGTTTCAAGATTGAAAGGAATTTCAGGAATCAAGAAAATAGGTAGAGTCTCTGGAAACTTACCCAAATCACTCACAGTACGCAGGTCAGCGCCTAAAAATAATGCCAAGCCACTGAGGACAATAATGCAAATCAGCGGTGATGGAATAGCTTTGCCAATTTTAGGTAGATATGGAAAAAGATAAATTATTGCAAGTCCTAAAAGCATAAACACATAGCCCAAACTATCCATCTTTGACATTTCAGGTAGCTGTGCGACAAAAATCAAAATCGCGAGTGCATTTAAAAAACCATACACCACTGACTGCGAGACGAAGCGCATAAGTTTTGCGACTTTAAAATAGCCAGCAAAGATCTGAATCACACCAGTTAAAACCGTGGCTGCCAAAAGATATTGTAAACCATGATCTTTGACCAATGTGATCATAAGTAAGGCCATCGCACCCGTAGCAGCTGAAATCATTGCTGTACGACCACCAAAAAAGGCAATGGTGACGGCGATACAAAACGAAGCGTACAAACCAACCTGAGGGTCAACCCCAGCAATAGCTGAAAAAGCGATCGATTCTGGAATCAGCGCCAGTCCAACCACCAAGCCAGCGAGCACATCGGTCCGAATATTGGAAAACCATTGTTCTTTTTTAAGTTGTAACACGGTAACTTTTCATCAAATCTTAAACGCGGCTATGTTAAAACAACTGAGTATAAAAATGCATAACAGATTGACTTGAAATCTTCTTGATTATGGACAATAGTCGATGAGTATATGTGTTTCAGCATTTACGCTTTTTTGCAATTTACAGGTTTGATCACTTGAAAGTTTGACAGAAGAGATTTAAAACATTGAATAGTACATAACAAGGATCAGATATGAAGCTTTATTATTCTCCAGGTGCATGTTCATTAGCATCACATATAATTTTAAATGAAATTAATGTCGATTTTGATTTGGTCCGTGTTGACCTAAAAAACCATAAAACAGAAAAAGGGGTAGATTATTACGAGATCAACCCAAAAGGTTATGTACCCGCATTAGAAATTAACCCAGGTTTGATCCTGACCGAGAATGTGGCAATTTTACCTTTCCTTGCGCAGCATGATCCTAAACAAGACTTAATTCCACCATCAGGTTTAGGTCGTGCCAAAGTTTTAGAATGGCTTGGCTATTTGAACTCAGAATTACATGATGCTTATGCCGTATTCTTTGGTGCACCACTAGATGCAGACGCTAAAGAAAAAGCTTATGCAGAAATTGATCGTTTATTGACATACATCGATAAAGCGATTGGTGAATCGGATAACGACTATTTGGTCGATGATAACTTTGGCCCAGCAGATGCTTATCTCTTTGTACTGACAAATTGGTCAAATGGCATCGGTCATGATTTAACGCCATATAAAAATATCATTGCATTGCGTAACAAAGTTGCAGAGCGCCAATCAGTTCAAATTGCGATGCGTGATGAAGGATTGATTCCTTAAGTTGTGTATTCAAATTGAATTAAAAAAACCGCCGAAATTGGCGGTTTTTTTATTGCTAGATTGGCATTGCTCAGGTTCAACTTAGTACTCGAACTGTGTATAGAAATCATCAAAGTTAATATTTTTAAGCGTCACTTGTTGTGGTGCTTTGAAGGTTGACCATTTGGTTTGAGTTTTGACATCTTCAAACATATTGCCGCCTACAATTTCCTTACGTTTTAAGGTCGAAAAATTATAGCTTTTCGATGTTTCTTCACCAGAAGCTCGGTGAAAGCTACTGTAGTCAAAACCAATCAGGTCAAAGCGTTGATTTTGCCAACGGAAGGTATAACTATGTCGGGGCCATTTCCAGCCACCACAAGCCATAAAATAACTAAAATGAACGAGTAAATTGCCTTTACTGATTTGGATGTCTTCTGCTTCAGCAAGTGGGTCAAGTAAGCATGAATTGGGCTGCTGAGCGACAGGGATGCTGTTGTTTTCAACGATACGTTGATATCCCTTTGCGGTTTTAAAAAACACGATGAGTTTTCGTGGATGGTTGTGAACGACTTTGCCATCGTCATCATAGGTCGCCACATCGACTTTTTGTTTTTCCACGATCATCGCAATATCTGGCTTTTGATCTTTGTTTAGGTCGCCAGTCGTAGCCATCAAAATGTTCCAACCTTGCGGTGCAAGTGATTTGGTTGTGCTGGGCACTTGGGCTGACAGCCAACTAGATGCGGCACAAAGACTCAAAGTACAAAATATATGGGATATTTTCATTATTATCAGGTTTGCAAAATCAAAAAAAGGACTCAATAGAGTCCTCTTTTATACCGTGAATGAGTTCTTATTTAAAGAAGTATCCAGTTTCAGGTGAACTGGCATTTGCCATGCGTTTACGAGGCATACGTCCTGCTAGGAAAGCTTCACGACCTGCTTCAACTGCTTTTTTCATCGCTGAAGCCATCAGAACAGGGTTTTGTGCAGCTGCAATTGCTGTATTCATTAATACGCCATCACAGCCCAATTCCATCGCTATCGCTGCATCACTTGCTGTACCTACACCCGCATCGACCAAGACAGGCACTTTGGCATTGTCTTTAATGATCGAAATAGTATGTGGGTTGAGAATGCCTAAACCTGAGCCAATGAGACTACCTAAAGGCATAATCGCTACACAGCCCATGCTTTCCAGTTCTTGTGCCACAATCGGGTCATCTGAGGTATAAACCATGATTTCAAAGCCATCGTCAATCAATGTACGTGCAGCTTTTAAAGTCTCGGTAATATTTGGATATAAGGTTTTCTCATCGCCTAAAACCTCAAGTTTAACCAGATTGTGACCATCTAATAGTTCACGCGCCAACATGCAAGTACGGACCGCACTGTTCGCATCGAAACAACCTGCTGTATTTGGCAAAATCGTATATTTCTCAGGTGGAACCACTGAAAGCAAGTTTGGTTGGTCTGGATGTTGACCAATATTCACACGGCGAATGGCAACGGTCACAATTTCAGCACCACTGGCTTGAATGGCCTGGTCAGTTTCCGTTAAGTCCTTGTACTTACCTGTACCAACTAAAAGTCGTGAATTAAATGTACGTGAACCAATGATTAGGGGTGTATCTTCCATGGGAGCTCCATTTTAGCCGCCACCTACGGCATGAATAATTTCAATATGATCTTGCTCTGCAATTGGGGTTTGTTCCAATTTACTTTTCGAGATGATCATTTCATTTTTTTCAACAGCAAAGCGTTTGCCTTCCAGTTGTAATTGTTGAACCAATTGCAAGAGGTTGACACATTCGGTTTGTGTAGCTTCGCCATTTAAATAGATTTGCATTTGCGGATTCCGTTCTTGCTGCCTTGCCTATTGAGTAAGGCCAATATCTGCTGTTGATTATTTTGCGTATTTCAACGCATTCCATGCCAATATGAGCCATCCAGCAATCATCAGCGCTCCACCAATCGGGGTAATGGCTCCGAGACCACGTGGTAAGCCTAGAGCCATCACATATAAAGAACCACAGAAGAAGAAAATACCAATTTGTATAAGCAGGAAACTGGCTTTAATTGGAAGTTGGGGAATGACTTTGGATAAGATCGCGAGGGCAAGTAAGCCCAGTGCATGATAAAAGAAATAGTCCGTTGCAGTTTGCCACCAAGCCAATTGGGCTTCAGTAGCGCGCGCTTTTAATCCGTGTGCACCAAAGGCACCAAGCATCACAGCAAAAGCTAAGTTAAGTGCGGAAATGGCAATCCACATGTGCATTCACCTTAACAAAATTTGCGCATAACCATAGCATATTTAGCACGCAGGGTTAAAGCAAAAATGCCCAAAGTTTTTGTGTTGCAGTTTGTCATTCGACAATATTCAGGCATAAAAAAAAGAGCATCGAAATGCTCTTTTTTAGTATGACTGGGAAAAGCCTTCAACTTAGTTTGAAGACATTGCGACTTTAATTTTTTCCATCGCATTTTTTTCCAACTGACGAATACGTTCAGCAGATACATTATATTCCGCCGCCAATTCATGCAGTGTCGACTTTTCGTCATCTAACCAGCGACGTTGTAAGATGTTACGTGAACGATCATCCAGCTGATCCATGGCTTCATGTAAAGCTGAAGTGCTTTGTTCTTCGTAATCTTCATCTTCCGCTAAACGCGCAGGGTCGTAACGGTTATCTTCGAGATAAAGGGCAGGAGCGACATGGGTCGAACCTTCATCATCGTCATCACCTTGAGCTTCAAACGCAGCATCATAAGCGGTTAAACGGCCTTCCATTTCCAAGACTTGTTCGGGTGTTACATTCAAGTCATTGGCAATCGACTGTGCTTCAGCCAAAGTTAATTTTTTAGATGACTTTTTTAAGCTACGTAAATTAAAGAATAATTTACGCTGCGCTTTAGTGGTCGCAATTTTGACAATACGCCAGTTACGAATCACATATTCATGAATTTCTGCTTTAATCCAATGCACAGCAAAAGATACAAGACGTACGCCCATGTTTGGGTCAAAACGTTTTACCGCTTTCATTAAGCCCAAGTTACCTTCTTGAATCAGGTCACCTTGTGGCAAACCGTAGCCTGCATAGCTACGTGCGATATGCACAACAAAACGAAGATGCGACATCACCAGCATTTTAGCTGCGTCTAAATCTTGGTCATAATAATAACGCTCGGCTAGCTCTTTTTCTTGTTCGGCCGATAAAATTGGAATCTGATTAACAGTACTAATATAAGCACCAAGATTCACCCCAGGTGCCGATAATGACAGGGGCATCAATTGATTGCTGCTGTCACTCATGTTTTCTCCTTGAGAATTAAAATGGGTAAGCCCAATAACTAAGATTCATCTTAATCCAATATTTCCGTAAATTATGGAAAATTGGGTATAGAAATGTAAACTTTTATTCAATTATGAAGCAATTTAGTTTAACTGAATCTTTTTAAGATTCAATTAAGTAATGAAACTCAGAATCGGAAATTTTGCGCATTTCACAGTTTAACTGATGTATTTGACAGTATCGTGATACATCTTGTTGGCTGTGCGGATCGGATGACTTTAACAATAAAGATTGGTCTGGACTTTTCTTTAAAGCTTTTTTGAGCATCAATAGTGGCATCGGGCAGGGTTTACCCATTGCATCTACAGTTAAAAGCGAATTTTGGCTGTCACTCACGAAGCAGATCCAACATGTTTACATTTCAATGGAAATATTAGCAAATACAGTGCCAAATCCCAACCTAAAATAGGTAAAAATCCTTTGTGATTTATAACTCAAACGATGTGAAAAAATAAGAATATTCAAAAGGAAAATAGATCAAAAAAATCTATTAATTGCGGTAAACCCGTGTTAAGCTCGTTGCGTTGTTAAGATTTTTGTTGGCTGTGAAGCCTCTTAACTCTTGATATATTTGGATGTAACCGGGATTTTGTTGATAGTTTTACAGAATGATTACAAGCTTAGAAATAAAAATATTTTTTTTAACCTTGTTTGGTCTGCTGTTTGCAACACCGGGTGGTCCTTCTTTTTTAAATACGATAAGGATTAACTTATGACAGCTCGTGAACAAGGCGTTGTTAAATGGTTCAACGACACTAAAGGCTTTGGCTTTATTCAACGTAACGGCGGCGACGACGTATTCGTTCATTTCCGCGCAATTATGGGCGAAGGCCACCGTTCACTTCGTGACGGCCAACGCGTAGAATTCAGCGTTGTTAAAGGTCAAAAAGGCTTCCAAGCTGAAGAAGTACAACCTTTAGACTAATCGTCTGAATGTACTCAAAAACGCTCCAATGTAAATTGGGGCGTTTTTTGTTTATAATGCTTCAGCAATTTTGTGATTATTCAATTAGGGCACATCTATATGTCATCAGGTTTTGAAACCTTAAATTTACATCCGAACCTTAAAAAAGCCATTGATGCTTTAGGTTTTAAGGATATGACGCCTATTCAGCAAAAGGTTTTAAAATTTACATTGGCTGGACATGACGCTATTGGTCGTGCTCAAACTGGTACTGGTAAGACTGCGGCTTTCTTGGTCAGTGTGATCAATGACTTGTTGAATAATCCAATTAAAGAACAACGCTTCCGCGGTGAGCCGCGTGCATTGATTCTTGCACCAACCCGTGAGCTTGCATTGCAAATTGAAAGTGATGCCAAAGAATTAGTGAAATATACTGATCTTAATGTCATGACTTTGCTCGGTGGGGTAGATTTTGATAAGCAAAAAAATCTATTAAATCGTAATTTTGTCGACATTATGGTGGCGACACCGGGTCGCTTAATTGACTTTGTTGAACAAAAAGAAGTTTGGCTCGATCAAATAGAATTTTTAGTGATCGATGAAGCTGACCGTTTATTAGATATGGGCTTTATCCCATCTGTAAAACGTATCGTGCGCTTTTCACCACGTAAAGAACAACGCCAAACGCTAATGTTCTCTGCGACGTTTAGTTATGACGTTTTAAATTTGGCACAGCAATGGTTGTTTGAACCAGTAACTGTTGAAATTGAACCTGAAAAGAAAACCAATGCCGATGTTGAGCAACGTGTCTACATGGTGGCGAAGTCTGATAAATATAAATTATTGGAAGACATCTTACGTGATGAACCAATTGAAAAGGTCATGATCTTTGCCAATCGTCGTGATCAAGTGCGTAAACTTTATGATCATCTCAAAAAAGACGGTTATAAAGTGGTGATGTTGTCAGGTGAAATCGCTCAAGATAAGCGTTTGAAAATGCTTGATCAGTTCAAAAATGGTCAACATAACATCATGATTGCAACAGACGTTGCGGGTCGTGGTATCCATGTCGATGGTGTTTCTCATGTAGTGAACTTTACACTTCCTGAACAGTCTGATGATTATGTACACCGTATCGGTCGTACAGGTCGTGCAGGTACTCGTGGTGTGAGTATTAGTTTCTTGTCTGAAGATGATGCTTTTTCACTGCCTGAAATTGAAAAAGCCATTGGTCAAAAATTACCTTTAACCCGTTTAGACGGTTATTGCTAATTTTTGTTTCTAAAAAAGCCTGCATTTTTGCAGGCTTTTTTATTTCATGTCGACTATTTCATTTTGAGTTAATGACAAAACAAAATCACAGACTAGCGTTTTAGTTTGCACGGCAACTAAAGGTTAGTACGGTTTGGTAATCATCATCTTTGCTGATGCTGCCGCTATTTCCTGTAATGGTGCCAAGTACGCCAGCCGCCGCTTGAATCATTTGACCTGTCTTTTCATCGACCACGCCTTTTAAAACTCCGTTGTATTCTTGCTTTTCATCCACCACGACAGGGGTCGCATTTTTACCACAGGTACTATTTGCAGCTGCAATTGCATTATTTTTTGCCGCTAAACTGGTTTTACCTACGGCAGTCACTTCATATTGATTATTTGGTTTTTGAATCGCTAAAGATTTTATTGGCGTAGATGTACATGCAGCTAAAAGCACAGTTGCGCTTAGCGTGCTAACAATGGCAACAGTTTTGTTGAATTTTTTCATGCGGTGCCCCGAGTTAGAAACAATTTGATTTATTTGAACATAAAATTTCTTATAGAACAGGGAACTGCTGTACAAGTTATGCGGTTTTTTTATAGTAAATCTGTGAATAAAGCTGACTTAACAAATAAGCACCGAGTCTGATGTAAACATTCTAGAGTAAGTTATTGAGAATATGCTAATCTTGAGCAAACGTTTTAAAGTACAGTGTATAGATGTCAATTCTAAAATCAGCAGTTGATACAGTTCATCAAAATATTCATCAGCGTCAGTCGATTGGTCATTTAATTGAACCTGCGCCGAATGCTGAGCAATTGGAAAATGCGTTTCAAGCCGCTTTAACGGCGCCAGATCATCATCGTCTTAAGCCTACGCGTTTCGTGATTATTCCTGAAACTGAACGTGAAGCATTTGGTGAGTTGCTTTCACATGCTTTAGCCGATACTGGACAAACAGAAGAAGCGCAGTTGGAACGTGTGAAACACCATCCATTTCGTGCGCCACTATTGGTTTTGGCTTTAACTCAATTACAAGATCATCCCAAAGTTCCGCATTTCGAACAAATTTTAAGTTCAGGCGCAGCAGTACAAAACTTTTTGCTCTCTTTACAAGCACAGGGCTTTTCAACCATGTGGCGTAGTGGGGCGGTGGTTGAATCTAAATTGTTTAAACAAGCCTTAGGCTTAACGGAAAACGATTTGATTTCAGGCATTATTTATATCGGTACAGCTGTGAAAGCAATTCCACCTCGTGCTGAAATACAGTCTGCTGACTTTGTAAGCCATTGGCATAAAGCAAACCAATAAAAGTGAAAAATAGATCGATTGATGAAGTTCGATCAGTAAAGAAATTAGGATAAAAGAACAATGTCAGAACTTGATTTTGCAAGTCTTGTTAGCCCTGTGTCAGTTGACCAAAAAACTGCACTACGTGTTACGGTGTTGGGTGGTGGGAGTTTTGGTACTGCGATGGCCAATACCGCAGTACGTAATGGCTGTGACACCATGATATGGATTCGTGATGAGGCGGTAGCTGCGGACATTAATGCAACACATATTAATAAACGTTACTTGCCAGATTTTCAATTAGAAGCAAGTTTGCTTGCTGTTTCAGATTTAGAAAAAGCAGTATGTAATCGTGACATTATTTTGGTGGCCATTCCGAGCCATTCTTTCCGTAGTGTTTTACAGCAGATCAAGCCTTTTATCACGTCACAAGCAGTGGTGTCTTTAACCAAAGGTATTGAAGCCAATACCTTTAGCTTTATGAGCGATATTATTCGTGAAGAACTTCCTGAAGTCCCTTATGGTGTGCTTTCAGGGCCAAACTTGGCGAAGGAAATTGTTGCAGGACAACCAGCAGGAACAGTGATCGCAAGCCAATCTGAGCTGGTTCGTTATGCAGTTCAACAAGCGCTACACAGTGCGTTGTTCCGTGTATTTGCCAGTGATGATGTGCATGGCGTGGAATTGGGCGGTGCTCTGAAAAATATCTATGCAGTCGCGATGGGTCTAGCTGCGGCTTATGGTGTCGGTGAAAATACCAAGAGTATGATTTTGACACGTGCTTTGGCAGAAATGAGCCGTTTTGCAGTGAAATTAGGCGCAAACCCATTAACATTCCTAGGTTTATCTGGTGTCGGTGATTTATTTGCAACTTGTAGTAGTCCGCTCAGCCGTAATTACCAAGTCGGCTTTGCACTCGGTAGTGGTAAAAGCTTAGAGCAAGCCACCAAAGAACTGGGACAAACTGCGGAAGGGATTAATACCATTGTGCAAGTACGCGCACGCTCTGAAGAGCTCGGTGTATATATGCCAATTACCAGTGCCTTGTACGAAGTGATTTTTGAAGGTGCACCGGCACTGAATATTGCATTGTCACTGATGAAAAATGGCCATCGTAGTGATGTTGAATTTGTCTTGCCACATCAGCAAGTTTAAGTTTGCTGATTAATATGCAATACACATAGCTTTGTCATACTGGCTGTATATAATGTGCGGAATAGAATAAGGAAATTTTATGCAACTGACATTGGTTAGGCATGGCGAAGCTGCTCCGCCAGTAATGGGGAATGATGAAAAGCGTCCTTTAACAGCGCGCGGACAAACTCAAGCGGCAGAAACTGCAGCATATTTGAAAGATATAATTCAACCAGACGTTTTTGTGGTGAGTCCGCTACTGCGTGCGCAGCAAACACTTTCATCTTTGCAAAAACATTTTCCACATGTGCCTGTGGTTATTTGTAATGCCATCAAACCGGAAGATGATGCCAAAGTTGCAGTGGAATGGTTGTCACATTTACCGTATGAGTCTATTGTGGTGGTGTGCCATATGAACGTTGTGGCACATATGGCCAGTGTTTTGGTCTCAGAATATTTTAATCCCTATGCTTTGGCAGAAGCGCGCATTTATGAACAAGCGGTCATTGCTCCAGGGTTATCAACACAAATTAAAACGTTTATACCATCAACATAAAAACCAATTAAAACGGCAGAAAAATTAATGTTGTATTTATGGATGCCCGAAGCCAATGGGGTTTGGCAATGGTCAGAAGGGGATTTCTGGAAGCAGTCATCGACACTTGAACAATTGATTCAGGAAATTCAGCCGCATGCGGGAAAGGAAGCGGTTGTTTTCTTTCCAAGTCGTGATGTACAAATCATTCAGCAAATTTTTCCAAAAAACCAATATAAAAAACTTGGCCCAGACGGCGTAAAATATTTACTTGAGGAATATGTCATTTTGCCTTTGGATGCAATGAAAGTATTGCATCATTTTCAAAGTCCGGATGAATTAACGGTCATGGGGATTGCGCATAGTACAGTCGAAACGATGCAGCATGCTTTGACGCTAATTCCTGTAAAAGTCATTTCGTTATTACCTGACTTTTTGGTCTTGCCAAGCCCAGAAGCTGGGCAACATGTTTTGGCAAATGTCAGCGGTCATTTATTGGTCCGAAATGGTGAATATGTCGGGCAATCCGTTGATGATTTGGCTTTGTACTTAGATTATCAAATTGGTCAGCCGAACTATAAGATTTCAAATCTAAGTTCAGATCAGACGCATAGTCTTGAAGCCGCTGTAACGCATGATCACATTGAATCTTTTCATTATGAATTACCCAATATAAAAAAACCGAAACAACATCCACTGAATGTTTTGCCGAAAGCCAAAACCAATACGGGTGTAAGCGGTTATTGGAAAGCTTGTGCAGCTGTTTTGGTTGCGGCTCTAATTACTCAGTTTAGTTATGATGCAGTTCGCTGGTATCAATACAAAAAAGTGGCCAATATCACTGCGGCACAAGCGATTGATCAGTTTAAATATTGGTTTGGTCAAAGCTATCCTGTGACCGAACAAACGCTGAAAAGCCAGTTCGAATCACAATTGCGTCAGAGTCAAACGGGCAATGCACAGGCTTTGTCTTTACTGAGCCGTGTCGGGCCAGTTTTAATGCAAAACCAAATTTCTGCAAATCGTGTGAGCTATGAAGCCTCGATGCTGAATATGGAGTTAAAAGCTAATTCGGCAGAAGTACTACAAACCCTAACTGATCAATTAAAACAACAAGGTTTTAAAGTCGAATTAGGGAATATTCAACCAAGTGCCAACGGCGCGATTGGATTGGTGAAAATACAATAATGATAAAAATGGAAAACCTACAGCAACGTATAGATGGGCAAATTGAGCGCATCACTGATTATTTAGACCAACTTTCTACTCGTGAACGAGTCATGGTGATCTTTACCACAATTTTTGTTGTAGTGGCAGCGATTGGTTCGGCACTGTTTTATATGAACAAAGCTGCAAATTTTCAACAAAAGCGCGTGAATGAACTCAAAGATACTGTTGTTTGGATGCAAAGTAATGCCGTCACGATGAAACCAGCAGGTGATACACAACTGAGCGCGTTGGAAAAAGTTCAGCGTGTATCGCAACAACAGGGCTTGTCAGTAGCATCTCAACAAGTCGGCGAGCAAATACAGATTGCTGTGATGCATGAAAATTATGCAATTCTGGCCAATTTTTTGACGCAATTGGTTCAAATGGGTTTAAGTATTGAAAAGATGGAATTAAGTTCTGAAGCGGGACAGGTCAAATTAACAGCGAGTGTACAATAATCGGTAAAAATAAAGATCTGCTAAGCATGGTGTTTTATTTGTGCTGTGCCTATAATATGCCGACTTAAAAAGCAGTAGACTTTTATAGATATGTTGTATTCTCTAGCCCGCCCTTTGTTGTTTACTTTAGCACCAGAGCGTGCACATGAGCTGACATTATCGCTGTTGAAATCTTCTCACAAGATGGGAATGATGCGTCAAAACGTGGCGTCTAAACCAGTGACATGTATGGGAATCGAATTTCCTAATCCTGTTGGTTTAGCAGCCGGTCTTGATAAAAACGGTGCTTATATCGATGCGCTGGCGAGCCAGGGCTTCGGCTTTATTGAAATTGGTACAATTACACCCCTTCCACAATCAGGTAACCCTGAACCTCGTTTATTTCGTTTACCGAAAGCAAAAGCCATTATTAACCGTATGGGTTTTAACAACGATGGCGTGGATCAGCTGATCGAAAATGTAAAAGCTGCAAAATTTAAGGGTGTACTTGGGATCAATATCGGTAAAAATGCAGTTACACCTGTTGAAAAAGCAGTTGACGATTATCTGATTTGTCTAGAAAAAGTTTATAACTACGCTTCTTATATTACGGTTAATATTTCATCTCCTAACACTAAAAATCTTCGCAGCTTACAAAGCGGTGATGCTTTGACTGAACTGTTAGAGACACTCAAGAAACGTCAACTCGAGTTGGCGGATGAAAATCAACATTATGTACCCTTAGTACTTAAAGTTGCACCAGATCTAGAACCAGAAGACATTAATTTTATTGCCCAACAATTGTTAAAATTTAAAATTGATGGTCTGATTGTTACCAATACGACTTTGTCACGTGAAGGTGTTGAAGGCCTTCCATATGGTGATGAAGCAGGTGGTCTATCCGGTGCGCCAGTCTTTGAAAAAAGTACGGCATGTTTGGCGGCTTTTGCTAAAGTATTAAACGGTCAAATTCCATTGATCGGTGTAGGTGGTATTTTGTCGGGCGCGGATGCTGTTGCGAAACAAAAAGCAGGAGCTAGCCTTGTACAAGTGTATAGTGGCCTCATATATACAGGTCCGACACTTGTAAAAGACTGCGTAGACGCATTGTAAATATCATGAATACCATTGATATCTTTATACTGATTATTTTGCTCATTGGAGGGCTTAACGGTTTGCGTCAAGGATTTGTAAAAGCCTTTGCGAACTTCATTGGATGGATTCTTGCACTTGTCATTGCGGCAAAGTATGCAACCGTCCTTGCACCTTCGATGACATCTTTAAGTACAGATCCAGTGGTACAGAAGATTGCCGCGTTCGCATTTATTGTATTGTTGATTGTAGTCATGACTTGGGTCGCGACATGGTTATTGAACAGTATTTTGAAAACATTAAAGCTTGGTCCTTTAAATCGACTGGCAGGTGGTGTTTTTGGAAGCTTGAAAGGATTGTTGGTGGTGTTGATCACTATGCAGGGGCTAGGTCCTTGGGTAGAAAGTTCACCACATTGGAAACAATCTAAAATGGTTCAGTCATTATTGCCATATGCGCCTTGGGCAACCGAATTGTCCAAAGATGCTGCAAATCAAGCACTTCATCATATTCAGTCTGAAGATGCTCAGAAATCTTCAGACCTCCCATCTGAGTCGCAGAACAAGCACGGACGTTCTGGATCGGGTGAGTCAACAAATAATCCTTTTTATTAACCCTAGCTTGTCTGCGAGGTTGCTATGTGTGGAGTAGTTGGTATAGCTGGTAAATCACCTGTTAACCAAATGTTGTTTGATGCGTTAACGATGTTACAACATCGTGGACAGGATGCAGCCGGGATCGTAACTTGTCAGGATGGTCGTTTATTCCTGCGTAAAGATACGGGTATGGTACGTGATGTGTTCCACACACGTCATATGCGTGCATTACAGGGTAATTATGGTATTGGCCATGTTCGTTACCCAACTGCTGGTTCTTCAAGCAGTGCTGAAGCTCAGCCATTCTATGTAAACTCACCTTATGGCATCACGCTTGCACATAATGGTAACTTAACTAATGCTGCTGAAATTCATGATGACTTGTTCAAGACTGACTTACGTCATATGAACACCGATTCAGACTCAGAAGTATTATTAAACGTATTTGCTCACGAATTGCAAAAACGCGCAAAACTTACACCAAGCGCTGAAGATGTATTCCACGTGGTTTCACGTGTGCATGAACGTTGCAAAGGTGGTTATGCGGTTGTTGCTATGATCACAGGTCAAGGCCTTGTGGGTTTTCGTGATCCAAATGGTATTCGTCCATTGATCTACGGTTCGCGTGAAACTGAAAATGGTATGGAATATATCATTGCGTCTGAATCTGTCGCAATTACAGCGCTTGGCTTTAAAGTTGAGCGCGATATTGCACCGGGTGAAGCAATTTATATTACTGCTGATGGCGTGATGTCGACCAAGCAGTGTGCAGTAGCCCCTGAATATCGTCCTTGTATCTTTGAATACGTATATTTTGCGCGTCCGGATGCAACCATTGATGGTATTTCAGTTTACAAAGCACGTTTGAAAATGGGCGAAAAACTTGCTCAGAAAATTCTGCGTGAATGGGGTGATGAGCACGATATCGATGTCGTGATCCCAATTCCTGATACTTCACGTACTTCAGCGCTAGAGCTTGCAAATACTTTAGGTGTGAAATTCCGTGAAGGCTTCATGAAGAACCGTTATATCGGTCGTACCTTCATTATGCCGGGTCAGCAACTTCGTAAGAAATCTGTGCGTCAAAAGCTTAACCCTGTAGAGCTAGAGTTCCAAGGCAAAAACGTACTATTGGTTGATGACTCGATTGTTCGTGGTACAACTTGTAACGAAATCATTCAAATGGCGCGTGATGCGGGTGCGAAAAAAGTATTCTTTGCGTCTGCTGCACCGATGGTGAAATATCCAAACGTGTACGGGATTGATATGCCAGCCAAATCTGAACTGATTGCGTCAGAACGTAGCGTTGAAGAAATTCGTGAAATTATTGGTGCTGATCGCTTGATTTTCCAAGACTTGGAAGATCTGAAATCTGCAGTACGCACCAAGAAAGTCCCTGAGTTACAAGACTTTGATTGCTCGGTATTTGATGGTAAATATGTGGCAGGTGGTATTGATGCTGAATATTTGGCAGCATTAGAGCGTAAGCGTAATGACTCTGCAAAAAATGAAAAGCCAGCTTATATCGATGTTAACATTGATGCAGCTTCTGTGGATTTAACAGGTGTTCGCGAAGAATAATCTGCTGAAAACACACTGAAAAAGCGGGAATTTCCCGCTTTTTTCATTTATGATGAGCAAACAAAAGACAATGTAGCTTAAGGGTATTACATTGAGACGTGTGGGTTATGATTTTATAAAAAACAAAAATATGTTTTGGCCTGTCACCATGTGTATGGCGGCAGTGTTTTTGACCGTCGCAATTATTAATGTAATTGTCGGTTTAATTGTGGATTATTATGATTCCACTCAGTCTATCTATTGGCATGTCCTTAGCCCATTTTTAGTGGCTACTGTACTGCTGATTATGTTGGTTTCAGTTCTCTATGATTTTTACACCTTTCGCTTAGGCGGCTATTCACTTGCAAAACAGTTAGGTGCGCGACGTCTGAGTCTCATTGAAAGTATTCCTGAAGAAAGTGTTGCACTGCGTATGACGGAGCAACTGGCAGATACCTTTCTAATCGATACTCCTGCACTTTATGTCTTACCTGATGAAGTGGGTGTGAATGCGCTCACCGCTGGTTTTAGCCCTCGAGATACATCGATCATTTTAACCTGGGGTGCCTTACAAACCCTAGATGAGATGGAAATGTATGGTTTGCTGAGCCATGAATTTAATAAGATCTTGTCGGGGGAAGCTGCTGAAAATACCCGTTTGAAAATCTTATATAGCGGTTTGACGACCTTTAGTCAGTGGGGTAGTAAAATTGCAAAACGTGGTTTCTATAAAAATGGACAAGCACGGGACAATAAGTTTGAAACGCTCTTTGTAGCGATTGGCGCAGTTATTTGGTTGATCGGTAGTTTAGGTGTTTTGATTTCCCGCTTTATTAAATATATCTCTTTGGGTTCTCGAACCTATCGTAATGACCAGAAAACTAAACGTCTGATTCAAAATGATGCCAATATTCAAACCTTATTAAGGATTTATGTGCATCATTCAGGTTCGCAGATTCATAGTGAATATGCGGAATCGATTTCTCATATGTGTTTTGCAAACTCACTCAGTCCGCAAAACTGGATGAACATTCATCCGAGTATTGAGCAGCGTATTTTTGAATTAAATCCGGCGCTTATTCATGATCTGCAACTTGAAAATTTAAAAAAACTGCGAAACCAACCGCTATTTTATTTATTCCGTTCGTTGGAAGAAGCCAATCCAGATGTTGCGACACCATGGAACTCGCCGCAACCATTGCCTTTACTGCGCTTATCACCGATTAGTTTTGCGATACGAGATGCGATTAAACCGTTAAACCCGGAGATTCGTGAAAATTGGCAGCGACCTGAATTAATCCAACGTGCCTTACAAACAGCAACCGGTTCGCGTGAAGTGATGGTGGCGATTTTAATGATTCGTCAGTATCGAGAGTTTATTCCGACTGAAGCTGAAGTGAGTCGTGCGATTGTAGATGCATTATTGAATCTTGATGGTCGTGTGCATATCTCAATTTTTCATGAGGCATGTAAAAATATTGGTACCATGCCAGCAACAATTTCACGGCAGTTCTTAACCAAGCTGGCCAAAATTATTCAGGAAGATGGTGAAATTGGTTTGCTCGATGCATTACTACTTGAAACAGTCAAATATGAGTTAAATCTGTTGCCTGCACATACACCTACATCTTTAGAAGATGTAAAACCGAGTATTGTGCGTTTGATTGATGCCTTGTTGCATGTGCAACAAATTAACAGTGATAACCAACTCGAAGTGCGTGAAAAAATCCTCAATCGAATCTTAACGAAAGAAGAACTAGAGTTCTATCGCGATATATCTGATGAGCCAATTGATTTGGCTGAAATCCTAAATGATATTTCTGGGCTGCTGCTGCGTGAGCGTCTAAGCATTCTTGGGGTTGCTGAAATATGTTTATGGAATGATCGAATTATCACGCAAGATGAGTTGGATGTTTTGCAGCTACTATATTGGCGTATTGGATTTGAATCAGCTGAGATAGTTGAACTAATGCAAAAGAAAAATAGTTTAATGATCGTATAATTATTTATAGCGGCTTGATTTATGAATAGATTAAAAGTGTCAATGAAAAGTAATCTGAGCAAGTCTACAGAATCTTTAAAGAAATAGTATGATCTAATTGATTTATAAAAGTTCAGCAAAAACCAATGAATCCCGTTAGAATATCAAGCCTTGAATAGGTGAAAATGAAAGCATGATTGGGCATCAGCGAAGCATAATGGCGGCAATGGGAATTGATATATGGATTCCTCAGGCAGCTCCGTGTCAGCAATTTAGCTCAAATATTTGGCGAGATCAGGCGGCTCCTGAAATAGTCTCTGAAATTCTACTCAAAAATGCGCCTCAGCCAACGCCTGTTCCATCACAGACTGAGCTTAAAAAGAACGTTGATGTTGTTGTAAATCAACCTGTAGAAGCACCTAAAGATGAACCAAAGGTTGTTGAGCCTGTTGAAGTTCGTCCGATTGTTCAAATCCCTTCGTTTAACTTAGAAGCTATCTGTTTAATGCACTGTGTCATTGTTATTGATGCCACAGAATTAACTGCAGAGCAGCAAGTTTTGTGGAGCAATATTCAGCGCGCAGTCAGTGCAGATTTTTTTGCCTTACAGTGGCCATTTGGTTGGGTGAATTTGCAAGATGGTCGTGGTGCAGCATCTTATGTGCAGGGCTTTATCGATGCGATGAGCTTGGATAAAAATGTCATTTGCCTAGGCGATATTCCGCATTTAGAGCATGCGAAGGTGTATCCATTGGCATCTTTACAGCAAATGATTGAACAGCCTTTATTGAAAAAACGCCTATGGCAATTTATGCAAAATAAGGCAGGACAAAATACTTAAATTACGTAAATGGAAAATTTATGCAAAAAAAAGTAGTGGTTTTTAGTCAAATAGATCAAGAAATAATTCAACGTTTAGAACAGCAATTTAAAGTTTTCCAAATTAGCCCTAAATTGGGCGATGTGAATCAGCAAATACTTGAGCATTCAAAAGATGCTGACGCCATGATTGGTGCGGGGCGTTTGTTGAATGCTTCGAATTTAGCCCATGCATCACAATTAAAAGTCATCTCAAGTGTAAGTGTCGGTTATGACAACTATGATCTAGCATTTTTAAACCAAAAAAATATCTGGTTGAGCCACACTCCGCATGTACTGACGGAAACTACAGCAGATTTAGCATTTACCTTGTTGATGAGTGCAGCACGTAAAGTGGCTGTATTGGATCAATGGACCAAACAAGGGCAGTGGAAGCGTACAGTGGGTCCTGAGCAATTTGGCATGGATGTCTTTGCTAAAACCATCGGAATTATTGGCTTAGGGCATATTGGCGCAGCGATTGGGCGTCGTGCTCGCTACGGCTTTAATATGAATGTGCTCTATCATAATCGCCGAGAAAAAATTGAATTGGCTGAATCTTTATCAGCGCAATATTGCGATTTGGATGATTTGTTGCAACGTGCTGACTTTGTGGTCGTTGCAGTGAATTTAAATGCAGAATCGAAAGCTTTAATTGGTGAACGTGAGTTGGCCTTGATGCAATCGCATGCAGTATTGGTCAATATTTCACGCGGTTCAGTGATTGATGAAGCCGCTTTAATCGATGCATTAAGTCGTGGTCAAATTTTTGCAGCAGGCTTAGATGTTTATGAGCAAGAGCCGCTTCAAGAATCGCCATTATTTACATTAGCCAATGTCGTGACATTACCCCATGTGGGTTCAGCAACAGCGGCAACCCGTAAACGTATGGCAGAGTTGGCTTATCAAAATCTAGTGGATGTTTTGGTACATGAGCGCGCGCCACGCTATGTGGTCAATCCAAAATTTGAATAAACAATCACAACAGTTTTCTCCATAATTCACCAAAATTCAATGCTATATTCGATGAAGTATGAATATGAAATTTAGAGAATAGACTTTGAAAAAGATTTTACTGGCATGTGGTCTCGGGCTTTGTTCGACATTGGCGCAGACGCAGTCCGTAGATTTTAGTTCATCCCCACAATTTTCTGTGCCTGAAATAGGTAGTGGCGTCGGCTTGTTGGATCAACAAAAAGAACGTGCCATTGGTGAGAAGGTGTATCGTGAGGTGCATCGTCAACTTCCTGTGACTGAAAATCCGTGGATGGAAGATCGTCTTTTATCTGTCTTTACGCATATTTTGAGCCAAACTCAACTTAATCAACCGGTCGGTTTGTTATTAATTAATGATCCACAAATTAATGCTTTTGCTGTACCAGGTGGCTTGTTTGCATTAAATGCGGGATTAATTAATTCAGCACGTAATATGGATGAAGTGGCAGGGGTGATGGCACATGAAATTGCACATGTATCACAACGTCATTACAGTCGTTCGCAGGAAGCCTTTAAAGGGCAAGGTTTACTGTCACTAGCCGGTATTTTGGTTGGAGCCTTGGTGGCCTCACAGGCAGATGGTGATGTGGGTGCGGCTGTAATGATGGGCTCACAAGCCGCTTTGATGGATAAACAGCTAACCTATAGCCGAAACCAAGAACGTGAAGCAGACCGTATCGGGATGCAGTATATGTATCGTGCTGGATACAATCCACAGAGCATGGCTGACTTCTTTGAAGTGATGCATCGCTCTACGAGTCGAGTGAGCTTTCTGCCTGATTTTTGGTTGACGCATCCTTTAACTACGGAGCGTATGAGCGAAGCTCGCTTACGTGCCAATCAGTTGCCTAAAGTTAAAACTAGTTTGGTTGATCAAGATTTTGAAATTCTGCGCTGGTATAGTCGAGTACTCTCAGGTCAGGCAACTGAATTGCAATTAAATACAATGGTGGCACAAAAGAATTATGCAGCTGAGTTGGCTTTGGTGAGCTTGCATATTAAACAAGGTGACTTTAGTGCTGCTCAAAAGTTATTAAATGAAGCAGCAAAACAAAATGCTTCGCATGCACTTTTTACTATTTTGCAGACCGATGTGCTGTTGGGTCAAAACAAAGCGGCTGAAGCCGTGAACGCTGTGAAAAGTTCGGCAATCATCATGCCTGAAAATCGTGCATTAAATTATAAATATGCAGAGGCTTTGATTCGAAACAAAGAATATGCACAAGCACAACTGATTCTACAGCGTTTTTTACAAGCAAATCCGCGTGACTTGAGTGGTTGGCGACTGATGTTGCAAATGGCTGATGCAGATAAAGATGCAAGCTTCCGTTCAGTCAATGTACTACGATATCGAGCTGAAGTAGAGTATTGGGGCGGGGATGAAGAACGTGCGATTAAATCTTTGCTACAGGCGCAGCGCATCGCCAAAGACTCGAAAAGTCTTTCTGCGAAAATCAAGCAACGTGTAGACGAAATGCAAAATGAACGGAAATTAAAAATATAAAGATTTCAAATGTGATGCACTTATCTATGTCGATTATAAAGTGCAAATTGTAGTTTTAGTGGTTTAGATTAATCAGTGTAAACTAGCTGTATGTAAAATGTTTATGATTAAGAACTTACAAATGAAAAATATGATTTTGGTGGCCTGTCTGTTGGGCTTAGCAACGAATATTGCAGCAGCTAGCGCAGAACAATATGTGATTGCTGTGAATGATATTAACGAAAAATATAAAACCGATGTACGCCAATTTTTTAGTCAATTAGATCCGCAGCAACAGGGATTTAAAGCAGACCAGCAAGTGAAATACTGCGGTATTGTTCAGACTTATGTGAATGATCTTTATCGTGCTGCAGACGAAAATCGTGCATTTTTAGATCGTGAGTACCGTAATATGAATAAGCAGGATGTGATTCAGCAGGTGATCGCATCAAAAGAGATGCAATTATTAAAAAAATATAATGTGCAATGTACCCTAAATTAAAAGTAAATTTATTAGCATTTTAAATCATTACGAGAAACTAAATAAAAATGAAACTCGATGATTTTGATATGAGTCATGGCAGAATCACGCTTCAGTTGATTCAGCGCCACGATGCAAAAGCACTTTATGAGGCGATTTGTCAAAGTATAGAAACCTTACGAATGTTTCCTGCAAGTTTGGCTTGGTCTTTACAAGAACCTAATTTAGATGCTTCATTGGCATTTTGTGATTCGAGAGTGTTGGCTGCGTTAAATCAGGAAAATTTTGTTTATGTGATTCGTGAGCAACAGTCGCATAACTTTTTAGGTGTCATGGATATTCATCAAATCAATTGGATGGAAAACCAAGCTAACGTTGGGTTTTGGGGAAATGTTGAATTTAAAGGGCAGGGTTTGATGACTGAAGCCTTGCAGTTATTTGTGGATCAATTATTGAATGATCTAGGATTTCAGCAATTAAACGCTTTTGTAGATGTAGAAAACAAGCAAGCACGACGTCTATGTGAACGAGCAAATTTTAAATTGATTGAAATCGAACAAGCTGCAATTCAAAATCCAGTAGATGGAAGTTGGCGAGATATTTGTAAGTATGAAATCGTTAGATAAGAAAGAAAATTATAAATGATGAATAAATTTGAATTTGGATAATTTGGCTATTTAAGTCATCAGCGTACTTAAATAGACCAAATCAAACAATATAGATGAAAGATTAAGAGAGTTTCGCTTTAATTTTAGCTGAAACTTGTGCAGGATCGGCACGTCCGGCTATGAGCGGACGTAGAGAGTTCATCACCTTACCCATATCTTTCATGCTAGTAGCTTCTTGCGCAGTAATTGTTTGCGCAATGATGGAATCAAGTTCTTCCTCAGTCATAGCTTCTGGTAGAAATTGAGATAACACCTCAATCTCGGCTTGTTCCTTACTAGCTAAATCATCTCGATTTGCACCTAAAAAGGCTTTAACCGATTCTTTGCGTTGTTTGATTTGCTTTTCAATGACCGCAAGAACTTGCTTATCGTCAAGCTCTATGCGCTCATCGACTTCGATTTGCTTGATTGCTGCCTGTAGACTACGTATTACCGTTAACTTGTCCATTTCTTTAGCACGCATAGCGGCTTTTAAAACTTCAGTTATTTGGTTTTTTAAAGTAGTCATTTATCTTGTCCAGGTTAGTCAATCAATCACAAATTAATCTTAGTAAAGGCGAGTAGTACGTACTGATTCGCGAGCCAATTTCTTTTGGTAGCGTTTAACAGCAGCAGCTTTTTTACGTTTACGTTCTTGAGTTGGTTTTTCGTAGAATTCACGTTTACGAACGTCAGCAAGAACACCCGCTTTTTCGCATGAACGTTTGAAACGACGGATAGCTACGTCTACTGGTTCGCCTTCTTTCAATTTAACTTGTGGCATGAAGAATCCTCATTAAGTTATGGATAAGATCTCGGGTCGAATTACCCTTGATCACAAGTGAAGGTCAGTATTTTACTCATTTACATCTCATATCACAAGTCTATAATAGGTTTCGCAATATTTTGAAATGGGCAAAAGGCAGTTTAATGATCGTTTTAGGCTTGGAAACTTCGTGTGATGAAACAGGACTCGCACTCTACGATAGTGAGCAAGGATTACGCGGACAAGTATTGTATAGCCAAATCAAACTGCATGCAGAATATGGTGGTGTGGTACCTGAATTAGCTTCACGTGACCATGTGCGTAAGTTAATTCCGTTATTAAAACAACTGCTTGAAGAAAGTAAAGTTGATAAATCAGAAATTGATGCCATTGCATATACTCGCGGGCCGGGCTTGATGGGTGCATTAATGACAGGCGCATTGTTTGGTCGTACGTTGGCATTTGCACTGAATAAACCTGCAATTGGTGTACATCATATGGAAGGTCATATGTTGGCGCCGCTGTTGTCTAAAACTCCACCAGAATTTCCATTTGTGGCACTTTTAGTCTCTGGGGGACATACTCAATTGATGGCTGCTTATGGAATTGGTCAATATGAATTATTGGGTGAGTCGATTGATGATGCAGCAGGTGAGGCATTCGATAAAGTCGCTAAAATGATGGGTCTACCATACCCAGGTGGTCCAAATATTTCGAAATTGGCGATCAATGGCGACATCAATGCCTTTGAATTTCCACGTCCAATGCTACACCAAGGTTTAGATTTTTCATTTAGTGGTTTAAAAACTGCCGTTTCAGTTCAATTGAAAAAAGTTGAAGGCGAAGGTCGTGAGGCGGATATCGCTGCATCATTCCAAGAAGCGTTGGTTGACACATTGGTGAAAAAATCAGTGAAAGCATTAAAACAAACGGGTTTAAAACGTTTAGTTATTGCCGGCGGTGTAAGTGCAAACAAGCGTTTACGTGAGCGCTTAGAAGCTGACTTGGCAAAAATCCGTGCAAATGTGTTTTATGCAGAACCTGCACTGTGTACAGATAATGGCGCAATGATTGCATTTGCTGGTTATCAGCGTCTTAAAGCGGGTCAACGTGATGGTTTGTCTGTTACGACTACACCGCGTTGGCCGATGACGGAATTAGGTAATCCAAACGAAGCGTAAAAATCGTTTAAAAAGGAGGCTAAATTAGCCTCTTTTTTTTATTGTGTGTTTCAAAAAAGAGACTGTGGTTTTAGAACAATATTGTGGATATGATGGCTCAATAAATAATTAGAGCCATGTGAAATAATGACAAAAAATAATGAAGCTTTGGATCAATCAAAACCAAATCAAAGTCATATTGACCTAAAGAAATTTTATAAAGGTGTTTCTTTACCCTATGAAACTTTGGATATCCACAATATTCCAGATGGGGCAAAACAAGACCATTTTATTGAAATTCATTGTGGAGGTTTTGGGTCGGAAATTTCCCCACATCCCACTCAAAAATATCAATTTTATGCTCTTACGGATCGAGGTCCGAATACAACCTATGATGTGAATGGAGATAAAGGCAAGATATTCTTAGATCCAAGCTATATGCCAAAAATCAGACTTTTTGAATTGCAGCTCGATGGATCGATTAAAAAATTGAAAGAAATATTACTCAAAGATCCAACTGGGAGACCTATAACAGGTTTGCCAAATCGGCATTTTGGTGCAACAAAAGAAGTGGCTTATGATCAAAATGGTGTGGTTTTAGCAATTAGCACAGATGAATATGGCTTAGATTCTGAGGGTTTGGTTGCATTAAAAGATGGCACATTTTGGGTGAGTGATGAATATGGGCCTCATCTCGTTCATTTTAATAGCGAAGGCGTGGAAATAGACCGTATTAATGCATACAAACAAGATGAGCGTTGCAAGTCGGGTTATTTTCTTCCAAATGCATTTGCCAACCGTAAGCAAAATCGAGGGATGGAAGGTCTGACGATTACACCAGATCAAAAAAAATTGGTCGGCATCATGCAGTCGACGATGAGTAATCCAGATTCATCAGTCACAACGTCGGACTTGGTTCGTATTGTGGTGGTCAATTTAGACGATGGCTCAACTGAACAATATCTATATCGGCAAGAACTTAAGTCAAACTCAAATACAGCCATTGTCGCGCTGAGTGAAACATGTTTTTTAGTGGCTGAACGTGATGATGATTTTTATAAAGATAATCCAAACGCTTTTAAACGAATCTATAAAATATATCTCGATGCGGCGACAAACCTAGAAAAAGTTCAACTAAGTGATCATTTTTAGCAAAATGAATCTTTAGGATTGCTCATTGATGGGCAAACACCTGAACAATATGTGCTTAATGAGGGGTGGGAGGCGCTAAAAAAATTAAATATTTTGCCTGTGGCAAAGAGCTTAGTTGTCGATTTAGTCGAAACTTTACATTATCCACACGATAAAGTTGAAGGCTTGTGGGTGATTGATGAACAGCATTTGGCAATTATAAATGATGATTATGGTTTTACAGAAACGGATGGGATCTTGGAGCAAAAATACCTTGATGCGGAGAAAAATGTGATTGATTGCAATACCTTATATGTGATTGGTCAACTCAATTTAGCGCCATAAGTGGTGTGTTCTTAATGATTTTCAAGCAATTGGTTCAATCAAGAGTTTATTAGCATTTAAAAGCAGCCAACGAGGATGTGGCTGCTTTTAGCTGAAATTGTCTGACTGGCTTTGCAGAACTTATATTTTCAGATCATAAAAATATTGTAGACGTTATTTTTCCAAAGCCTTTAGATTTTCAGACCCAATCCAATGCTTTGAAAACTGATAAGCAGCACGCCCTGAACGTTGCCCACGACCTTGACACCAACGTAGTGCCTCAGCACGCGCTTCATCTGTCCAAGGCATTGCAGCTTTTGCCAAATAATGTTCAACAATTTCTAAATATAAATTTTGATCCATTGGATAAAAAGACAGCCACATCCCAAAGCGGTCAGAAAGAGATATTTTTTCTTCAATCGCTTCTTGAGGGTGAAGTTCGGTATATTGAGGCACATCTACCTTGGTTACAGGTGTGTTTTCATGCATGAATTCAGGCAATAAATGACGACGGTTACTGGTAGCATAAATAATAAAATTACTCGAACCTGATTGTAATGAACCATCTAAAACACTTTTTAAACTGCGATAGTTTTCATCTTCAGCATTAAACGCCAAATCATCACAATACACGATAAATTTTTCAGGGCGCTTTTCAATTAACTTTTGGATTTCTGGCAAATCAGATAAATCATCACGCTCAATTTCAATTAAACGTAAACCTTGATCTGCATAATGGGTCAGTAGGGCACGGACGATGGATGATTTACCTGTACCACGAGAGCCAGTGAGTAAAACATCATTGGCAGGTAAGCCTTTTATAAACTGTAAAGTGTTTTGAATCACTTTTTCTTTTTGACGCTCAATTCCTTTTAAGTCTTCTAAATACATGACTTTGGGCTGTTGAATGGCTTTAAGCTGTTTATCTTGCCATTTGAACGCGATACTCGAAAAATCGGGTGCTTGTTTAAGCTCAGGCAAACTGTGCTGTAGTTGTAACAGTACAGTAGATAGCGATTGAAGGATGTTGTCAGGTAAATCAATTGTAGCCATGATAAGTCAGCTTGTCGTGTCTTGTTGTTGGTTAGTATATGACAGCAGTGTACATCAATAATGCAGTTATAATCGCCTAAATATGTCAAAGTTTAATGATTGTTCTGGGAGATCAGCGCTATTCGAACAACCAAAAAGTTGTTATAAATCTAGCTGAGTGAACAGTTTAAAGTGTGCTGAGGGATAGTCATGTTGTTTACAGGGTTTTCAAAAAGTATTAATCCACATCAGGCATATCGGATAAAAAAATTAAAGCGTCAGCTTGAACGTGCTGAGTGTTATGAAGAATGGAAAGATATCGCACTTAAAATAGATGAAGAATCGGGTGCGCAAGAATGGAAATTCGATAATAGTTCACCGTATTTTGATGCAGAAATTATTACTCATCGTTTAGGGTTACTGAGACGATATCGTGCTCAGAAACGTACCCGAGATTTGATGTACATTTTAAGTGAAGGTTTAACTTATGATGTGGGCAATATTGCTCATCCTTTACTGTTTACAGAAGCCTACGTCGGCACCAAAAAAATTATTGAAGACTATGTTGATGAGGTGAGTCAAAGTTTGGCTTTTATCGCATCCGACGAATGCGTTTGTCTCAATGCTGTACAAAAAATTGAATTTTTTGAACAAAGCAAAAAAGCGTATGGTCAACCTGTTTTGATGTTTTCAGGCGGTTCAACTTTAGGTTTGTTTCATACCGGTGTGTGTAAAGCACTGATGGAACAAGATTTGATGCCAAAAGTTCTGTCAGGTTCCAGTGCTGGCGCAATTATGACCGGGATGTTGGGTGTATCTAAACCGTCAGAATTTACCAATTTATTAAATGGACAAAACTTCTTTAGTGAGGCATTTCACTTTCGTAAATTGACTGAGTTAGTGCAGGGTAATGGCGGTTTGGCAGATGTAAAATATCTGAAAAAGTTTTTGGTTGAAAACTTAGGTGACTTAACTTTTGCCGAAGCATATAAGCAATCAGGTCTGCATATCAATGTGGCAGTTGCGCCTTATGATGCATCACAAGATGCACGAATTATGAATGCGTATACATCACCAGATTTGTTGGTGTGGAGTGCAGTGTTGGCATCTTGTGCAGTGCCCATTCTATTTCCACCGGTACGACTGACCAGTAAGCGTTATGACGGGCAATTTACGCCATATATGTCGGCAACGCGTTGGGTGGATGGCAGTGTGCGCAGTGATTTCCCACAGGAGAAAATGGCGCGTTTGTATAATATTAATTACAGTATCGCTAGTCAGGTCAATCCGCATATTGTGCCGTTTATGCAGGATGATGCTTCACGCTTTCGTAAAAGCATGTTGAGTTGGCCTGAGCGGATCGTTCGTCGTCAAGGTAAGGTGATTAGTAAAGGGGTGATGGATTTTGCCCGTGAGCGAGCAGGAAGTATTCCACCGGTAAGGCGGTTGCTTGATCATGGTTATGGCGTGGTGGATCAGCGTTACTATGGTGATGTCAATATTGTGGGGAAATATGGCTTAAGACACTATAGTTATATGTTGCAAAATCCTCGACCTTATCTGTTTAAAGTATTGCAGCGTGAAGGTGAAAGAGCCACTTGGCCGAAGATTTCATTAATCGAAACGCAAGCCCGCATTGGTAAGACCATTCAGCATTGTTTGGAATTATTAAATTATCAAAATGAACCCAGTCAACGACATGCAGAATTTATTGCGGTTTAAATCCACAGATTTAGCGCAAACCATTTGCGAGCCAAAAACCAAAACCAAAAGTTTGGTTTTTGGCCGTCGTCTATATCAATTTCAATTCAATCAACAACGTTATTGGCTCAAGGCACAAGTCAGTGACAGCAGCCCTGAACATGTAGCTAGTTTTGGTCGAGAAATTGAGCTGTACCAGCTATTCAATCAAGCGTCTAGACAAAACAGTATCACGCTACCTTTTCAAGTGATAAAAGAGACGCATCTCAGTATTCAGCAAGAGCCTATTGATCGCCTATTAATACTGCCCAATGCTGAGCCTTGGTTCTTACAGCCTGCATCGAATTTGAGCATTGAGCAGGTGAGGCAAGTGCTATGGCAAGCAATCGATGTGGTTGAGCGATTAAGCTTGCACGGTTGGATACATGCAGATTTAAAACAAGAGCATTTTGTGAATTGGCAAGGGCAGTGCAGACTCATCGACTTTGAGCAAGCGCTCCCGTTGGCTGTTGACCAGCAAAATGCCTTAACTGCGACACCACGTTATATGGCTCCAGAACTTTTCCATGGACAAGCAAAATCTTTGCACAGTGATATCTACGCATTGGGGATAATTTTCTTGGAATGGCTGACATCACAGCGTTTAGAGGCGAAAAACTATCAAGATTGGGCCTATTTACATTGCCAACGCTTAAAGCTTGATCTGCCAATGCAATATCAAGGGTTTAATCAGCTAATGCAACACATGTTGATGAAGCAAAAAAATGACAGATTGGTGGATTTTTATCGCTTAAAAAGCGACTTAGTTGCTGAATTTGCTTAAGAAAAATACAAAAAAAGCACTATTGTTTTTTATTTAAACAAACAAGATGCTTTTTTATAAAAAAGGCTTGTCATGTAGGGATGATCTCTATAATATACACAGCCATCGGGGACGTGGCGAAATTGGTAGACGCACTGGATTTAGGTTCCAGCGCCGCGAGGTGTGAGAGTTCGAGTCTCTCCGTCCCCACCACTGAATTACTAAACATGAGTTTGGTAATGAAGGTCACAGAGGATTGGTGTAATGGTAGCATGACGGTCTCCAAAACCGTTCGTCAAGGTTCGAATCCTTGATCCTCTGCCAAGTTTTAAAAAGTCTGACATTGTCAGCAACCCTGTTGGGGACGTGGCGAAATTGGTAGACGCACTGGATTTAGGTTCCAGCGCCGCGAGGTGTGAGAGTTCGAGTCTCTCCGTCCCCACCACTTAATTTATTAAGTTGCAAAATAAACAGGTTTTTAAACAAATTAAAGTCTGACATTGTCAGCACCCGAGTTGGGGACGTGGCGAAATTGGTAGACGCACTGGATTTAGGTTCCAGCGCCGCGAGGTGTGAGAGTTCGAGTCTCTCCGTCCCCACCATTAGATTAAGCAAGGTTTTATACCTTGCTTTTTTGTTTTTGAAATGCGAAAAAATCAGTGTCTTAAACATGGTCTTTTTTGAAGACTAATTCTAATAAAAAAATCTAATAAAAAAATCTAATGAAAGAATGATGAACCAGAGATACAGCAAGATGTCTTATCTTGCTTTTTTATTGTCTGAAATTTATCTCGTTAAAATGAGTCAGTAAAACAAAGGTGAAAAAAAGCCCGCATATACGGGCAAATTTAGAAATGCGGATTCGAATCAATCGAATTAAATCATTTATTTCTAATCGTTCGCATAAATTATAAAGAAGATTATGCCTTTAAATGATCTTCAAACTCTTCACCGAGCTGCATGGCCAAAGCATTACCAGACAAATCTACAGTCACTAGACCATATTCTTTTTTAAAACTGAATGTAAATCCACGATTATCTGCCAGTGTACGAACAGAATATCCTAACTTTTCTAACCAAAGACGGAAGGCAACTAAATTTTTTGCTTTAACCACTTTTTTCACGAGCGAACTCCTTATCAATCATTAAAATATTAAATAGGGGTGTCAAAATATTTTTTAAAGGGGAAATGGAAAACTTTTATTTAAAATATGAAATTTTGATTGATAAATAAACAGATTATCGGCTTATAAATTGTATAAATTCATTTAACTCGCTGTTTTATAACAATCTAAACTTAATGTAAGTAAATATAACGTATTTTGAAAATTTGGGTTTTAACTGCTGGCTTAAAATCTATCCTATGCCTATAGAGAAGCTGTGTGCAAAATAAGCGATGACTTAACTTAGAAAGTATAGTGGATTAGGTGTGCAGTATTGATTGCAAATAAAGACTTGTTCACAGCCAAATTAACTGGATAGGTGAGCATGCAAAGCTATTTCACATCAAGATTTGTCGAAATGCTTTTATACTATATCCCATCGATATAAATAGATTGAACGCATGCAAAACATTGAGCACGATGTCAAAGCAAAAATTGAACAGATGCAACAAGCAGGGCAGACGCCTGTTGCGGTGATGCTTGGACATGAAGATTGGTTGGTCTTTTCGGAGCAATCCAAAGTGGCATATACGCCTTTTGGCAGTGCGCGACGTTATCAGCCTGCATTAGGTGGTTTATTGATGGTACGTATCGATGAAATGCAAGCCGTACGAGTTGTGACTCAAGCCGAATTGGATGATTTTGCTGCAACCAATCAAATTTTATAAATAAAATGATGAATCGGCCCGAAATATTCATCACAAATAAAACAGTTTATTTGTGATGAAATCTTAAATGCTTATAACTCGCAATCCAATTAAAAATTGTCTTTGAGTTCTCTTAAGCGCTGAAACGCTTCAACACTTTCTGCACGTAAAAATGGATTGGTTTCTAGTTCTAATTCAATGCTGCTTGGCAAAGTACATTTCCCGAGCATGCGTAGGGATTCAACCTCATCAAACCGCTGTTGTATGGCAAGGTTGTCAGGTTCAACATGCCGCGCAAACTGCGCATTCGATAGGGTGTATTCGTGAGTACAATACACTTGAGTTTCAGCAGGGAATGCGGCTATACGGTTCAAGGAATCGTACATTTGTTGAAAGGTGCCTTCAAATACACGTCCACAGCCCATAGCAAATAATACATCGCCACAGAAAAGTGTATGAATGTCATCGATAAAATATACGATATGACCGAGGGTGTGGCCGGGCGTTGCTGTTATTTCAACTTCAAGACCATGAAATTCAAAACGGTCATTATGATCGAGAGGAAAATTCACCCATGGAATACGGCTTAATTCTGCACGGGGGCCGTAAACGGCAATGTTTTTATTTTGAATAAGTTCAGGTACACCACCGACGTGATCTTTATGCCAATGCGTTAGCCAAATTTGCGTAAGATTGAGCTGATATACCTGACAATAGCGCTCGACCAAAGCGGCTTCAGTAGGATCTACTGCAATGACATCATGGCTTTCGGTGTGCTCAAGCAGCCAAATATAATTTTGCAGTGAATTTTTGACATCCAATGTATGTATTTTAAACGTCATATCCATTCATTCAATATTTTAAATTAAGTTAAAGTTAGCATGAAAATGCTCAAAAGGTATGATTATCGATTTTCAACCCTAAATAAACGACAGAGTTCATAGCGCTATTTTAGTCTGGTGTCTCGTCTACAGATACAGGATTACCAATGGTATAAAAGTGCCCGCCAGCAACATGATGTAGGCTTTTCCATTCATCTGCTACTTCATGATAATACCAATGTCCGTTACGGAAGACGCGGTCGTCTGCATAAGCAGCAATGACTTCGCCGATAAACAGATCATGTGCTTGTTGATTGTGAGGTTCAGGAATAAGTTTGCACAGTAGCCAAGCAGCACAACCTTCAACCACAGGAATATCAGAGGCATTAAATTGAAATAATTCCACGCCACATTGGCGTAATTTTTCTGGCGCATCACGTTGGCTCATCATGCCAAGTGCATAGACCATTTTGAGTTGTTTCAGTGTCGGTACTTGTAAGGCGAAATAACCTGAATTTTCAATAATCTCACGTGTTTTAGTTGATTTATCCAGTACTACCGTCACTTTTGCAGGGTTGAACTCTAAGGCGCATGCCCATGCTGCAGTCATCACACCAGTATGGGTTTGATCCTGAGCAGAGACGAGCACAGTCGGGCCATGATTTAAAAGTCGGTATGATTTTTCTAAAGGAACAGGGTGAATATGCGTTTTCAAAATTGTACCTATATTTAAGTGCATCTAAAACTTAGATGTTTTATTAAAAAGTGTTGTTACATAGCATATAACGCATGAAATATTTTCAAAAGCCTTTAATATAAATCACTAAATCAGGAGTTCTATCAATGAAAATGTATCAAGTGGACGCATTTACCCAAGTGTTATTTAAAGGCAACCCAGCGGCGGTTTTGGTGTTGGATGAATGGTTAGATGAACACTTGATGCAACAGATTGCTTTGGAAAATAATCTGTCTGAAACTGCATTTGTGAAAAAAATCGACAGCAGCAATTATGAAATTCGTTGGTTTACGCCGACCACTGAAGTGGATTTTTGTGGACATGCGACATTGGCCAGCAGTTATGTGCTTTTTGAGTTTTATACGGCTGAAAAAAACATCCAATTTCATGTCAAAAATCTCGGTATTTTTAGCGTAAATAAAGCTGAAGATGGAAAAATTCTGATGAATTTCCCTGTGCGTCGGGCACAGGTCGTGAGCGAATATCCTGAAGAGCTACGTCTAGGGTTGAGTCAACCTTTTAAGCAGGTTTATTTGAATGCGCAGGCGTATATCGTGGAATATGAAACGGCACAACAAGTCTTGGATGAACAACCGAATTTTGAAATTTTAAAACGTCTTGGCAAAATCCGCACCGCCATCACAGCGCCGGGTACGATCACTGATGTTGCAATCACTGCGGCAGCCCAGCAATATGACTGCATTTCACGCTATTTTGCACCGGGTAATGGCATCAATGAAGATCCTGTTACGGGTTCTATTCATACTGGAATCGTCCCTATTTGGGCAGAACGTCTACACAAGCGTCAGATCTTAGCGTATCAAGCTTCGAGTCGTGGTGGTGAGTTACACTGTCAAATGCTTGAAAATGACCGTATAGAAATCTCAGGCTATGCTTGTTTATATATGCAGTCTGACATTTATATCTGAACATAAATCAAATACATGCTGTCGAAATCTGCAGCATGTATTTAATAAAAAATAACTATTAATCCAGAAAAGCTCAGCATAAAATCAAAACCAATCTGATCGACAGCACTGCGCTGATCGATGCTAAATATAAAGGACACTTGAATTACATGCGTATTAAACATTTAACGCTTTCACTTTTTTTTGCAGGTTTAAGTACAAGCCTCTTTGCTCAACCTGTATTGGTTAAAACTGAACAAGCCATTGAAGAATATAAATTAGACAACGGTTTTCGCGTGGTTTTGGCGCAAAATGATAAAGAAAGCAAAGTGTTTATGAATACGGTGTATTTCACGGGTTCATTAAATGACCCTGCGGGCAAAGGTGGTTTGGCACATTTGCTCGAACATTTGGCCTTTAAAGGCACTGAAAATGTCAAAGGTGATGAATTTCAGCGTCGCTTAGACCAATTCACGCTGATGACCAATGCCAGTACGGATTATTATTCAACAAAATACACCAATGTGATTCGTCCTGAACAAAGTTCAATCGATCAAGTCTTGCATTTAGAAGCAGAACGGATGGACAAATTGGTACTTCAGGAAAAATTTGTACCGACAGAAATTGATATCGTTAAGCGTGAACGTGAAATTCGTTTAGATCAGCCATTTTCAGTGTTAATCGACCAAGTTTTAAAAGAAGCCTATGGCAATCAATCTTTAGGCCGCTTACCGATAGGTGATTTGAAAGAACTTCAATCGATCAATATGAACGAATTAAACCAGTTCTATCGCCGTTGGTATGCGCCAAATAATGCAGTGATGGTGATTTCTGGTAAGTTTGATAAAGCGGCTGTATTAAAACAAATTGACCAACAATTTAGCCCAATTGCCGCACGTCAAATTCCTGAACAGGCCAAAGTCCCTAAATTAGATGGAACGAAATTAAAGCAACGCGAATTTACCGTTCATAAGGGTAGTGACTTTGGCAAATTTAATATTTATTTAAATGGTGCAGTCGAACCGATTAAAACCGCTTTGGCGGTATCTCCAACTTTGTATACCTTACAGCCAAGTGGGCATTTGTATCAAAGCATGGTGGAAACAGGGACAGCAACCGCAGTTCAATCCACCACATGGTTAGATAAAGATTTTAATTTGGTGTTTATGGGGGCGATATATGGCCCAAGTCATGATGCTAACAAAGTGGCAACCAGTCTGGCACAAGGTGTAGAGCAGAATAAAGCCTTTAATGATGTTGAGCTAAACCGTGTTAAAAGCTTGACTCGAAATATGGCTGACAATGTTAAGAATAGCGCTACGGCTCTTGGCGAACGTCTCAGTTCTTATACTGTGGCTTATAACGGGGACTGGTCTCAATATTTCCGAGACTTAGATAAAGTACAAAAGCTGAATGTAAGCGACGTGAATCAGGTGTATAAGGACTTTCTAAAGCCCGAATACCGTGTCACAGGAAATATTCTGCCTACACCTGAAGATCAAAAGAAAGCACAGCAACAGGCTGCGTCAAAACCTGCTGAAACTTTAGATCAGCAAGTGCCTGCAGAAGAGCCGTTGAAAGACGCGAGTGTTTATCGTGCTGAAGTGAAGCAATATGTTGCAGAGTCTAAGCAATATTTAAATCAGAAAGAAAAGCAGATTCAGCGCGCTAAATTTAAAAACGGCATTCAGTATGCATTGTTTCCAACTAAAACACGTGACGACAAGACCTATGCTACGATTGCATTGGATTTTGGTACAGCGCAAAGCTTAATGAATAAAGGTGAGTTGCTAGGTTTGACAGCTTATCTCATGTTCCGTGCATCTAAAGATCAAAGCTTGCAGCAAATTGCCGATAAAATTATTGATGTCGGTGGTGGTGCAACGGTCAGTGCAAATGATAATGGCCTCATGATTCAAGTGGTTGCACGTAAAGAAAAGTTTGCTGAATTTTTGCAATATGTCATTGATGTTATTAAAGCTCCAGCATTTGAAGAGTCACAATTTGATTTAATCAAAGCGCAAAGTTTATCGAGTTTAGATCGACCTTATACAGAGCCGGATACCGTTGCTGCAATGACGCTGTCGCGTATTGTCGAGATCTATCAACCGGGGGATATTCGTTATCACTTCGAACCGGAACTTACGAAAAAACAAATTGAGTCGGCTACACGTGATCAAGTGCAGCAGTTACATCAAAAATTCTTTAAAACACAGCATGCACAAATTGCGGTAACAGGTGATTTTGATACCAAGCAAATAGAAAAAATTCTGAAAAAAGAATTTGCAGATTGGAAAACCAGCGAGCCATATCAACGCTTAGAGTCTACATTTACAGCGTATCCTGCACAGAAAGTGCATGCATTGTCTGAACAGCGTGAGTTTGGTAGTTACCAAGCCATTATGACTCTACCTGTAGGTGTAGAGCATACCGATTCTCCTGCGCTACAAGTATTACGCCACATACTTGGTGATTCACAGTTGTCTTCACGTTTAGCTCAAGAGTTACGTGAAAAGAATGCACTGGTTTATGGTTTTAGTGCAGACATTAATTTTGATGAATGGGTGAATTCAGGTGTACTGAGTATTGATGCAAACTACACTGCGGGTAAATCAGCACAAGTTTCTCAGTCTGTTCATAAAGTGCTGCAAAACTTATTGAAAAATGGCGTGACGGAACAGGAAGTAGAAGCAGCCAAAGCCAGTATTTTGAAAAAGCGTTTAACTGCACTTGAAGATGACCGTCGCATTCATAGTATGTTGATTCCACAGTTAGAAAAAGGTCGTGATTTAAACTATCGTGAAAAGCGTGATCAACGCATTGCTAGTTTGACCAAAGCGGATGTTAATGCTGTCATCAAAAAATATATTCAACCTGAACATTTGGTAGAAGTGATGTCTGACCAATATGGTCAAGCCGCAAAATCTACTCAACAATAAACCGAATAAAAAATCCTCCAGATGGAGGATTTTTTTTTGAGCTGCAATGGATAACTTGATTGCAAGATTATCTAAACGAACTTATAGGCGGTAGAACTGACGGGCATTTTGTTGGAAGACTAAAGTCAGTGCATCAGGATCATAACTCGCGACCGCATCTGAAAAGGCGTCAATAATATTTACCAAGGATGCACTCACGCTATCCATCGGGAAGTTAGAGCCAAACATCACACGGTATTTCCCAAAGCATTGTAGAGCATGCGAAATAAGCGGGAAGGCACAATCGAAAATCTCTTGTTTGGAAGCCAGGCGTTGTTCTTTATGAAACTGATGACCCAGCACCGGCATGAATAAACCAGACATTTTGGTATAAACATTTGGGCAACTTGCCAGTTCAGCTAAATCATCTTTCCAACGAAACAAGATATTGTCACGTGAAGTTTGGGTTAAGCCTGTATGTGAGCCCACAGGTCCAAAGGCACCGACAGGTGTCCCAAAATGATCCAGAACGATAGATGTTTCAGGGAAAGCACGTGCTAAAGCGGTTAAATCACGAATTTGGTCTGAATAAACCCATGCATCAAAACTTAAATTCATTTGAGCAAGAGCTTCAAAACCTTTCATAAATTTTTTATTGGTATAGAGATGCGGTTCATTGGTCCATGCATGAACTTTTGGGTCTTCATGTACAGCTGCCATTTTTCGTATGCCACGAAAATGTGGGGAAGCTTGTTTATGCATTTTAAGAATTTTCTTAAAACTACTGTCACATGGGTCTGCAGTGCCGACTATGGCGCCAAGTTTAATCTTTTGAGCATTAAAGTCTAAAGATTCAATAAACTTTGTTTCACCAACCACCCCTTTGCCTTTATGGTCATGCCAGCTCGCTTCTACATGTACGATTTGATCGACCAGATAATGTCCTGCATCTTGCTTATAATTTTCAGGCAAATACGGTGTCGTCACATGTTTGGTTAAACCAACTGTGTCAATTAACTCTTGCGGCTTAACTAAGCGCATCATTTTGTCGAGCAAGTAGGGATGTTTACCCAATAATTTCACGGCAAGTGAAGCGGCATGTGGGGTATTGTATGGATCCCATTGATGTATATGTGAATCCACGATGGCAAAATCGAGCGTCTGCATTGCTATCCTTGTCCTTAAAACCATGTCCATTTCTTGCGTATTTCATTGTATTTCCGAATACGCAAGGTACTGAAAATAGTTTGAATGATGAAAATACAACGTTATGACTGAATATTAAATCAAAGCTTTGTGAAAGAGAAGTTGTATAAAAAAAGCCCCGAAGGGCTTTTGATTAATGCTGATGATCGTGGTGGTCATCATGCTTATTTGCATGGAATTCTTCGTTATGACGGAAGCGAAGATAGTTTTCAAACTGTTCGCAATATTCATCATAATTATCTTCAAGCATCATTTGAAATTGTTGAAGAATATAAGACATCACTTGGTCTTTGGCATCACGCATTTCTTTGCCATCTTTGAAGCCATTTGCAGCAACCCAAGTATTAAAGCGAGCAGTACCAAATAACATGGCAGCACTCACTTGGCCGCGCATTTCTGCAGGTTTAACTTGAGAACCTTTTTCAACACGACAAAATTCATTGGCTTGTTTAATAAATTCATCCGCACGTTCAAAGAATGCTGCATTCAACGCTTCTTCTTCGGTTACATCAGTAGCTTCAATCTTTTGAACCATGAATGTGTCCTAGCATAAAAATCTAATGCAGTATTATAGGCAAAGCCTTGCAGAAACTAAACCTTTGACTTAATCTAAAAAATAGCCTAAGTAAAATGGAATGCTTCATGCAAGACGCAATCGCAGTGCAAAGTCTGAAAAGTGATATTGCATTACTTCGACAAAATATTTGGCCGCCCTCAACTTTAGCCAATGTAGAAGGGCTGCCCATTTATTATGGTACACAGTCTGAAGTAGCCGAATATTATGCGCAGTGGACTGGCTTAATTGAACGTGCTCAGGAATTATTTCAGCCCTTTATGGAAGATGAAGTCCTGGATGCAGTCCATTTGCCGAGTCATTTGAATCTACCGCTTTTTTATTTTCATGTGGATCGTATTCGAATCAACAAAACACGTGCGAAAGAATCTAAAACCTTTCGTGGTATTGCAAGTTTGGTTGAAAAATGTGGGCAGTTTGAAGCAGATCAAATTCAAGCGATGCGACATTGGCTAGACAGCGATGACACTGCAGCCTTGGTCGGACACCGTGAATTTATTGACCTCAGAACCTATGTATTTCAACATGGGCAAAGTGATTATACCCGTACTCGTTTTTATGTGAATGGCATTGTACTTAGTGTCGAAAACGAGTTTAAATTGGTGGATGCCCGTGACAAACCACGTAAAGCCCGTAGCGATAGCTATAGTGACCCTTTAGCAGATAACAATACGTGGAAAATCTTTGGGAAATATCGTTAATTAATAAATATCGTTAATTACTGATGTTACGCAGTAACATCAGAAGCGCCATTTGATTCAAATAAAAGAGCGATACGCGGCAACGTCATCCGCAAGTGTTTGAGACAGAACTACATCTATTTAAAGATGTTTTTGCGATACTTTGAATAAGTAGACGCTAGTGAACGAGTTTTGCGGTGAGGAGCATTGCTCCGCAAGATGGTTTCCTTGCGAAGCTTCGCTTCTCATTTTGCCGAAACAAAAGTACTTCCAGCCGAAGGCTAATCCCTTTATTTAAACCCTAGATGTAAGACTCCGTCGAATAGACTTAAAAATCATTTTAAAAATGCGTAATTACTTTTACGCGCGTAACATCAGTTAATTAAATATGTTGACGATATTACTTAGAATGTGAATTTAGTTCGCTGCACAAGGATGCTTTGGATTATGTAATCCACGCCCTAATGTGAAAATAGCCACTATGGCAAATGCCGAAATTGAAAGTTTGGCTCATGCAGAGCAATTGACTGATTTTTATATGACCTTATTGCAAGGGATGACGATACAAGCACGTGATGGTATGGCCTTGACACAATTACAACGCATGGTGAGTAATGCCATGAAATCATGGGGGTTATTAGCACAAGGTTAAATCAGTATGGATTATGAATTAAACCCCCAATAGCAGTGTAGCCTTAAGGCAATTTTCTTAGTTTTTTTGAATGACTGATATGCAAATACTATATTGAAGTTTATTTGCAGGGATGAATTTTAATGTCGCCCAATTCCATCACACTGATATAACCGTCAACCGCAATTAAATTGTCACTTTGACTCGATAGAGTTAGACACTCTCCAGACTTGACGCTTGACAGTAACTGACCTTGTTGCGGATTCAAGTTCATACTGTAAATACTCAGTGTGCCAGCATCGGTTTTGATTTGGTAAGACTCATCACCATAGTCCTCATTATTATTGCGCAGGACTTTAAAGGTTTGTCGTGTCTGATCAAAGTTTTGAGTTGGAGAAAGCGGCTTTTCAACTTGTAAGGATGCCGTGCGCCTTAATTCGGTACTTTGCACAGGCTTATGTTGTTCACTACAAGCACTTAGTAATGGGAAAAGGATAAAAATAAGTGAAAATGAAAATAGGGGATGAATTACAGGTCTGTGACTTTTCAACATAAAACCACCCTGAATCTAATTTTTCAGATAGCTTATTTTAAAAGTTTTTATCCAGAAAACAAAAATAATAGCTTCTCAAAATATTTCAATGTAACTGAGTCAAAATGAAGAAATGATGAATTGAAAATAGCTAACTTTGAATATGAATGTTCAACAAATGAATATCCATATCAAACTGTGGGATGCAAATAAAAAAGGAGACGCATTGAATCTCCCTTTTGGATTTTACTTAATGAGTTTTCGACTGACAAGGAATTGTTCTGTCGCTTCTAAAAGTTTATCTGCATAGACCTCTTGTTTAGCAGTCAACCAGCCGAGAACAAACCAATCGCTAGCTTCCAGCTCTGTTTGCTGAATATATTGTGCAGAAGAAGATAGGACTTGGTATTCCTGTGCCGCGACTTGTGCATCATTAAGCGCTTTACTGTATTTCTGCAAATTTTTTACATCGTAAATCGACGTCAAAATTGGGAAGCTAAATTTAAGCTCTTGTATGCGCTGAGAAAGCACATCTAAGCTTTCAAAATTGTTAATGTCGGCATCATTTAAAGCCTCTTGCAGGGCTTTATATTGGTTTTGCAGGGTTGTTTGAGCATGCCATTTAAAATCATGCTGCTGCGGTGCATCATCGACTTTCAAACTAAACATTAAAAGCTCAAGATAATGATGCACATTTTGAGTCGATTTAACCAAATTGCCTAACTTCTCTTTGGCATACAAAATATCTTTGGTTAAATTTTCTGAGGTCGTTGGGTTTTGTAAAAAGCCACCCAAGGTATTTTGCATGTGCTCAAAATGGTGTAATTGTTCAAACTGCTGCTTAAATGCGCCTAATTGCACAGCCCATTTTTCAACGATATCGCTGTTCCAATCTTTAAACAGCGAAATGGTTAATTGTAGATGATGGAGTGCTTTCTGAGCTTGTGTAATGTGCTCAGCTTGAGCAACACCTGCAGAAATTGCGGCAATATTAGGCAGAAGGTGCTGCATTTCCTGTGCAATTAAAAGTCGTAAGTTTTTTGCGGCAGTGTCTTTTTTACTGAGTTGAAATTCTTTAGCCTCAACTGCTGGACTCACAGTTTGACTCAATGCCAACAAGTTGCCAATTTCGGCTTTACTTCGAACGTCTAACCACAAATGGTACTTTTTAACCCATTCAAAACTAAAGGCAAGGAGCGATTGAATAGAGCCGCTTTTCAGTTCAAATTCAACTTCGTGAACTTCTGTTTCTGTACTGTTGCTGCGGATACAGCCGATATCTAAGCTAACTTCGATTTTGGCGTCTTCAAACTCTATGACGCGATAAGTTCTCAGAATGTCGGTTTCAAACTGAAGTTGTAGTGAATCTTGCTGATCGCCTAAAGTGGTTTTTAAAACTGATTGAACTTCAGCTTCATTACTATAAACAGATAAATCTAGGGCAGGAGCTTGTTCAAGTTCACCCAAATCTAAGTTATGCTCAAAGCGTTCAATGTGGCTTTTACCTGCAGCTTTCAGGGTTTGAATCCAGCGGGTTCCTTCTAAACGTTGACGCAAGGCTGCATGCTGCTGTGCCATTTGTCGATCTGGGGTATCAAAATATTTAGCTTTAAGTTGAATTTGTTCAGATTTTTTTGGATCGAGTGCCTTTAATAATGCAGTTCGACGTGCTTCTGGAATCTGGAACTTTAATTCAACTTCAACCATGGTTTTCTGTCCTGATGTCAAAACTTCATGATCTGGCATGAAGCGATCTTTAAATTTTTATAAAAATGAAAAACTAAAATGCGCGTACATTTTCTATGAGCTAAACGCGTATCGATTGTAGCGAAAAACAGTTGAGAAGAAAGACTTGACGGATTTGAAAACTCTGCTTTTGGACTAATAAAAGTTTTAAAAGATGGATATTCCATCAATTGTATAATTCACAATGGTTCGACTTTCATGGGATCAAAATAAAATTTTACGCCTTTAAAGTGGGCGAGTTTTGAGCTATGTTGATTAAAATAAGTTCAGGATGAGCACAAAATGAATTCACAAGTACAACCCGAGTTTAATCGAGATTTAAAGCCCGAATTTCAGTTGCCTATTCGTGACTATTCGCAATTTTATCGATTTTATTTGACTGAACATCGAAATATCATGAGTCGACGTTTACATGCCACAGGCAGCAGTATAGGACTCTATTTCTTCGCAAAAGCAATTTTAAAAAAACAACCGAAGTATTTTGCTTATGGCCTGGTTTCAGGCTATGCCTGTGCATGGGTCGGACATTTTTTCTTTGAAAAAAACAAGCCAGCAAGTTTCAAGCAACCTTTGTACAGTTTTATTTCCGATTGGCGCATGCTGTCTGATATTGTGAAGGGGAACTTAAGCTTAAAAGACCGTAATTTAGATAAGATTGATAGTTAATTATTTATTAATCAAACGTTTAATTTTTATGGATCTAGGTGTGATTTTTTTGAGTAAATGACTTGCAAAATTAGAGTGATTAGTCTAATAATGTTCATATTGTTTATTTACTTCCTGTCTATAAGATGAAAAGTCGATAAACCCCAGTTTTCCGAGCCTAGAGTGACCTTCTCTAGGCTTTTTTTATGGCCTTAGAAAAGTTCTATTGTTTGAAAAATATAATAATAAAAATTTTAATAAAATAGGCTAGACTTTTTGATGCTCTGAACGCTCCCCAAAACGTTTCTTACCAAGCACCAAAAAGTCTAATAGGTTACACATTTTTATTTTTATTTTTATAAAGTGTTGTGTTTTTATGCGCTGCGTTTTGTGTTCTTCTGTTGCAGTATTAAATAATTTGTATCAGTTTTGTTCTATACCTAAAAATAGTGATTTTTCCATTTTTTACAGACAATTCAATTAAACATTTATATAAGCAGTCCTGTGAAAAGGAATATAACTTTCTCAGCGGCAAAGCATTAAAATTTTATGCCCCAAGCAACATTTCATAGACCTAATCGCTATAATATTCAAAAGTTTTAAGTTGTGATTGAACTATGCGTGGTTTATACCTCATTACCAATGATGATCCTATCGAATTGCTTTTAGCCAAGCTTGAAGGCGCGATGGCAACTTATGAAGTTGCTGTTTTGCAATATCGTCGTAAAAAAGTGGCAAAGGAAGATCAGGCTTATGAAATTGAATACATGAAAAATATGTGTAATCAGTACAAAGTGCCTTTTGTTATTAATGACGATTTAGAAACCGCAGTTCAATATGGTGTGGGTGTCCATTTAGGGCAAGATGACGGTTCAATTGCTGAAGCTGTAGCATGCTTACCTAAAAATGTTTTGATCGGTCGAAGCTGCAATAACTCTTTAGAACTGGCTGAGCAGGCAATTGCAGACGGTGCAAACTATGTGGCTTTTGGTGCCATTTTTGCAACTGAAACTAAGCCTGAAGCAGGCAATATTGGCTTAGAAACGCTAAAACAAGCCAAAGCGAAACTAAATGTACCTATTTGTGCAATTGGTGGTTTAACTGTAGAAAATTCAGCAGAAGTCATTGAAGCAGGTGCTGATCTTTGTGCTGTGATTAGTGATGTATTAGGTCGTTCAATGTCTGCTGTCAGCAGTCGTGTTTATGAATGGTCTGAGCTTTTTGCTGAACAAGCTTAATTTTATTTTTTAGATTGAATAAGTAGAGAATTTTTATGAGCTTATCTGCTAAGCAAGAACAATTATTTAAACAAGCCAGCAAGCATATTCCTGGCGGCGTAAACTCTCCTGTACGTGCATTCAATGGTGTAGGCGGTACACCGGTATTTATCGAAAAAGCGCAAGGCGCATATCTCTATGACGTAGACGGAAAACGCTATGTCGACTATGTCGGCTCTTGGGGCCCAATGATTTTAGGTCATGCGCAGCCCGACATTATTAAAGCGGTTCAAGAAGCGGCTGTTGATGGTTTAAGTTTTGGTGCGCCAACTGTGCATGAAACGACATTGGCGGATATTATTTGCGAAATTATGCCGTCTATTGAGCTGGTGCGTATGACCAACTCAGGGACAGAAGCAACCATGACAGCAATTCGTCTTGCTCGTGGCTACACTGGCCGTGACAAGATTGTAAAATTTGAAGGCTGCTACCACGGTCACTCAGATTCGCTTTTAGTGAAAGCAGGCTCAGGCTTGTTGACAAAGGGTGAGGGTGAAGCAACTTCTGCAGGTGTTCCGGCTGATTTTGCCAAACACACTTTAACACTGCCATACAATGACATCGCCATGCTGAAAGAATGCTTTGCAAAATTCGGTTCGGAAATTGCAGGTGTAATTGTCGAGCCAGTTGCAGGCAACATGAACTTGGTGAAACCGATTGAGGGTTTCTTACAAGCGATCCGTGATGTATGTGATGAACATGGTTCGGTCTTTATCATTGATGAAGTAATGACAGGTTTCCGTGTCGGTCTTGGCGGTGCGCAAGCGCATTATGGCGTAACACCTGATTTAACCACTTTAGGTAAAATTATTGGTGCTGGCCTACCTGTGGGTGCATTTGGTGGTAAGCGCGAAGTGATGGAATGCATCGCCCCACTGGGCAAGGTATATCAAGCAGGTACACTATCAGGCAACCCGCTTGCGATGCGTGCCGGTATTGAGATGTTTAAACATCTGCGTAAGCCGGGCTTCTATGAAACTTTGACTGAAAAATTGGCAGGTTTGCTTGCTGGTTTACAAGCTGTTGCAGACGAAGCGGGCATTCCGTTCTTTACTCAGCAAGTGGGCGGTATGTTTGGTATTTACTTTACAGATCAAACTGAAATCACAGGTTTTGATTCAATTTTGAAATGTGATGTAGATGCATTCCGTACATTCTTCCACGGCATGTTACAGCGCGGTGTAAACTTAGCACCTTCAGCATTTGAAGCCGGTTTCTTCTCAAGCGCGCATAGCGATGAAGATATTGCATTTACCATTGAAATGGCGAAAGAAGTTTTTGCAGAAATGAAGTAATTTTCATTTAAATCGGTAAATTCTGCTTTAGAATAAAGCCCGCAGCCTGCTGTGGGCTTTTTTGTTGTTTTAAGTTCAGCTTTTTAAGAAAAGGATTTTTAAATGAAAACCAAGCATTATTTAACTTTGGCAGATGCAGAATTTTTACTAAACACAGCACATGCTTATGCAGTCGAAAATGGTTTTAATGTCAGCATTGCGGTTACGGATGAGACAAGCAATTTGTTGGCAATGAAACGTATGGATGGCACATCGCCAATGACAGCAAATTTATGTTTGGAAAAAGCCAAATGTTCTGCGATTAGCCGCCGTCCTTCAAAGTTATTTGAAGACATTATTAAAGGCGGTCAGATGGGTTTTCTGACCATGGATACCTTTTCAGGCATGCTGGAAGGCGGTGAGCCGATTATGTACGAAGGGCAGTTGGTGGGTGCAATGGGCGTGTCTGGGGTAAAGTCATTTCAGGATGCAGAAATTGCACAGCAGGCGATTCAAGCTTTTTTAGCGCAGCAAAACTAAATATTGTGAGCGTAATAGATACTTCAGTCTTGTCGAAATCATTGGCCTTAATATATTTGGGTTTAGATGTCGATAAATCTCGGTCATAGCATTAAGTCGAAAAAAATCTAAGATTGAGCTGAAATATTAAGCATGTTAGTAACTTATGTATAACTTTGTTGAAGTAAGATTATATCTTACTCAATTAATAGACCTCTTTTATAAGTCATTTTTACGCAGTTCCAAATTATAGATTCCAGCAATTAAATAGAATCTCTATCCTAGTTTGTTACCCCGACAACGTTCAGCAATGGTTTTTAACGGGTTTCATAACCCAATACAGCTTAATCCTTTATTCTTCTTTCATGGATTTCCTAATTATTGAACAATGGATGTGTTGTTGCCCAATTTGGATATCACACCCAATCACAGAAAAAGAGTGCTTGCTAAAAACTGCAATAAACAACTCGTTTATTTACCACAAACTTGATAAGTTAAATTTTTATATTCAGAAATAGACATGATGAAAAATATATGGATTTTAGTTGCACTGACAGCACTTATGGCGGGTTGTAGCACAACACAGCAAACTGAAAATATGCCAGAAAAAATTGGTATAGCAAATCCAGCCAGCCAATATTGTGTAGAGCAAAAAGGTAAACTTGAGATTCGTGATGAAGCAAATGGTCAGGTGGGGTATTGCCATCTGCCAAACGGGCAAGTGGTTGAAGAATGGGCATTATTCCGTAGTAGTCAGACCCAATGTGTACCTGAAAAGGCCAACACTCTGATTGGTCAAGCAAAATTGACAGAAGATCAGATCAAGGCGATTAGCCAAGCTCAAATTGTCCGTCTAGTCAAACCTGGGCAGCCTGTGACAATGGATTATCGTGTAGAGCGCGTAACTGTTACTGTAAATCCAATCAATCAAAAGATTATTCAAGCAACTTGTGGTTAATGCAAACTTATAAAAAAGGCCCGAAAGGGCTTTTTTTGTTTGTTCGGTTGCGACTAATTTAAATGACAAATCCATTACGATCTTTTATATTGCCCCTCGTAAGGAGAAGTTCATGAAAAAGTTATTTGCTTTATCCGTTATGGTGGCTTTGGTCGGCTGTGCTGAGAAAAAACCATTAACCCCTGAAGAGCAATGGCAGGGTTACTGCCGCAGTGTAGGTAATGCTGCACGTACGATTATGTTAGATCGTCAAAATGCAATTGAAAAAGACAAAGCAATTGAGCATGCCAGCAAGATTGAGGATGAAACCACCAAAGGATTTATCCTGAACATCATTGATGAAGTCTATGCCTTGCCACAAGCTGAGATTAATGCTGATGTTGAAAAAGCACGTGAAAAAATTCGTGTTGAGTTTACTGAAAAATGTATCGCAACACCGCATACCGAAATGCCAGATTACAAACCGTTCTAAGGAACGGTTTTTTTATGCGAGAAAATGCGTAAAGCAAACCCCGTTGTATTCATCAGCGAGTAGTTACAAGGGTAGCAATTCTTTTAACCATATGATGGAGTTCATGCATTTCGCCGATGCCTATTTCTCTTAGGGGTATTTTAAACACGAGATACTCAAACATTTAAAATAGCCTAACCAAAGCGAAATACAAATTGTGACAACTTGCTAAATCATAAATATAGAAAAGCAAATCTTTTTAATGAATAATGAAATGGAGAATAAAAAAACAGTAGAGGAGTAGAATATGGACGTTATCGGTTATATGCATCACTCAGATCTACTCCTAGAAGATGAACAAGGCGTAGCAATTATCGGTGGTGGGAACTACGTGCTCAGCATTGGAGATAAAGTCACTTTACGCCAAAAAGTAGATGCATTTTCTCAACGCTATTTGGTCGATATCAGCTTTGCAAGTAATCAACATCAAACCACATGTCAGGACGAATGGTGCCTCAGATTTACAGGCGATCGAGCAGAACTTCAGCAATATATCACTGCAACCACTGTCCACTAAGGTGGAATATCTAATACAGATAAAAACAGGCAACATTTAGTTGCCTTTTTTTTGATGGTTAATTTTAGTCAAAAGTTAATATGCGCAAGAAAAGCGTGTTCTAAGTATTGATTTTGCTTAATGTATAAACGATATGAGGATCATTTATTTATAAAATAACGGGCATCACGAAGAAACACTTGTAGTGCATTAACTTTTAACTGGAATTTTAGTAAAATTTAGCAGTCCATATTATTTGCGTAGCTTTATTTAAAGCAGGAATGCGTAAATAATTTTTTAAAAAAGAGGAATAACACCGTGCTAGAAGCTTACCGCCAACACGTTGAAGAACGTGCCGCACTCGGAGTCCCACCGAAGCCACTTGACGATGCTCAAACAGCTGCATTAGTTGAATTATTAAAAAACCCACCAGCTGGCGAAGAAGCATTTTTAGTTGATTTACTAGAAAACCGTGTTCCAGCGGGTGTTGACCAAGCTGCATACGTTAAAGCTGCTTTCTTAGCTGCTTTGGCAAAAGGCGAAGCGACTTCTCCACTAGTAACTAAAGAACGTGCGGTTTACCTACTAGGTACTATGCTTGGTGGTTATAACGTTGCTCCTTTAGTTGCACTTCTTGATGATGCAGAGCTTGCTGAATTAGCTGCTGACGCACTTAAGAAAACTCTTCTTGTATTTGATGCGTTCCACGACGTTGCTGATAAAGCAAAAGCGGGCAATGCAAATGCACAAGCAGTTATGCAATCTTGGGCTGACGCTGAATGGTTCACTAGCCGTAAAGATGTTCCTGAAGAAATTAAACTTACAGTTTTCAAAGTAACTGGCGAAACTAACACAGACGACTTGTCACCTGCACAAGACGCGTGGAGCCGTCCAGACATTCCGTTACACGCTAACGCAATGCTTAAAAACGTACGTGACGGTATCAACCCAGAAGTTCCTGGTGAAGTTGGTCCACTTAACCAAATTAAAGACCTTATCGCGAAAGGCAACCAAGTTGCTTACGTAGGTGACGTTGTTGGTACTGGTTCAAGCCGTAAGTCAGCAACTAACTCTGTACTTTGGTTCTTCGGTGACGAAATTGCTCACATCCCGAACAAAAAAGACGGTGGTTACTGCTTAGGTTCTAAAATCGCTCCGATTTTCTTCAACACAATGGAAGATGCTGGTGCATTGCCAGTAGAAATCGATGTTCAAAACATGAACATGGGCGACGAAATCACGCTTAAAATCGACCACGCTGCTGCTAAAGTTACTGCGTTCAAAGACGGCGCTCAAATCGCTGAATCTGAACTTAAAACTCCAGTTCTTCTAGACGAAGTACGTGCTGGTGGCCGTATCAACCTTATCGTTGGACGTGGTTTAACAACTAAAGCTCGTGAAGCTCTTGGTCTTGCACCTTCAACTTTATTCCGTACTCCAGTTCAACCTGCAGCTACTGGTAAAGGCTTCACTCAAGCTCAAAAAATGGTTGGTCGCGCTTGTGGTCTTCCTGAAGGTCAAGGTGTACTTCCAGGTACTTACTGCGAACCTAAGATGACGACTGTTGGTTCTCAAGATACAACAGGTCCAATGACTCGTGACGAACTTAAAGATCTTGCTTGCCTAGGCTTCTCTGCTGACCTAGTTATGCAATCTTTCTGTCACACAGCTGCGTATCCAAAACCAGTTGACGTTCAAATGCAACACTCGCTTCCTGATTTCATCATGAACCGTGGTGGTGTATCACTACGTCCAGGTGACGGTATTATTCACTCTTGGTTAAACCGTATGCTTCTTCCAGATACAGTAGGTACTGGCGGTGACTCACATACTCGTTTCCCAATCGGTATTTCTTTCCCAGCGGGTTCTGGTCTTGTAGCGTTTGCTGCTGCAACTGGCGTTATGCCACTAGACATGCCTGAGTCTGTTCTTGTTAAGTTCAAAGGTAAAATGCAACCTGGTATCACTCTACGTGACCTAGTACATGCGATTCCTTACGTTGCGATTCAACAAGGCGACTTAACTGTAGAGAAAAAAGGTAAGAAGAACATCTTCTCTGGTCGTATCCTTGAGATCGACCTTACAGAAATGGAAACGGACCTTACTGTTGAGCAAGCGTTCGAACTTTCTGACGCATCTGCTGAACGTTCAGCTGCTGGTTGTTCTATCACGCTTTCTGAAGAGAAAGTTGCTGAATACCTTAAATCAAACATTACTATGTTGAAATGGATGATTTCTGAAGGTTATGGCGATGCTCGTACTATGGCGCGCCGTGTAGAAAACATGGAGAAATGGTTAGCGAACCCAAGCCTAATCAAAGCAGATCCAGATGCTGAATACACTAAAGTGTATGAAATTGACCTTTCTACAATTACTGAACCAGTTCTTTGCTGCCCGAACGACCCAGATGACGCTAAATTGCTTTCTGACGTTGCTGGTACAAAAATTGACGAAGTATTCGTTGGTTCATGTATGACTAACATTGGTCACTTCCGTGCGGCTGGTAAACTTCTAGACAAAGTTCCTGGTGGTTCTTTATCTACTCGTCTATGGTTGGCTCCTCCAACTCGTATGGACGAACGTCAATTGATGGAAGAAGGTTTCTACAACATCTATGGTAAAGCTGGCGCTCGTACAGAAATGCCAGGTTGTTCATTATGTATGGGTAACCAAGCACGTGTAGCTCCGAACACTACTTGTGTATCGACTTCTACTCGTAACTTCCCGAACCGTCTAGGTCAAGGTGCGAACGTTTACTTAGCTTCTGCTGAGCTTGCTTCTGTTGCTGCTGTACTTGGTAAATTACCAACTCCAGCTGAGTACCAAGAATACGCAGCTCAAATTGATAGCATGTCTGCTGACATCTACCAATACTTAAGCTTCGACAAAATGAGCGACTATACTGACGCTTCTAAAGATGTTGATACTAAGAAAATTGCTGCTGCTCAATTGTCTTAATTGATTAAGTAGTTGAAAATAAGGGCTGATTTATCAGCCCTTATTTTATTATTAAAAGTATATTGCGAATTTTATACGTGTTTAAATTTGATTAATTAGAATATTGTAAGTTTAATCTGTTATTAGGTTTAAACGACTTTTATAAAATATTAAGAAATAAGTGATATTGAATTCACGGATTAGTTATGAACTTTAGATTATATTTTTTACCTTTAGTTATAGTATTTTTTTTAAGCTCTTGTTCATCAAGCTCATCTGAACCATTAATTTTATCCGAACAGCAAGAAAAAAATATTTTGAATGAGTATAAAGGTCTGCTTGAAAAGAAAAAGTATGAAAAAGCATATAAAAAATTATTAACTTTAGAAAACGTAAATAATATTAGTAGTTATGCTAAAAATGAGCTTGGGAATTTTTATGAGAATGGAATTTATGTCGATAAAAATTTAGATTCTGCATTAAAATATTATGCTGAAGCTGGAAATGAAAATTATATTCCAGCTATTTATAATGTAGGAAGAGTTCGATTAGAGCAAGGATATTATACAGAAGCAGCATCAATTTTTAAGGAGATTGAAAATAGATTTCTTTCATAAGTCATTTTTCACTCAGCTCCAAGTTATAAATTCCAGCAATTAGATTGAATCTTAATGCTAGTCTTTTGCCTCGATTGCGATATCGCTCAGCAAGAATTTTGAAGGTTTTCA
>NZ_VOZI01000013.1:0-122901 GCF_013419835.1 Acinetobacter sp. YH12052
AGGATCAGAAAGCTTGTTTGAATCGATGTATTTCATCCGCAGATTATGCACGAATGCTAAGAAATCCGGAGTGCAAATATTAACCAAAAAGAAGATCGTTTTTTGATTTATGAAAGAGATCTATTGATCTTCACGATTTGATCAAAGACACCACCATTTTCAAAATGTTTTTTCTGTACTTTGCTCCAACCGCCAAACTCTTTATCAATAGTCACTAATTTTAAAGGTTTAAAAACATTTTTATATTTTGCCAGTACCGCAGCATTACGTGGACGATAATAGTTCTGTGCTGCAATGGTTTGACCTGCAGGTGAGTACAGATAATTTAAATACGCTTTGGCTAAATTTTCATTGCCATCCTTCTTGGCATTTTTTTCTACTATCGCAACAGGCGGCTCGGCCAAGATAGAAAGTGAAGGGGTCACGATCTCAAACTTACCCGGCTGTTCACGAACTGCCAAATGTGCTTCATTTTCCCAAGCCAATAACACGTCACCAATACCACGTTCAGCGAATGTAGTTGTTGCACCACGTGCGCCTGAGTCGAGGACTTTGGTTTGCTTATAGATTTGGCGGACAAATTCTTGGGCTTTTGTATCATTACCACCTGCTTGATGTTTGGCCCAAGCCCACGCTGCTAAATAGTTCCAACGCGCACCGCCCGATGTTTTTGGGTTCGGGGTAATAATGTCGACACCTGGTTTAATTAAATCGCCCCAGTCTTTAATGCCTTTCGGGTTGCCTTTATGCACTAAGAACACAATGGTCGATGTATATGGCGTTGAGTTTTGTGGGAATTTCTTTTGCCAGTCTTTTGCAACTAAACCACGTGCAGCAATTTCATCAATATCTGCAGCCAAGGCCAAAGTGACGACATCGGCATCTAGACCATCAATAACTGCACGAGCCTGTTTACCTGATCCACCATGAGATTGTTTAAAGTTAATGTCTTGGCCTGTGGTTTTTTTCCAGTAAACACTAAAGTCTTTATTGAAGTTGTCATACAATTCACGGGTTGGATCATATGACACATTTAAGAAATCTTTGGCAGATGCACTGAATGCTGTGGCAGAAATGAATGCAGCCAAAACTCCAAGTTTTAATTTAGATAGATTCATGTTGTCCTCAATTTTTATACATGTTTTGTTGGATGAGGCAAGAATATCTGTAGTTTTTATGCAGAAAAAATAATTAAAAAAGAATTTAATATGAACAAAAAAGAAATATATGCTGAACGATTATTTTTTAAAATAAAGAGATGTAATTGGGATGACGACGTATGCAGTGTTTTAAAAATGCGCAGCAAATAGAACAAGTTGATTTACTTGATCGAGCCTTTCACTATGGCGATGGCTGTTTTAGCACGGCACGTATTCGCCAAGGACAAATAGAACTTTTAGCTTTGCATATTGCACGATTAAAACTGAGTAATGAGCGATTAAAGCTAAATGCAGATTTAAGCCTCATTGAAGACACTCTAAAATTGTTACGTAAACAAGATGTCGTCAATGGCACTTTGAAAATCGTGTTGAGTCGTGGTATCGGTCAGCGTGGCTATAGTTTACCTGAGCATCCAGCAGATGTTTGGGTGTTTTATTACCCCAAAGCTGTTGCAGATTTTGAGTACGAAAATGTCGAAAGTGGTGTATTACATCAAGCCATTGGGTTAACCATGCCAAGTTTGGTGGGCTTGAAGTCCTTAAATCGATTAGAACAAGTCATGCTCAAAGCAGAGTTGGATCAAACCCCATGGGGGGAAGCTTTGGTGACGGATGTGCAAGGTACAGTTGTCGAAGGTGTGAGCAGTAATTGTTTTATTCGTACAAATGAAGGATGGATTACGCCCGAACTTCGTTATAATGGCGTGCATGGTGTCATGCGTGCAGAAATTTTAAAACGGATGCAGCAGCATCAGATTCCATGTACTCAACGTCACGTCAATATGGATGAAATTACGCATTTTCAGAGTGTTTTTTTCTGCAATGCTTTAAGTCCCATGAAAATTGCATCAACTCTGAATGGAGTTGAGTTAGATGTTCAAGCTTGTATTGAACTTTTCCGAACACTTCAATTAAGTCAGATTCGTTAATATGTCCACCGCGTCTAAAAAAACAAATAAGAAAAAATCTGCCAAAGCAGGTTTTCCATTTAAAGCATGTTTGGTTGTGCTACTTGGTATCGTTGTACTTGCGGCGATCTTACTGTGGTCGAGTTTATTTAAAGCCTATCCTGTGGAAGGCAAAAAGCAAATGTTGGCGATTGGTGCAGGGGATACCTATTCAGGATTTATTGACCGACTGGCCAAAGAGAAACAAGTTCATTTTCCTATTATTTTGAAGTTGTACCAAAAATTCATGATCAATGACACCTTGAAAGCGGGTGTATATGAAATCCATGAAGGCATGAGCGTACGTGAAGTCATGAAACTGATTTCTAACTCTGAAAATGCGCAAATGAATCGAATTTTAGTGATCGAAGGGACGACATTTAAGCAACTCATTGATGCTTTAAAAAATGACCCATTGGTAACGCATGACATTAGCAATCTGCCTTATTCAAAGATTTTGCAGGAACTAGGTATTCCTTATTCACACCCAGAAGGTTTATTTGCTCCGAATACTTATTTCTTTGCAAAAGGCGAGTCTGATCGCAAAATTTTGAAGGATTTGTATAACCGACAAATCAAAGCATTAGATCAGGCTTGGAATAATCGAGCTCAAAATTTACCTTATAAAGATAAATATGAAGCCTTGATCATGGCATCGATTATTGAAAAAGAAACCAGTCTTGATCGTGAGTTAGAGCAAGTATCAGGTGTGTTTGTCCGTCGTTTACAACAAGGCATGCGTTTACAAACAGACCCTACGGTTATTTATGGCATGGGCGATAAATACCAAGGTAATATCACTCGCCAAGATCTACGTACACCTACAGCGTATAATACGTATACGATCAACGGCTTACCGCCTACACCGATTGCTTTGCCAAGTCAAAAAGCTATTGAAGCCGCGATGCATCCAGATGCGTCAAATAACATCTATTTCGTGGCTACAGGTAACGGTGGTCATAAATTTAGCAGTAATTTGTCAGACCATAACCGAGCGGTACAAGAGTATTTATCTGTAATTCGTGCGAAAAACTAAGGAGTGAGCATGTTTATTAGTTTTGAAGGCACGGAAGGTGTGGGTAAAACTACACTCATTCGTAAATTACATGATCATTTCCAAAATTTGGGTAAAAATGTCGTACTTACACGTGAGCCGGGTGGTACACCTATGGCTGAACAAATTCGTGCATTACTTCTGGCCGTCAATCATGATGAAGCAATGAGTGATGATACAGAGTTGTTACTTATGTATGCTGCACGCGCACAGCATTTGGCGCGCGTGATTTTACCTGCATTGGCAGAAGGTAAAATCGTTTTATGTGATCGTTTTGCCGATTCGAGTTTTGCTTATCAATGTGCAGGACGTGGTTTAGATCGTGACAAGCTCAATGTCTTAAATGCAAGTTTTGTTGCGCGTATACCGGATATTACTTTTTGGCTTGATGCACCGATTGAAACAGGAATGTTAAGAGCAAGAGAGCGTGGTGCTTTAGACCGTTTTGAACAAGAGAAAGCAACTTTCTTTGAGAAAGTAAGATCAGGTTTTGCTGAGATTCATCAAACGCACCCTGAACGAATGAAACGCCTTGACGCAACCCAAACACCTGAGCATGTTTTCCAACAGGCATTATCGCATCTACAGCAGATCTAAAATGCCATAGTATTTGTTAGGCAATTGATTTAAAAATCATTCATAGCAAAAGTTATGGATGATTTTTTATGCATGCTACAAAACAGGAGATTATCAATTTCCTTAAGACTGAATTTGCGCCAAGCTTAAAGCATTGCACTATCGTTGAAGTTGGTGAAAAGGCTGCCACTTTAATTTGGCATGTGACTGAAAAAGATTTGCGGCCTGGCAATACTGTTTCAGGCCCGACTATGATGACTTTGGCGGACTTTGCGCTATATGTGGCTATATTGGGGGAGATCGGGATTGTAGGACTGGCGGTCACGACCAATATGAATATTAATTTTTTAAGAAAACCCGAAGCCAATCAAGATTTAATAGGCGAGTGTCGATTGCTGAAAGTGGGCAAAAGTATAATTTATGGTGAGGTGTTGGTGTATTCAGCAGGTGTGGGTGAGCCTGTTGCACATATAACAGGGAGTTATTCGATTCCTCCGCAGCGACATTGAACTGAAAATATGCAGTTGATCCATTAGATTGGATTAAAATGCAGCAGTCTGTCTAAATAAATTGTGCATTGGTTGGTGAATTTTCTGCGTAGTGTATTTTTATTTGCATAATTTCAAGAGCTTAGTGGAAATCAATCAACTCATAAGTGTTATTTTAAATCTATAATTGAATCACAGATTTGATTGGTTAAATACATGACTGCTACTGCACATGAAGTTGTTCGGCTCTTTCAGGAGCATGCATATCCTTTGTCAGAAAAATTGACAGAAATGTTGAATGAGCATTACTCACATCAAACTGAACGACGTGGCTGTGGCTATACCCAAGCCACACGTGTGTTAGCTGAATATATTAATGTGCCGCGTGCATCACATGAATTTCAAGATCTCAAACTTTTTGATCAATATGACACGCATGGTTTACGCAAAATTTTAGATCATAGTCGTGCTTATCATTTAGATTTGTCTAGTTGGCGTCATCTAGATTTAAATCAAAATTTAAATCAAAATATTCAGCAATTGAAACAATCCCCAGGCTTTTACGAGGTTTTACAGAAAGAATTACATCTTCAAAAAAGTTTGCGTCAAATCCAGCAACATGCAAATTTGGAAGAAAGTCAGCTTATTTGTTCCTTGATTGAAGATGTGATTTTGCCAAAATCCTCGATTGAAAACCAAATTGTTGAAGTGCAAGCACTGGTTGATAAGCCAAAAGTTGGCTCATGTCCAATGGCTGAAAATTTCTTTTTGAAAATTGCACATCGACGTGTATTACGTAGCGGTGAAATTAATATTTTTGTAGATGAATACGGTCAGCCCTTATTTATGGAAAAGTTAAATATGGGGGATAACCATTCTTGTATCAGCTTGAAACCTGTACTCATGAATGGTGTTCGTATTCCAGCGGGTTCACTTTTTTCCGTCGATTATGATCCAGAACAATTAGTTGAAAAACGACAAAATCGTGAGTTTAAAGGTTTTGTGATTCCTTATCAGGCCATTTCTGGTTGGTGGTTTTTACGCTTAACGACTTTGGCTGTGTCGCCACAAAATCGAAAACGTGCATTCAGTACGCATTTTCAGCAGCAAGTGGATAATGGTCTGTATAGTCCAGGTACGACTGAGCTTCAGCAATTAATAGATGTGGCAATAGCGCAACTTTGAGTGTTTCCATCATGTTAGATGTATGCTTTTCGCCAAAATATTTTGCTCATACCCATACCAATAGTATGGAAAAATTATTAGCAGTTGGAACAGCTTTAGAACAATGGCAGAACATCCGAATACACGAACCTGAGTGTATTGACGCTGAAATTTTAAGCCAAGTGCATGATCCTGCTTATGTGGACGCATTTATGACAGGGCAGCCCACTAAGCTTGCGACCTTTTCAGGTTTTAAGCCTTGGAATACTCAGCTTCGAGATGCCGTGCTGAGAATAAATGCAGGGCAGTTGATGGCAGCAGAAATGGCTTTGCAAAAAGGCATTGCAGCAAATGTTGCACAGGGTTTTCATCATGCAGTGTATGAATATGGCGGATCATTTTGCACATTCAATGGTTTGGCTTTGGTGGCACAGCAGAATCCGAATAAAAAAATCTTTGTACTCGATTGCGATCAACATGGGGGGAATGGCACAGCTGAGTTTACTAGACGGTTAGATAACCTTTTTAATTTTAGTATTTATGGGCTACATTTTGGTTGTCCTACTTATGAACGTTCTTTAACTCGGCATGTGCATAAAGATCGTGGAAATTTCGCACAATATACTTTGGCTATACATGAAGGAATACAGCAAGCTAAAGCATGGGGTGCAGATTTAATTATTTATCAAGCAGGGATGGATTGTCATCAAGCTGACCCTTTTGGTTCATCATGGTTTAGCACCGCTTTGATACAGAAACGCGAAGAAATGGTCTTCAATTTGGCTAAACGTGCAGATATTCCGCTGATGTTTGTATTGGCTGGGGGCTATCAAAATATGAATGATCTTGTAAATCTGCACTTAGAAACTTTCAAAGCGGCATTACATATTTATGGGTAGTAAAATCAAAAAAAAGCCGACATCATGTGCGGCTTCTTTTTTAATTTAAAAGTTTTAAGAGACTAACTCAGTATTAACTACAGGGCAATCAACCGTGAAATCGGGTGGACTTAACACCGTTTTACGTAGTTCGTCTGCTTGTTCAGGATAGTCTAAAGTGAAATGCAGACCACGAGACTCTTTACGTTCCATTGCACAGCGCACAATCATTTCTGATACCAATACTAAGTTACGGAGTTCAATCAGATTTTTACTGACTTGGTAATCTTGGTAATACTCGGTGATTTCACGCTTAAGCATTTCAATGCGGTGTAGGGCACGTTGGAGGCGCTTGGTTGTTCTGACAATACCCACGTAGTTCCACATGGTTTGGCGAAGCTCGTCCCAATTTTGCAAAATTACCACGTCTTCATCAGGGTTGGTCACTTGCGAGTCATCCCATTCTGGGACATGAGGCGCCTGATAAGTTCCTTGATGCTGTGCTGTGATATGTGCTGAAGCACTCATACCATAGACAAAACATTCCAGTAAGGAGTTACTCGCCATACGGTTTGCACCATGTAGGCCGGTATAAGAGGTTTCCCCAATGGCATATAGGCCTGGAACATCGGTCTGACTGTTTTCATCGACCACAACGCCACCACAGGTGTAGTGTGCTGCCGGAACCACCGGAATCATTTCTTTGGTAATATCAATACCGAGTTCCATTAAGCGTGCATACAATGTTGGAAAATGTTCTTTGACAAATTCTGCAGGTTTATGGGTGATATCAAGCCAAACATGACGGATTCCTAGACGTTTGATTTCATAATCAATCGCGCGCGCTACGATATCGCGTGGTGCTAATTCGGCACGCTCATCAAAGCGCAGCATAAAGCGTTCACCATCTGGAAGACGTAAATAGGCACCTTCGCCACGCATCGCTTCGGTAATTAAGAAAGAGCGAGCTTGAGGATGATATAAGCAGGTTGGATGGAATTGGTTAAACTCCATATTGGCAACACGGCAGCCTGCACGATACGCCATGGCAATACCATCACCCGTCGCAATGTCGGGATTTGATGTATATAAATATGCTTTCATGGCACCACCACAGGCAAGGGTAGTGAAGGGTGCTAAAAAGGTATGTACTTTTTCGGTTTTTTCATCTAAAGCATACAGACCGAGAGCACGGTTTTCAGTTTCAGGATTTAATTTTTGTGCGGTGATTAAATCGATTGCAATAAAATTTTCAAAAATATGAATATTGGCTTTTTCTTGCGCACGTTCAACCAATGTTGTGGAAATAGCACGACCTGTGGCATCTGCTGCATGGATAATCCGCCGTTGAGAGTGACCACCTTCACGTGTCAGATGTAACTGTTCTTGTTCGTCTAAAGTAAATTGCACACCCTGATTCAGTAGAAAATCGACAGAAGATTTACCACCTTCAACGGTTTGTTTTACCGCCGCCATTTCACATAAATGCGCACCGGCAATCATGGTGTCATTGATATGCTGTTCAATGGAATCTGTTTTATCGAGGACGGCAGCAACACCACCTTGGGCATAATATGTGCTGGCATCCGTCAGCGTCGATTTAGCTAAAACAGCAATATTAAAATGATCTGGTAGCGATAGGGCTAAACTTAGGCCTGCACCGCCACTTCCCACAATAATTACATCAAATTGATGTATCGTGTTTAAATTAGACATGTCCATCAGCTAATTTTAAAAATGTCCGATCATCACAACTGTTTTTGCCTAAAAACGCAATGACTATAAATTAACTAAATAATGAAAAATATTCATAGATCTGTAATATTTAAGGAATGTTTAAGATTGTTTATCATAAATAATCATCAAACATTTTATTACGAAGCTTAGACTTGCATTGTGATAAAAACTAACGTATTTCAAATGATAAGCACAATTGAGTGAATGCTAACAATGAATAAATCGTATTTACAAAAGGGACTCTATGCAGCTGTGTTTACGGTTGCTAGCGTGCAGACTCAGGCAGCGGGTCCTGTTGATTTTTCCAATTTGGTTGAACAAGTCAGCCCAGCTGTCGTAAGCGTGAATGTGGTTAAAAAGCTTAGTCAAGAAGAGCTTTTGCAGCAACAAGTCCCAGAAATATTACGACGCTTTTTTGGTAATCAGGTCGTTATCCCGCAGCAAAAAATGCCGCAAGAAAAGACCGGTTATGGAAGCGCATTCTTTATTAGTAAAGATGGTTATCTATTAACTAATCACCATGTGGTAGAAGATGCATCGAAAGTCACCATCGTATTGAATGACCGCCGTGAAATTGATGCCACCGTTGTGGGTAGTGATGAGCGGACTGATGTGGCTTTGCTAAAGGTGAAAGGTTCAAATTTTCCAGAGCTACGCACAGGTAATGTTGACCGTTTACGTGTAGGTGAGCCAGTGTTGGCTATTGGTTCACCATTTGGTTTTGACTATTCAGCTTCGGCAGGGATTGTCAGTGCGAAAATGCGCAATATGATGGGAGAAACCTCGGTTCCATTTATTCAAACCGATGTGGCATTGAACCCCGGAAACTCAGGCGGCCCTTTATTTAACCAGTCTGGTGAAGTGGTTGGGGTGAACTCTCGTATCTTTAGTGGTACGGGTGGTTATATGGGTTTATCGTTCTCGATTCCTATTGATGTGGCGATGGATGTTGCAGACCAATTAAAGAAAAACGGCAAGGTGACACGTGCTTACTTAGGTGTTATGCTGCAAGATATCGATCGGAATCTTGCTGAATCCTATAACCTTTCAAAACCTGAGGGCTCATTGATTACTCAAGTTGCACCGAATTCACCCGCAGCAAAAGCTGGCTTTAAAGCGGGTGATGTCATTTTGAAATTTAATGGCACACCAATTTCACGTACAGGCGAACTGCTGAATTATCTCAATCGTACAGGTCCTAATCAAAGTATTCAGCTTGAAGTATTACGTGATGATAAACGCCAAAACATTTCAGCAACCTTGATCACTGCACCAGATGATACGCCTGCAAAAGCTGAAATTGCACCTGTGAAAAAAGGCCCGGTGATTGGGGTGTCAATTCGTAATTTAACTGCAGATGAATTAAAACAACTGAGTCTAAAAGGCGGTGTCTTAATTCAAGATGTACGTGCAGGAGGTATAGCTTCACAAGCAAGAATTCAGCCGGGGGATGTTGTCACCCAAGTTAATAATAAAGTCGTAAACAATGCTGAAGATTTTGTGAAAGTTATTTCTGAGTTGAAAAATGGTAGCATTGCACGTGTTTCTTTGATTCGTCAGGGACAGCGTGCGATTGTGGGCATGCGTATTCAGTAATGAGTTACTAAATGAAAACCACTCCAAGCGAGTGGTTTTTTAACTTTAGCGTTTTTGCAATTCACCCTTAGATAAAAATGGGTAGACTGTGGGCCACAATTTAAAATTTGCAGGACGCTATGAGCGATATCTTTGATTTAAAAATTACAGTTCAAGCTGAACATATCGACACATTAAATCATGTGAATAACGTGGTGTACGTCAGTTGGATGCAAGATGTCGCGACAGCACATATTGAAGCTTTGGGTTTAGGCTTAAAAGAATATATTGAATTGAAGCATGCCATGGTCGCTGTTGAGCATCATGTGCAATATCGTAAAGCAGCGCTCGAAGGTGAGGAGATTATTTTACGAACTTGGCTAAATGATATCAATGCATTGTATTCGTTTCGGCAGTATGTATTTTATCGCCCTAAAGACAAAGCGATATTATTTACAGGCAATACACAGTGGGCATGCATTGAAATTGCTACAGGCCGTCCAAAGCGCATGTCGCCAACATTTACCCAAGCTTATCAACCCATCGCAGATAGCATAAATCCGCTTGATTTTAGTGCTTATGATTTCTGATTTTTAATTGAAACCTCATATTAAAGCGAAGACTAGTTAAGTTCTACACGCAGGATAAGTGCTTAGCATAAAAGCAATGCATTATTTTCGATACTTTGAAAAATCCATCTGCTATAATCCTCGGCAATTTCTATTCGGCTTTTGCTATGCATAAAGAATTGCATGCATAGCGCTTTTATTTTTCCAAGGTAGCCCATGGCGCAAGCTAAAAAATCTGTTGATATAAAAAACATTCGTAACTTCTCGATCATTGCGCATATCGACCATGGTAAGTCGACGCTTGCCGACCGATTTATTCAAACTTGTGGTGGCCTGCAAGATCGTGAAATGCAGGCACAGGTTCTAGATTCTATGGAATTAGAACGTGAGCGTGGTATTACGATTAAAGCTACGTCTGTGACTTTGTATTACACTCATCCTAACGGTGAAGAATACCAGCTTAACTTTATTGACACACCTGGGCACGTTGACTTTTCTTATGAAGTTTCACGTTCACTTGCTGCATGTGAAGGCGCATTATTGGTTGTCGATGCTGCACAAGGTGTAGAAGCCCAGTCTGTTGCTAACTGCTATACAGCAATTGAACAAGGCTTAGAAGTCCTACCTGTTTTAAATAAAATCGATTTGCCGCAAGCAGAGCCAGAGCGTGTTATTCAAGAAATTGAAGACATTATTGGTATCGAAGCGACTGAAGCACCTACATGTTCAGCTAAAACCGGTCTAGGCATTGAGGGGGTGCTTGAAACACTAGTCAATGTCATTCCTGCACCCGAAGGCGATCGTAATGCACCATTACAAGCCTTAATTGTTGACTCTTGGTTCGACAACTATTTGGGCGTGGTTTCTTTAGTTCGTATTAAAGAAGGTCGTGTGCGTAAAGGCGATAAAATGTTGATGAAATCAACTGGTCAAACGCACATCATCACCTCAGTAGGTATTTTTAATCCTAAACATACAGAAACTGACATGCTCGAAGCAGGTGAAGTTGGTTTCGTGATCGCGGGTATTAAAGATATTTTTGGTGCTCCAGTTGGTGATACGATTACCTTGGCAACTACACCAGAAGTTCAAAGCTTACCGGGTTTCAAAAAAGTGAAACCACAGGTCTATGCAGGTTTATTTCCAATCGATTCAAGTGAATTTGAACCGTTCCGTGAGGCGCTGCACAAACTGCAAATTAATGACTCAGCGTTGTTCTTTGAACCTGAAAGTTCAGATGCACTTGGTTTTGGCTTCCGTTGTGGCTTCTTGGGTATGCTGCACATGGAAATTGTACAAGAACGTTTAGAACGTGAGTATGATCTGGACCTGATTTCTTCAGCACCAACCGTAATTTATGAAGCGGTGATGAAAAATGGTCAAACCATTTACATCGATAGTCCTTCTAAAATGCCGGATGGTTCAACAGTTGAAGATTTACGTGAGCCAATTGCTGAATGTCACATTTTAGTACCGCAAGAATACTTGGGTAATGTGATGACTTTATGTGTTGAACGTCGCGGCGTTCAAAAGAATATGAAGTTTATGGCGAACCAAGTGGCCATTACGTTTGAAATCCCAATGGCTGAAGTAGTTATGGATTTCTTTGATAAATTGAAATCATGTTCACGCGGTTTTGCATCGTTAGACTATAACTTTGTGCGTTTTGAGAGTTCATCTCTAGTTAAGGTAGATGTGTTAATCAACGGTGAAAAGGTTGATGCCTTGGCCATGATTTGCCACCGACAAGATGCTCGCCATCGTGGTATTGCACTTGTGGAAAAAATGAAAGATTTAATTCCACGTCAAATGTTCGATGTGGCTATTCAAGCAGCGATTGGTGCACAAATCATTGCACGTTCAACTGTAAAAGCGATGCGTAAAAACGTTTTGGCTAAATGTTATGGTGGTGACGTGTCGCGTAAGAAGAAACTTCTTGCGAAACAAAAAGAAGGTAAGAAACGTATGAAACAAGTGGGCAGCGTCGAAATCCCACAAGAAGCGTTCCTTGCTGTATTGAAAGTAGAAAGATAATAAATAGAGGTTTATGAGCTCATGGATTTTGACTTTAATTTGATCCTTGTTCCTGCCACAGTCATTTTTTTCTTAATTTGGTTGTTGGATAAGTTTGTCTGGAAGCAACGGCAGACCAAAGGTAAGGGGAATGAAAATGTCGTTATCGCATGGGCTTATGATTTCTGGCCGATTCTAGCGATAGTTTTGGTGATGCGTTCATTCTTATATGAGCCATTTAATATTCCATCAGACTCTATGGTTCCAACTTTAGAGACAGGTGATTTTATTGTGGTGAATAAATATCAGTATGGCGTACGATTACCTATTATTAATAAAAAAATTATTGATGTCGGTGAACCTGAGCGTGGTGATGTCATTGTATTTCGTTATCCACCACAACCAACCATCAGCTATATTAAACGAGTGGTCGGTTTACCAGGTGATCATATTATTTACGATCATGGTCAACTGAGTGTGAATGGTCAAAAGGTGGCAAAAGTTCCTGTAGAATTTAGCCGTGAAAAAGATCAACTTGATACACCTACATCGATTTATCATAAAGAAACCATGGGTAAGCATACGTTTACTATGCGTGAGCTTGAAGGCGTCAATGTTGCGCGCCAAGCACCATTTATCAACTATGTTGAAAATGGTAAATATTCAACAGAAAATGGTTTATATTGGGAGGTTAAGGTTCCTGAAGGTCACTATTTCGCGATGGGGGATAATCGTGATCAAAGTGCGGACAGTCGTTTTTGGGGCTTTGTGCCTGAAGAAAACCTCACTGGACGTGCTTTTTACAAGTGGATGCATAAGGAACCTGGTTTAAAACTGCCTTCATTTAGTCGTAATGGCAGTATTGATTAGTCTTACATCAGGAAAATAAAATGAGACATCAACGGGGAACGTCTTATATCGCAATTTTAATTGCTGTGATTGGTTTTGCTTTTTTAGCTAAAGTTGTTATTGCGGTTTGGGGACCGTATCTCGATAACAAAATGATTAATGGGTTAATCGAGGAGCAGTTAAAAAGTGGACCTGCGAATATTAGTCCAAGTAAATTTGTTCAAGAAATGGATAAAAGATTTTCAATGAACAGTATTCGCGATGTTAGTTTTAAAGATATTGCTCAAGTCTCTAATGAAAAGGGGCTTGAAGTAAAAACGGATTATGAAATAAGAAAACCTTTCTTATTGAATATTGATATTGTGTTGAAGTTCGAGAAAAGTTTTGATCAAAGCTCAGTCCAAGCTAAATGAAGCTCGTTTAGCAAGTCGTATCGGTTATCAGTTTAAACAACCTGAATTGTTACAACTGGCCTTGACCCACCGATCGGTGAGCCATAAATACAATTATGAACGCCTAGAATATCTGGGCGATTCATTGTTGGGTATGATAATTGCCAATTATCTGTACCATGCCTACCCGCATGAAAATGAAGGGCGTCTAACGCGTATGCGTGCGACACTGGTTCGTCAGGAAGCGCTAGGAAAAATTGCCAATGACTTAAAACTCAGTCAAGAATTAATCTTGAGTACAGGTGAGTTGAAATCTGGCGGTCATCATCGTGAGTCTATACTTGCGGATACCGTTGAATCGATCATTGGTGCAATCTATGTCGATTGTCAGGATTTAAAAATTCTGGAACCGATTGTTCTTAAATGGTATGTGCCATATTTAGATCATATTGAACCAACTGATCAACTGAAAGATCCTAAATCACGTTTGCAAGAGTATTTACAAGCACGTAAAAAACCTCTCCCGGTTTACGAGGTTGTAGATATTCAGGGTGATGCTCCGAACCAACATTTTAAAGTTGAATGTACAGTTGAAGGGCTCCCTGTTAAATACGGTGAAGGTTCAAGCCGTCGCTTTGCTGAACAAGCTGTAGCGGCAGAAATATTAGAAATTTTGGAGAAAAAGTCTTAATGACTACTCATTCCGATCACGTAGATGCTGATCACGAGTCGCAAGGCGACAGTAACGATTTAATTAGTCAGTTTTTTAGTGCACAAGGAACTGAAATTCCTGCCGATTTTAAAAGTGGTTTTGTGGCGATTGTTGGTCGTCCAAACGTGGGTAAATCAACGTTAATGAACCATATTTTGGGTCAAAAACTTTCAATTACGTCTCGTAAACCACAAACGACTCGTCATAAAATTGTAGGTATCGACTCACGAGAAAAGTCTCAAGCGGTATTCGTGGATACGCCAGGGATGCACAAAAAAGAAGTCCGTGCCATCAATAAAATGATGAACCGTGCGGCGCATTCTGCACTTCGTGATGTGAACTTGGTTTTGTTTGTGATTGATGCAGACAAATGGACACAGAATGATGATTTAGTGTTAGAAAAGCTAAAAAATGCCGATATGCCAGTGATTCTTGTGATCAATAAAATTGATACACTAGAGAATAAAAACCATGCATTACCATTGATACAAGAGCGTGCAAAATTAATGAATTTTGCAGAAATTGTTCCTGTATCAGCATTACGTGGTGCAAATTTAGATCATTTGCGCAGCACGATTGAGAAATATTTACCATTCCAACCACCACTGTATTCACTTGAGCAATTGACTGATCGTTCAGAGCGTTTCCTTGCCTCTGAAATTATCCGTGAAAAAATCATGCGTCAATTGGGGGAAGAGCTTCCTTATGATCTAACCGTTCAAATTGAGTCGTTTAAAACAGAAGAAGCAACAGTTAATCCAAAAACTGGTCGTCCTAAAGCGGCGTGTACCTATATTGATGCGACGATTTTTGTCGATCGCTCTGGCCAAAAAGCCATTGTTATTGGTGAGAAGGGTGCCAAACTGAAGAAAATCGGTATGGATGCACGTGTAGATATGGAAAAAATGTTCGAGCAAAAGATCATGTTGACGCTTTGGGTGAAAGTCAAAGGCGGTTGGTCTGATGATGAGCGTGCATTGAAAAGCTTAGGTTATAGCGATATCTAATCGTTAAATAACAAACTTTGAGGGAAGAGTAATGATGAAAGTATTAGCTGTAGTGGCATGTGTTTTGTTTCTACAAGGGTGTATTCATAAAATCGTTACTGTTCCTGTCAAAGTGGCTTATAAAACCACAAAAGGCGTGGTCAAAGGGACCGCTGCAGTTGTAGGTGCAGTCATTCCAGATGGGGGTGATGATGAAGAAGACGAAAAGAAAAAGAAAGACAAGGATTAATATCTTAAATCATGCGTAATGAGATACTGCATGGTTATTTAATTCACCATCGTAAATATCGTGAAAAAAGTCATATCGTGCACTTGTTTACGCAGGAGCATGGCCGAGTTGATGGTATTCTCAGGCAAACACCTCCGCCTCAGTATCAACCGATCTGCTTGCAAGCCTCCGGCAAGTCTGAGCTTAAAAATTTCAGTAAACTTGAAATTGTAAATCAACCCATATTCTTTTATGGGGATGCTTTTTTTTCAGGTTTTTATTTGAATGAAGTCTTATTGAGGTTATGTCCCTTAGAGGTCGAGATGCCAGAGACATTTGCTCAATATGCGCATACCTTAGAACAACTCCAATGCATGTCTGCGCAAGAAAATCCTGACCTGTTTTTGCGACAAATCCTTAGACAGTTTGAGCATGAGCTACTTGAAGAGTTGGGTTATGCGCTGGATTATTCAACTGATGCAAATCAACAGCAAATTCAGCTTCATGAAAATTATCAATTTCATTTAAATGAAGGTTTTCAACCTGTCATTAAAGCCTCACGCGCAACATTGTCAGGTCAACATATTTTAAGTATGTGTGATTATGAAAAAGGTGGGGAATTTAATTCTGAACAGTTACAATTACTGTCTAAGTTGTACCGACAAATGATTACTTCCTTGCTTGGCGATCGTCCATTAAAAAGTCGTCAATTGTGGATACAGAATTCTCAAACTCAACGTCATTAGGAAAGAATTATGGCAGCTTTGCTTGGTGTAAATATTGACCATGTGGCAACACTACGAAATGCACGTGGGACAACTTATCCAGATCCTGTGAATGCCGCAATTATTTGTGAGCAAGCGGGGGCGGAAGGGATTACGCTACATTTACGTGAAGATCGTCGCCATATTAAAGATGATGATGTTCGTCGTATGCGTTCTGTATTAAAAACCCATATGAATCTTGAAATGGCAGTGACCAATGAAATGGTTGAATTTGCCAAAGAGATTCAGCCGCATCATGTATGCTTTGTTCCTGAAAAGCGTGAAGAAGTCACGACTGAAGGCGGTCTAGATGTTGTTGGGCATTTTGAAGATGTAAAAAATGCGACTCAAGCACTCGCAGCGATTGGTTGCGAAGTTTCATTATTTATTGATGCTGACTTTGCTCAAATTGATGCGGCGATTGCCTGTGGCGCGCCAACGATTGAGTTGCATACAGGTGCATATGCAGATGCTGAAACACCTGAAGCGCAGAAAGCAGAGCTGGAGCGTATCATTCAAGGTGCTGAATATGCGGCATCTAAAGGATTGATTGTGAATGCTGGTCATGGCTTAAATATTGAAAATGTCACTCCGATTGCGCGCATTGCGCAAATTCATGAATTGAATATTGGTCACTCGATTATTGCTGATGCTCTATTTATTGGATTGGCACAGTCTGTGAAACAAATGAAAGCTGCGATTAAAGCCGCACGTTAATTTTTTAAGTAAAGTATATGTCAAATATTGATTATGATGCCCTAATGAAGCCAGTCATTGGCTTCTTGGGGTGTGAAACACCAAAAGCATGGCTAGATGAAGCTTTAAATAATTTGGATATCCTAATGCAGGATCATGCCAATTGTGAAAAGAAAGCTGCAAGTACAGCAATGAATTTGATGTTTCGTTATAGTTTTTTCTCTGATTTACAAATCAAACTAGCACAGCTAGTTCGTGAAGAAATGCTGCACTATGAGCAAGTGCTGGAACTGATGGCAAAACGTGGTCAGGAATGGACTGCAATCAGTGCTGGTCGGTATGCAGGTGGTCTACGCAAAGAAGTACGGACTTATGAGCCAGAAGCGTTAATTGATATCTTGGTGATTGGTGCATTCGTTGAGGCACGGTCATGCGAGCGTTTCTATGCGCTTGCACCACATGTGGATGAAGAGTTGGGGCGTTACTACCGCTATTTGCTAAAGTCTGAATCACGCCATTATGAGGACTATTTAGCATTAGCTATGGACGTAGCGACGACCAATAAGCTAAAGAACCCGAAAGAAGATATTCAGATGCGTATTGAGCATATTCGTGAAGTTGAAAAAAATCTGATTAGCAGCCCAGATGAATTATTTCGCTTTCATAGTGGTGTGCCCGTTAAAGCAGCCTGATAAAAGAGTCCTCCAGAATGGGGGATTTTTTATGCATATAAATCAAGTGATAATAAGAATTATTTACAATATGCTTGGGTGAATCTAAAATGAAACGATCTCTATGAATCAAACAATTTAAGCTCTCTTATTCAATATGAAATTACAATTCACTTTACTCTGTTTCGCTTTGTGTGCGGTTGGTCAGGCTGAAGCGCATTATCCTTATGTTGCGCCTCTAAACTATCAAACATTTAATAATCACAGTGCCATTCTTTCAGGTTTTTATGACAATCCATTTGTTTCTGAAATAGCTATTAAAAACTTTAATTTCCATGTGCATACACCGTCAGGTGATAAGCTACATTTAACGGAAACTGATTGGGCAAAAACGCAAACAGTCAGCAGCTATAGTTTAGAAAATAAGCAAGATGGCACGTATCGTATTCGCGGTGAAAAGCAGGGAAGTACAGCGCGTTTTGCTTATGATCAAAAGCAGTGGAAAGCGTTAATCAATGGTGTGCGTGATCCTCAAAAAACTGCGAATGCAAATGTCATTTATACAGCCGAGTTGACTAAAAAGTCGCAAATCAAAAGTATTCAAACGCAGGAAATCATTGAAACTTTTGTATCACGCCGTGCAACCTCTACACATGTGGTGAATCATTTACATGATGGCTTTGATGTGCAATTTAAAACCCATCCAAATGCTATAAAGCATAATGAGCCTGTGCAACTGAAAGTGCTAGATCAGAAAAAAGCGGTTGCGGGTTTACAGGTTGAAATTTTGCAGCAAACCACGGATTACAGCCGTGAAGGAAAAGTTTATAAAACGCTTAAAACTGATCAAGATGGAAATTTGAATTTTAACCTATCAGATCGTGGTCAGTATTTGCTGAAAATGGATTATCAACAGCCTTTTGAAATGAAGGAACACGCATTAAAACGATATAAATATACTTTGAGTTTTAATGTGATTTAAAGAGAAAAAGCTCTGCGATTTGCGGAGCTTTTTTATGAAAATGATTTAGCTATCTTTAGGTTCAAGATAAAACATCGATAAACCTATCAATAAAATTAAACTGGTTTGAGTGAAAAAGTGTTTATTAAAACCACCATAATATTGCTGCGAATAGCCTGCAATCAGTAAACAACCCGTTAAATAAAGCAATCGATAATATCGGCTCTCAAAACAATAACAGACACTTGCAAAACATAAAATCAGGCAGCCAATCACCATATAATGGATATCCCAAATGATGGTGTTGATTGCAAATAAAAGTGCTGAAAGTGCGCCGATAGATAAATTACGCAGGCTTTCAAACCCTTGAAAAATGTGCATCAAAGCTAATATGAAGAATGGCAATAGAGCAAGTGCATATTTTATTCTTATACTGTTTTGCGTCATGAGCATAAAATTTTGCTGTTTCTCAACAATGGGGCTAGTACTGATGCTTAGCCTAAGCCATTGCAGGGTTAAGTGTTCAGGGATGTTGGCTTTAACTAAAAATTTGAGAGTGGCTTGTGGTGGAATAATATAATTTTCTTGGAATTCATGGCCATAAAACATCCATGACTTATTGGTCTCTAGTGTGTGATATTGCGTATTTTTTTGAGTTGAGATGTTAAAAAGTTGTCCAGTTGCATTTAACCCAGCTTTCATACATGGTGTTTCTTTCTCGTGAACAATACATAACGGCAGTACCGAAATTTCAAGATCTTTTCGAGTTTGTTGCTGACCTGCAAAATCGATATGAACATATAACTGATCAGATTGGTTTTGCAGCGTAATCGGTGTGCTTGACCAATATAGTCCTTCTGTCATCTCGTTCAATACAGATTCAGATATTTCGGGAATAGTATTGTGATTTTGAAACTGCTGAGGTGGAATCAACCATTGTAGCTTGCTGTCAAGAAGGGTGTTCGATTCACTATTATATAAATTGGGTGGTGTTTTGAAATGTTGCTCAATTTCACTTTCGGGTGTGCAGCTCACCAAATAAATTGCAAATGGGCTGATAAAAATTAAAAGAAAAATGAATGCAGTGAGATAGTGTTTTAAGGCAGTTTTATTTGATTCAGCATCAACTTGAATGAACATTTTTTTATTTTAATGACAATGACTTATAGATTATATGTAAATCATAGTCATTAAAAAAGCCCATTTAAATAAATGGGCTTTAGAATTTGGCTCTCCAACCTGGGCTCGAACCAGGGACCTGCGGATTAACAGTCCGTCGCTCTACCGACTGAGCTATTGGAGAATCTGAATGCGATTATAAGCAGATTTTGAAGAGGGTCAAGCTAAAAATACCAATATGAGGAGAAATGCGTGATAGATGTTTTTTATTTGAACAAAAAGAAGGATTTTTTAGAAAAAATGAATCTTAGGCTTGCAAAGAAAAAATTCAATTGATAGTCTGAATGCAACAACAGAGCGTTTAAACATATGTTTAAACAGTGTGGATTTAAACCCAACTTGCCAGCACTAAAATGGCTAAACAGGAGAAAGCGAATGAATACGCTGACTATTTCTCAGATTTTTTCAAATTTTTCTTTTTACCAAGAAAACTATCTTTCCATTATTAGTAATCAAGAGCAATATCAAACACCTGTCGAAGGTGCGTACGTTGACGTTTGGCCTTTGGGTCGACGTGACTTGGCATTGGGTGATTTATTACAACTGTGGTTTAGTGAAAAATGGTTGATCAACACGCCATGTCATTTACGTTTTGAACATCAAGATGATGGCCGTCGTGTGCCTTTGCAACGCAAGCAAGATTTGTATTTATACCAATTGGCCGGTAATGCGTTATCAGGCTCAAATCGTTCTAAAGTATGGTCTATTTCAGAACAACAAGAACTTCGTGTTGAGTTAGATAGTGCTTTAAAATATTACTGCTTTCAAAAGGGCAGTAATCGCATTGATCTAAGCGAAGGCCAATTAATTCGCGCCTTACATTCAGCAATTTAAGTTTGAATCATCATCTGCTCGCATTGAATTGCGAGCAGAAAAATAAAATATTAAGGACGTATAATCATGCAGGTTGCAGTTGCATGTGCATAAAGTTTGCCATTGTCATCAATAATTTTCCCTTCAGAAATCCCTAAATTTTTACTGATATTAATGACTGTTCCTATAGCAGTAAGTTCAACATTCTTTGGGATTGGGCGACACATTTTTATATTTAAGTCGATGGTGCCATAACCTACACCTGCCTCTAATAGCGTGTGAATGGCACAACCTGTCACCGAGTCGAGTACCGTAGCAGTAAAGCCACCATGCACGCTGCCTAGCGGATTTATGTGTCGTGCATCTGCTTTAGCCTTAAAGCTAATACTGCCCTCAGATACTTCATAAGGCTGCATAGGAATAGTTTCGCTAATACTTGCTGGAGGAATTTGGCCTTGCATCATTGCCTTTAAAATTTCTAGTCCAGTCATTTCTTTGATGTTCATTGGTAGATCTCTGGATAGGTTAGTTTTGTGGTTGTTCTGGGTTCTAAAATGAAACTTATTTAAATAACATAGCTGAAAATGTAAAAAGAATGCAAACCAAGGATTTGAATATGAAGGTTAGTTTTAGGTTTTATCGTTTGGTTTTTTAATATTTAAGTCGATTTGAAGGAAGTCAAATGGGCTGGATGAGCTTTGTTATTTAGTTTGAACCGCGAAAAAAATTGATCAAAAGCGTGTTGAAGTGAAGAGTATTAATTTATTCTTTTGATGAGTATAAAAAACCCGCGATATTCGCGGGTTTTTTTTTTGATTTGATCTTTAGATCAAATTATTTTTCAGCAGCAATTGAAGCAATCGCAGCGTCTACGCCTTCGATTGAATCAGCAGCTTTCTTGATACGTGCAAGCGCATCTACAAGAACTTCGTCTGCAGTTGCATAAGAAATACGCATATAACCACCTAGACCGAACGCATCACCAGGAACTACTGCAACACCAGTTTCTTCCAATAACCATGCAGAGAATTCTGTGCAAGATTTTAAACCTTTTGCACGAATCAATGGACGGATGTTTGCGTATGCATAGAATGCACCATCAGCAGGAAGGCAAGTAATACCGTTGATGTCGTTCAAGCCTTTCACAACTAGGTCGTGACGGCGTTTGAATGCTTCAATCATTGGCTCAAGAACGTCTTGAGGGCCATTCAATGCAGCTTCAGCAGCAACTTGTGAAATAGAAGTTGGGTTTGAAGTTGATTGAGATTGGATTTTTTTCATCGCACCAATAAGTTTAGCAGGGCCCGCTGCGTAGCCAATACGCCAGCCAGTCATTGCATAAGCTTTAGATACACCGTTAAGAACGATTACGCGATCGTAAAGGTCTGGTGCAACTGTTGCGATGTTGTAGAATTCGTCGTCCCAACGGATTGGTTCGTACATATCATCAGAAGCAACTAAAACTTCTGGGTATTTACGTAGAACGTCAGCTAAAGCAAGTAATTCTTCTTTAGTGTAGATCATACCTGTTGGGTTAGAAGGGCTGTTTAGAACCACTAAACGAGTTTTGTCAGTGATTGCAGCTTCTAATTGAGCAGGCGTAATTTTGAAACGTTGGTCTTCACCACATTTCACGATTACAGGAGTACCTTCAGCAATGATCACCATGTCTGGGTAGCTTACCCAGTAAGGAGCAGGGATAATTACTTCGTCACCTTTGTTTAACAAAGCAAGTGCCAAGTTAAAGAAAGATTGTTTACCACCACAAGAAACCAAGATTTGGTTTGCAGCGTAATCAAGGTTATTGTCGCGTTTTAATTTAGCAATAATTGCTTTTTTAAGACCTGGAGTACCGTCAACAGCTGTATATTTAGTGAAGCCATTGTTGATAGCAGCAATTGCAGCATCTTTGATGTGTTGTGGGGTATCGAAATCCGGTTCACCTGCGCCTAAACCAATTACGTTTTTACCAGCAGCTTTTAATTCAGCAGCTTTGTTAGTAACAGCAAGTGTAGGGGACGGTTTGATGCTATTTACACGATCAGACAGACGTACGTCCACGGCAGTATTCCTTCTTATAGGGATTAAAAAATAAAAAGCACACTATCTTAGCTTAAATGCACAGTAATGGGGAGTGGCAAAATCAACAATGTGCAAAAAAGTGTGATATTCCATCCTAACCCTATAATTGAGAAAATTTACATTGAGTTACTTAAATTTTTAATCAAATTTTATGGCAAATTCTTAAAGTCACGGACAAAAATAAGGCCTAAAAAAGGCCACAACATGTGTGACCATTTTTAATAAAATTTTGTGCTTCAAATACTTTGCTTATTGAACAAAACGCGATAAATCTTCTTCAGGACGAGCAGTTAGCACTTCTACACCATTTTTTGTTACAAGTAGCGTATGTTCGTACTGTGCAGACAAGCTATGATCTTTAGTAACGACAGTCCATTTGTCGCCAAGAAGTTTGGTTTTCCAGTCACCACCGTTCACCATTGGTTCGATGGTAAAGGTCATGCCTTCTTCTAAGATCATGCCTGTATTGGGTTGACCGTAGTGTAAAACTTGTGGTTCGTCATGGAAAACGGTACCAATACCATGACCACAATATTCACGTACAACGCCAAAACGTTCTGACTCAACATATTGTTGAATAGCATGGCCGATATCACCCATGGTTGCGCCTGGTTTTACCACCGCCATACCACGGTACATGGCTTCTTGGGCAACTTTGCATAAACGGTTCGCTAAAATAGTGGTTTCACCACCGACGATATACATCATGTTGGTATCACCGTGGTAACCATCTTTAATCACAGTGACATCGATGTTTAAAATGTCACCTTTTTTTAACTTTTTGCTTTCAGATGGAATACCGTGACACACCACATGGTTCACTGAAGTACAGATCACGTGCTGGAACGCTGGACGACCCGGCGCAGCACCATAACCTAAACATGCAGGAATAGCTTCTTGTTTGTTGACAATATAGTCATGACAAATCGTATCAAGTTCGAGGGTAGTCACACCTGGAACAATATGCGGTTTGATCATATCCAAAACTTCTGCCGCCAGTCGACCCGCGACGCGCATTTTTTCAATTTCGTCAGGCGTTTTAATTAATCGACGTGGAGCTTCGTAAGTACTGTTCATGATCTCTAAAAACTTTTGGAAATTTGTATGTGACTATGGTATAAATAGCCGCCCATTTTATCAAATGCTTTTTCGTGAATATCTTTCACGAGCTTTGTGCGATGGGGCAATAAAATCCGCACATATATCGACACATTTCTCTGGGTGCCTTTTTAGGTGGAGAATGCGGGTATATGGAGGCCTAACCCAAACTTTAAGGTAAAGAAAATGGCAGATTACAACGTAAGCATGCGCGACCTTCTTCAAGCAGGCGCACACTTCGGTCACCAAACACGTTTTTGGAATCCAAAAATGCGCGAATACATCTTCGGCGCGCGCAACAAAATTCACATCATCAACCTTGAGCACACTGTTCCTGCGTTAAATGATGCTTTGAACTTTGCTAACAACTTGGCTAGCAAAAAGAACAAAGTTTTGTTCGTTGGTACAAAACGTGCAGCTTCTGCAATCATCCGTGAACAAGCTCAACGTGCGGGTCAACCATATGTTGATCACCGCTGGTTGGGTGGTATGTTGACTAACTGGAAAACTCTTCGCCAGTCAATCAACCGTCTAAAAGACCTTCAAACTCAATCTACTGACGGTACTTTCGCTAAACTTACTAAACGTGAAGCTTTAGAACGTACTCGTGAGATGGAAAAACTTGAACGCGCTCTTGGCGGCGTTAAAAACATGGGTGGTTTACCTGACGCATTATTCGTAATCGATGTTGATCACGAAGCAATTGCAATTAAAGAAGCTAAAAACCTTGGTATTCCTGTTATCGGTATCGTTGATACAAACTCTAACCCAGACAACGTAGACTACGTTATCCCTGGTAACGACGATGCGATCCGTGCAGTTACTCTTTACGCTTCTGCTATGGCTGATGCGATTCTTGCTGGTAAAGAATATGCTCAATCACAAGCAAATGCACAAGCTAAAGGCGAAGAAGCTCCTGCTTCTGAGGCTTAATGCGTTTGACGTAAGCTTGTCATTTTTGCGACACGTGATGGTGGCAAAGTAAGCGTCATGTATGCAGACGGCCCAAGAGACAGCTCTGGGCCGTTTCTGTTCTAAAAAGAATTCATTTTCTACCGTATTTAGGAGATTAACATGACTGCAGTTACAGCAAGCATGGTTAAAGAATTGCGCGATCGTACTGGTCTTGCAATGATGGAATGTAAAAAAGCATTAACAGAAGCGGGCGGTGACATCGAATTAGCGATCGACAACCTTCGTAAATCTGGTCAAGCTAAAGCTGCTAAAAAAGCGGGTAACATTGCAGCTGACGGCGCGATCACTATCGCTCAAGAAGGCAACAAAGCAATCCTTGTAGAAGTTAACTGTCAAACTGACTTCGTTGCTAAAGACGAAAACTTTGCTGGTTTCTCTGCTAAAGTTGCTGCTGCTGCGCTTGCTGCTGGTGTAACTGACGTTGCTCAAATTGCTGAATTGAAACTTGAAGATGGTGCTACTGTTGAAGAAGCTCGTATCGCGCTTGTTCAAAAAATCGGTGAAAACATCCAAGTACGTCGTGCTCAAATCGTTGAAGGCGACAACCTTGCAGTTTACAAACACGGTTTAAAAATCGGTGTTGTAGTTGCATACGCTGGTGATGCTGAAACTGGTAAAGGTTTGGCTATGCACATCGCTGCATTCAACCCAGTTGCTGTAAACGAAGCTGGCGTTTCTGCTGAACTTATCGCTAAAGAAAAAGAAATTGCTGAAGCGAAAGCAATTGAATCTGGTAAACCAGCAAACATCGTTGAAAAAATGGTAACTGGTTCAGTTCAGAAATACTTGAACGAAGTTGTTCTTGAGAACCAAATGTACGTTATCGACAACGATAAGAAAGTTGCAGAAGTTCTTAAAGCAACTGGTACTACTGTTGCTAACTTCGTACGTTTCGAAGTTGGTGAAGGTATTGAGAAAAAAGCTGAACTTTCTTTCGCTGAAGAAGTTGCTGCTGCTCAAGCTGCTGCAAAATAATCTCTGATTATTTGTAGAAAAAAGCCCTCGTTTTTGAGGGCTTTTTTTATGGCTGTAGCTTTACTGATTTCAAAGCTATTCTGACTTTAAATTGTGTGCATTGTTGTTCACAGATCCTATTTTTATCCATATTAATGACTATAATGAGTTGAAAATTTAGATTTAAACTATCTTATGGCAAACAAAACAAACTTAACCATCGGCGGAATTATTGTTGCGCTTACAGCCGCTTATTTCGGAATCGATTTACAACAACAAAAATCTGCACCAGTTCAGACGACAGCGGAACAAAACGCACAGCCACAAATAGAATCAGTACAACCTGTAGATGCTCAACAAAAAGGGCAGAGTGCTGAAGATGTTATTGCGCATGCATTTAAAAATAAACTCAGTAATGTTCAGGTTGAGGGTGCAGGTCAAGTCAAAGCGGTACTACGAGATGATAATGAAGGTAGTCGCCATCAAAAGTTCATTTTGACCTTAAATAATGGTCAAACGCTTTTGGTCGCGCATAATATCGATCTAGCCCCACGAATTGATAACTTGCAAAAAGGCGATACAGTTCAATTTTACGGTGAATATGAATATTCAGATCAGGGGGGTGTGATGCACTGGACACATCACGATCCGAATGGACGTCATCAGGATGGTTGGTTAAAGCATCAAGGTAAAACCTATCAATAAAAATCACGTAGTCATTTTTAACTTTAGTCATTTAAATGATCATGATTCAGATGAAGCTATCAACATAAAATTGGATTAACCATATTGAGTAAAAGCCAGTGTTTAAACACTGACTTTTTGGTCGTATAAATAGAAAAAATGATTGGAAATACCAGAGATAAATACACCTATAAACAATAGGGTTTTAAGCATCGAATATGAAGAAAACCGATCTGGAATAACTGAAAAAGAGATCCATGAAATTAATCGTGCTCTAAATGCTCTTTATTTGCGATTTATGGTGTGTTTTCCAATTACTAAGTACTTTTCCTGCAAATGTATCTAAACACCAAATAGGGCCAATGAGGAGGAATTGGAGATCTTTGAAAAAAGAGGGCTTTTTACCTTCAATTTTATGGCCATAAAATTGACCAATCCATGCGAATATAAAGAGCGCGATATAAAAGCCATATCCAACTGGTAACACCCAAATTAGCCATGCCATGATTAATGTTAACGCGGCCATTGCAACAGCAAGCACAATGTCTAAACGTGCGTAAAAGATAAATGCTAAGGCAAGTAAGACAGCAGTAAGTAGCGCGCTAAAATGTGCCAATATGCCAACGATTGAAAAATAAATCGTGGGTACGCAAATCCAGTGAATCATTTTATTGGTTTTATTTTGATGACTTTCGCTGTATTCATCAAACCATTCGTTGATTGTTTTCATGATAGTCCTTAATCATGGGGAAGGACTTCAATATAAACAAGAATGCGGGAAGGGTCAAAATCAGGATTACTGATGATTTGAAAGGCTAAGAGGCTTCAAATAAAAAACCACGCTAGGCGTGGTCTGTTAAATGCAGTCACTTCATTGGAGAATTAAGAATTTGGACCGTCTACGCGCTCAATGCTCACATTTGCAGTACCCGCACTGGTAATACCCAATTGCTTAGCAGCACCATAAGATAAATCAAGAACACGGTTACCATGGAATGGACCACGGTCATTTACTTTCACCACGACGCTTTTACCATTATTGCGATTCGTAACACGGATAAAGCAATTAAGTGGCAGGCTACGATGTGCTGCTGTAAGTGCGTTCATGTCAAACGTTTCACCGCTTGCTGTTTTACGACCGTGGAATTGACGACCGTACCAAGAAGCAGTACCTGTTTGAGTGAACTTACGAACAGTATTCGATGCAACAGTATTTAACTTTTCAATCACTGAAGGCTCATCTTCAGGAATTTCGATTTTAGCAGCGATTGTTTGACGACGAATTTTATCGCCAGAACGCTCAGTGATTGAAAGGCTACTTAAATTCGTAAAGTTTGAATTGAAGCTTTGAGCTTCTTTATTCAATACACGAGCTGCAAGACGCGAGTTGTCATTATCATGATTGAATGATGATGACTGAACCATCTCAGCTTGTGACTGACTTAGCGCAACTGCCGTGGCAAGCGCTAAGGCATATTTAATAATTGATGACTGCATTGTTTATCTCCCAATGGCATATTTACTGGTTCAACTAAGTCGCTGATATCCATGTAAACACGTCTGATATTTCACTTTTGCAACTATATTTAACGAGATGGATAATATTCATGCCATCAATAGGCTGTCTAGTGTTTAATTAAAATACTTTGAAAATGTCTAAAAAATTAACAATATTTGGTTAAAAAATAATCAATAATGTAACAAGGTGTGTAAAATGTCGAATAAATGCTCATTTTGGTGAAAATATTTGTTGACTTTTTTGCTCTATAAGAAAAAACCAGTCTTATCGACTGGTAACTTCAGTGCCTAAAAGCCATAGTGCAGTCGCATACATACGGCTTTTGTTATAGGTTGTAATGACCTGAAAATTTGGATAAGTGATGTAATAAATTGGTCCATAACTATCTTGCAATTGGATGACATTGACTAAATCGAGATCATCGATTTTTACCAATGGATTCATAGGGGTTACACCTTGAGCCTTGAGTACACCATAGGGTGTTGGCTGGTTTAAATCCTTTGCAATAATGGCATCTGGGTTGTTTCCGCTATAGCGAGCAGCAAAAGCAATCGGTTGATTACGCTGCCAACCATAATTTGCTAGATAATTTGCAATTGAACCAATGGCATCGACAGCCGAATTACGTAGGTCAACATGACCATTGCCATCGTAGTCCACACCAAATTTTGGAATGTTACTTGGCATAAATTGAGGATAACCCACAGCACCTGCATATGAACCGACGACAGAGTTGGTTGGAACACCATCTTTATATGACCAAGCAATCAGTGCAGCAAGTTCATCTTGGAAATATTGCGCACGACGTTCATAGCCAAAACCAAGGGTCGCCAAAGCATCACGGGTAATAAAATTACCTTTATTGCTGCCGTAGCCTGTTTCAACACCCAAAATGCCTAAAATCACGGATTGAGGCACACCAAATTGTTGTTCTGCACGATTTAAAGTGTCGGCATATTGATTTTTGAAGCGAACGCCGCGTTGAATTGTACTTTCAGCTAAAAAATTGGTTTTGTATTGGTACCAAGGCTTTGATTCACCAGGTCTATTCATAATACTAATAATGTTGGGTAGGTTTTTACTGCCTTGCATTGCCCAATCAATTTGATTTTCACTCAGACCATAGGTTTGCATTGCATTTTGTTTAAAGCTTGCATATGCAGGATGAGATTGGAAGTCGTTAGCCTGACAAAAACTGGTCAGTGAAATTGAACCGGCCATAATGGCAATATGTGATAGTTTTTTATAAAAATTTCGATTTAGCATAAATAAAAAATTTCCAGTTGCTTTAGCGATGAGTATGAACAAAATTTCGAGGGGAAAAGATCCTGAAAATTGTGATGACCTTCTGGTTTCATAGCTCATTAAAGGTAAACGTTACCAATAGCAACTAAGATACCACTGACAGCGCATGCTTTCATAAATAGATATACAAAAAAAGACAAAGCAAAGGGTTTTTTCGCAGTTAACATATTGAAAAGTGACATATTCATTTACATAACTTGCAAATATTCACAAATCATTTGAAATAAAGATGACTCTAAAACTCATGCGTCATAAAAACGCAGAACGAGTAAACTTTATCGCGTTGCGAAATACTGTTTAGAAGCTACAAAAGTTGCAATGTTATATCTAAAAATAAAGGGACAGGATTAAAAAGGTACCGGTCTAAAACACCCATATGCAAGCAGTGGTTTATTCATTACATAGTTTTTGTTCGCCAGCCCTTCAATGCTGTTGAAAACGTCGCTATATATAGTAGAAATATAGACTGAATGATAAAAAAGAAAGAGATTGAATATTAAAATGGACGCATTGAAATTTAAGCCAAAATGACAGCTAACATTAAAATATGATCTGTAATCAGGTTCTTTCTTTTCTGTGTGTATTTTTAAAAATAGTACATTAAATGCACTGTCTTTTAATAAAAATCTGTTCAATTCTAGAACTGTGTTTGCATGACTATATATAGTCATTGTATCGGGATTCGATTTTATGCGTTTAGCCATAAAAAAACCTAGCGGAAGCTAGGTTTTGACGAGTAATGCGATTTATTTGTTAAACATCGCATCATGTGCTTCTGCAAGGGCACCTAGCTCTTCTTTGGTTAGATTTGGGAAAATCTTATCAATTGCAATATGAATAGCTTTAATCACGGCAGAAGAACCGATATCGGCTGCTTTACGCTTAATCATGCCTAAATCGAGTGTTTTATTAAAGTCATTCATAAAATGACGCACTGCAGCTTCAGCAAACTGTTTATACAGTTCACCAAAAGCAGCTTTATTGATATCTACACCCGATTTAATTTCGGCATAACTGTTCTTAAGGTTAGTGACCAATCCCGCATCTAAGTTCAGACCTACACGATAAGTGCCAGTCGCGTCTTGAAATAAACTTCGTTCTGAAAATTCAATGGATTGTTTCACCACATCATTCGGAGATTTACCCAATAGCTGCTTTAACAATACAGCGACTGTTGATTTGACATAGCCAGCCAGTTTTTCTGCTGTGTCGCGCTTGTCGCTTGCAGGAAACAGATGAACAGGAGCTAATATAGTTGCACCAATGATTTCTTCATTAATCAGCAAAGCTGTTTTATCACGTAAAGGATAAAGTGGTTCACTCGAATTTTTTTTCGCATGACCAGTTTGGATACTGCTTAGAAGTTCCTCAGAAGGAATAAAACCAAAAAATGGCATCACTAACCTCAATTTTTTTATTGTCGCGCCAATCGAATGGGGCGAGGCATCCATGTTAAATCCGATACACGACAAGGGTTGATATCCAATCCACCACGGCGTGTATAGGCAGCATATACCATCAGCTGACTTGGTTTTAAATGTTGCCAAATATCGGCAAACATTTGCTCCACACATTGTTCGTGGAAACCATTATGCTGACGGTAAGAAATAATATAAGCCAGAATACTACGATAACAAGGCTTAGTACCTTTATACCTTATAAATACCGTTCCCCAATCAGGTTGACCCGTGACTGGGCAGTTACTTCTTAATAAATGTGAATAAAGTTGAATTTCAACTTCTTCTTGCGCTGCAGCTTCATCTAAAGAGAGTAAATCTGCATTTGGATGATTTTCTAACTGAGTGGGTTCTAAGTCATCAATACAGATGCCTTGTGGTTTTGAAATTTCAACATCATCGACATGAAATAGATCAATAGTCACAGCGGCATTGGCTGCTGCTGATAAGTCTTTTTCAACGGTTGCTTTAAACGCTGCCTGAGAATCAAATTTGGTAAAGTTCATACTATTAAAGTAGAGCTTTAAAGATTTGGATTCGATGAGGTTGTCTGAACTTGCAGGCAAAGTTAAACGGCCAATAGCGACTTGAGGCACACCAGAAGCATTTAACCAAGAAATTTCAAAAACATGCCACCAGTCTGTACCTTGGCGGATGCCTTCCACATGGGCATATTGTTCACGTGCAGTGGCACGTGCAATCGGAAACAGAATATCGGGTTGATATTCTGTTGGGTAGTTGGTGTCTTTACCTAAAAGGGATTGTTCTACACTCATTATTCACGCATTCCTGAACCACGAGAAAGTAAATGATACGCCACGCCATAAAGTACAACGCAACATGCAGTAATTACTGTCAGTGAAATGCCGACATTCACATCGCTATGGCCCAAAATACCGTAGCGGAATGCATTTACCATATACACGACAGGGTTGATTAAAGAGAGATTTTGCCAAAAAGGACTCAGTGATGAGATGGCATAGAAAACACCGCCTAAATAAGTCAGCGGAGTCAGGACGAAAGTCGGGATAATCGAAATGTCGTCAAAAGATTTTGCATAAACAGCATTAATAAATCCGCCAAGAGAAAACAGCAGCGAAGTAATGAGAACTGTATATATAGTTACGAAGATATTGGTCAGGTGTAATTCAGTAAAAAATAGGCTCATCACAGTGACAATAAAGCCGACTAAAACACCACGGCAAACACCACCGATCACATAACCCCAAAGCACCAAGTGTAACGGCACTGGACTCATGATTAATTCTTCGATGCTTTTTTGAAATTTTGCACTAAAGAAACTTGATGACACATTGGCATAGCTGTTGGTGATGACCGCCATCATAATTAAGCCGGGCACGATGAACTGCATATAGCTAAAACCGCCCATTTGCCCAATGCGTGAACCGACTAAATTACCGAAAATCACAAAGTACAAACTCATGGTGATCGCAGGTGGGAGAAGAGTTTGCGGCCAAATACGCATGAAACGGCGAATTTCTTTATACACTAAGGTGTAGAGGGCGATACACAGTTGGTTAAAATTCATTGTGCTGCACCTTCAAGATTTTTTTCTACCATACGGACAAACAGTTCTTCTAGTCGGTTAGATTTATTACGCATACTACGAACCTGAATACCTTGAGATTCCATGAGTTGGAATAGATCATTTAAGGTATGGGCTTTATCCATAGTGACCTCTAAAGTGACGGGGTCAACTAAGTTGAAACGAACACCAATAATTTCAATATGGATCGGTTCAATGGGTTCGGCTAAATCGAAAATAAAGGTTTCTTCATTTAACTGACTGAGAAAACCTTTCATGCTGGTGTCTTCTTTAATCACACCACGGTCAATAATTGCGATTCGACGGCACAACATTTCTGCTTCTTCTAAATAGTGTGTCGTTAAAATAATAGACGTACCTTTTTCGTTCATTTCTGTGAGGAAATCCCACATCGAACGGCGTAGTTCAATATCAACACCAGCAGTCGGCTCATCTAAAATCAGCAGTTTAGGTTCATGCATCATGGCACGAGCGATCATTAAACGGCGTTTCATACCGCCCGATAACATACGTGCTTGGGTACTGCGTTTTTCCCAAAGACCAAGCTTTTCTAAATATTCCTCTGCACGTTTCTCTGCTATCTTTTTAGAAATACCGTAATAACCAGCTTGAGTCACCAAAATATCAAATGTTTTTTCAAATTGACCAAAGTTAAATTCTTGAGGGACAACGCCCAAACACTGCTTTGCATGCGAGGGATGGGTATCTAAATTGTGCCCAAAAATTTCGACAGTACCTGAAGTTTTACGGGTTAGTGAACTGATAATACTAATCGTGGTAGATTTTCCTGCACCATTGGGACCTAAAAGTGCATAAAATTCACCTTCGGGTACTGTTAAATCAATACCTTTAAGCGCCTGAAACCCATTTTTATAGGTTTTTGACAGCTGCTTTAACGTTAGTGCATCAGTCATAAATAATTCACTCTATAAATAGTGTGAGTATTGTGCGATATCGGGGCAAATAAACCAAGTAAATCGTATGGAATTCTGCATTTTAAAAATAGAACGTTGTATAAAGCTTAAGCAGAAAAATACCTAACATCTATATAGTTGCTTTACCTTACAGTTTTTTTTGTTATGATGTGCGCAATCCAAAATAAGCGCTCATAGCTCAACTGGATAGAGTACAGGTCTCCGAAGCCTGTGGCGTGGGTTCGAGTCCCGCTGAGCGCACCATTTTTTAGTTTTGATTGTTGAACTAAATTTTGCGAATCAATAGCTTTTATTATTACTACTTTTCTATTCAACCCGATCAATCTCAAAGCCCAATATTGCTTTAGCCATCATTGATGTATCTTTTTCTATATATAAAATTCAAAATATTTCTCAGTTCTTTTTATTCTAAGTTCAAAGTCATACAAAACATCTAAATTGAAAGCTTATAAAGAGTGAAAATAGAAAGTTCACTGTATTTATATCTGCATCTAAATGAAAAGAATCTATTGAAAACACGATTATAAAAGTCATGCACCAAAATAGTGGAGCTTGGAAACTTAATAGAACATTTATCCTTTTGTACTGGCTAAATAAAATAGGCAAATGATTGATAAAATATATTAAGATATTGAAAAATAAATAATAATTAGAGTTGGCATGATGTGTGCAACACAGTATTCAAACTTGGATACAAGAATGAGCACATCAATGAACTCAATAAAAACTTTAGGCTGGACCTTAGCGGAATGGAAAGCGGCCTACACGAATAACACAATTCAACTTGAAGACTTATATGCCTTGGTCGAGCAATTTGATCGCGTAGACCCAGCATGGATTTCCATTGCATCTATAGAGCAATTAACTTCTCAGATTAAAGCTTTAAAACAAATTGAAAATGCTACGGCCTTACCTTTATTTGGTGTGCCTATTGCAGTGAAAGATAATATTGATGTGGTGGGCTTTGCATCGACGGCTGCGTTTAAATTATTTACGGACATTAAAACTGATGATGCCTATGTGGTGCAGCGCTTAAAACAAGCAGGTGCCATCATTGTAGGTAAAACCAATTTAGATCAATTCGCTACTGGTTTAGTCGGTACGCGTTCGCCATTTGGTGCCGTGCCGAATACTGTTAATCCTGACTATGTAAGCGGTGGTTCAAGCTCTGGTTCAGGCAGTGTGGTGGCGCGTGGTTTAGTGCCGATTGCACTCGGTACAGATACCGCAGGTTCAGGACGAATCCCCGCAGCTTTTAATAATATTGTCGGTTTAAAGCCAACCAAAGGTCGCTTTTCAAATACAGGCTTATTGCCTGCCTGTAAGAGCTTAGATTGTATTTCAATTTTTGCCTTAACCGTCGCTGATGCAACTGCAGTGGCAGAAGTTATGGAAGGTTTTGATGTAACCGACAGCTATTCACGTGTGAACCCAGCAACAGCGCCTGCAAAGTTCAGCGCACAATTAAAGTTAGCCATTCCAAAACAGTTAGAATTTTTTGGCGATGCTCAATCTGCTGATGCATTTCAGCAAGCACTAACTGAATTAAAAAACTTAGGTGCAGTACTAACTGAAATTGATTTCAGTCCTTTTGCAAAATTGGCTGCACAACTGTATCAAGGGTCATGGGTAGCAGAGCGTACGGCAGCCGTAGCTGAAATTTTAGACAGCCATGCAGATGACTTTGATCCAACAGTTTTAGAAATTATTCAAAAAGGGCAGCAGTACACTGCGGTGGATGCTTATAACGCCGAATATTTAAAGCAAGATTTGGCACGCCAAATTCAGCAAACCTTAGCGCAATTTGATGCTTTAGTGGTGCCAAGTTCGCCAACCATTCACACACTGGCTGAAATGGCAGAAGCGCCAATTGAAAATAATAGCCACTTTGGCACCTATACCAACTTTACTAATTTAGCTGACCTCAGTGCCATCGCTGTACCTACAGGCTTTCGTGCCGACGGGCTGCCTTTTGGAATCACATTCATTGCACCGGCTTGGCACGATACGGCTCTAGCAGACTTTGCAGAAAAATGGCAAAAGCATTTGAAATTACCACTCGGTGCAGTAGCGAAAACATTGCCTGAAGCAAATTCAGTCATGTCTGCACCATCCGCACAACATTTTCGAGTTGCAGTCGTAGGCGCACATCTCACAGGTATGCCACTCAATTTCCAACTGACAACACGCCAAGCCGTGCATGTTGAAACCACAACCACTTCTGCCGATTACGCCCTCTATGCACTGCCGGGCACAGTACCTCCGAAACCAGGTTTAGCGCGTCAGGAAGCGGGTCAAAAAATTATTGTCGAGCTTTGGGATATTCCAAAAGCACGCTTTGGTGAATTTGTCGCCGAAATTCCAACACCACTGGGTATGGGCAATATCGAGCTTGCCGATGGACGTTGGGTGAAAGGCTTTATTTGTGAACCTTATGGCCTAAACGGTGCAAAAAATATCAGTGAATTTGGCGGCTGGTGCGCCTATATCCAATCACTGCAAGCAACAACAGCAAAATCAAATTAAAAAAATTCGGGGAAATAATCATGTTTAAAACAGTTTTAATTGCAAACCGTGGTGAAATTGCTGTTCGTGCAATTCGTACATTAAAGAAACTCGGTGTTCAGTCAGTTGCCGTGTATTCAGAGACAGACCGTTATGCACAGCATGTGTTAGATGCAGATGTGGCGGTGTCGCTTGAAGGTGTTAAGCCTGCAGAGACTTATTTAAGTATTGAAAAATTGATTCAAGTAGCCAAACAAACCGGCGCTGAAGCAATATTTCCCGGTTATGGCTTTTTGTCTGAGAGTGCCGACTTTGCCCGTGCATGTGAAGAAAATAACATTGCCTTTATGGGGCCAACGGCTGAACAAATTTTAGAATTTGGTTTGAAGCATCGTGCACGTGAATTGGCTGCGGCAGCCAATGTGCCCATGACACCGGGTACAGGTTTATTGGCAAGTTTAGATGAAGCACTCGCATCTGCGGCAGAGATTGGCTATCCCATCATGCTGAAAAGCACCGCGGGTGGTGGCGGGATTGGTTTAACCCGCTGTGATGATGAACAATCATTAAAAGATGCGTATGAAAGTGTAAAGCGTCTAGGCGAACAGTTCTTTAAAGATGCAGGGGTGTTTCTCGAACGTTTTGTCGATAAAGCCCGCCACGTAGAAGTACAAATTTTTGGTGATGGTTTAGGTCAAGTCGTTGCTTTTGGTGAGCGTGATTGTTCATTGCAGCGCCGTAACCAAAAAGTCGTGGAGGAAACGCCGGCACCACATTTGCCTGAAGCGACCCGTCAAAAATTGCATCGTGCTGCCGTAGAGCTCGGTCAATTGGTGAAATACCGCAGCGCAGGCACGGTTGAGTTTATCTATGATGCTGCCCGTGATGAAGTGTATTTCCTTGAAGTGAATACCCGTTTACAGGTTGAACATCCTGTAACTGAAATGGTGACGGGTTTAGATCTGATTGAATGCATGCTGAAAGTGGCGGCAGGTGATGCTTTGGACTGGGAAAAACTTAGCAATATTCAGCCCAATGGCGCTGCCATTGAAGTGCGCATTTATGCGGAAGACCCAGTGAAAAACTTCCAGCCAAGTCCGGGTGTACTCACTGATGTGTATTTCCCTGAAGATATTCGCGTGGATACGTGGGTATCTACAGGGACTGAAATTTCACAATATTTTGACCCGATGATTGCCAAAATTATTGTGCATGCGACAGACCGAGACAGTGCGATTGCCAAGCTAAAAACAGCCTTGGCTGAAACTCGCCTGAATGGCATCAGCACCAACTTAGATTATGCGCATACCGTAGTATCAGATGCACGCTTTGAAAATATGCAAATCTGGACGCGTCTGTTGGATGATTTTAAATACGTGCCAAATGTAATTGAAGTGCTGCAACCGGGCACGCAAAGTACGATTCAAGACTATCCGGGGCGTGTGGGCTATTGGGATATTGGTGTACCGCCATCAGGCCCGATGGATGATTATGCATTTCAATTGGCCAATCAAGTTGTGGGTAATCCAAAATCGGCAGCAGGCTTTGAGTTTACCTTACAAGGACCAAGTCTTAAATTTCATGCCGATAGCATCGTAGCCTTAGCAGGTGCGCCATGTAGCGCGACTCTAGATGGGGTGAATGTCGATTTTTGGCAGCCGATCAGTATTAAAGCCGGGCAAACTTTGGCACTCGGACAAGTTGAATCGGGTTGCCGTACTTATCTTGCGATCCGCAACGGATTAAATGTACCTGAATATCTAGGCAGCCGTTCGACCTTTGCATTGGGTAATTTTGGTGGTCATGCAGGGCGAGTACTGCGTGCAGGTGACATGATTAAGATGGTCAATCCAAGCCTGCCTTTAGATGGATTGGAAATTGCAACAGCAGTACCGCAAGCTTTGGCAGCAGAGCGTATTCCAAGCTATGGCAAAGAATGGAAAATTGGTGTGCTCTATGGCCCGCATGGCGCACCAGATTTCTTTAAACCTGAATATATTGAAGAATTCTTTGCTTCAACATGGAATGTACACTTTAACTCAAACCGTTTAGGTATTCGCCTAACAGGCCCGACACCAAGCTGGGCGCGTGAAAATGGCGGTGAAGCAGGTTTGCATCCATCCAATGTGCATGACTGTGAATATGCCATTGGGGCGATTAACTTCACTGGTGATTTTCCAGTGATTTTGGCGAAAGATGGCCCAAGCCTTGGTGGCTTTGTTTGCCCAGTGACCATTGCCAAAGCGGAACTTTGGAAGATTGGTCAACTGAAGGCAGATGACAGCATCAGTTTCTATCCAATGAGTGTGGAACAAGCCAATGCCTTGGAAGTTCAGCAAATTGCCGATATTCAAAATTTTGCTCAAGCGCCTGAAAATTCAGAGGCGGCAAATTTTGAATGCAAGCCTGAAGGGATATTGGCTGTGCGTGAAGCAGATTCCCATGCGCCAAAAGCGGTGTATCGTCAGGCGGGTGACAGTTACATCTTGCTGGAATATGGCGAAAATGTCCTCGACCTTGCATTACGCTTACGTGTTTATCGACTGATGCAGCTCATTCGTGAAGCGAACATTGAGGGCATTTTAGAGCTTTCTCCGGGTGTACGTTCACTGCAAATTAAATATGATGGATTGCGTTTCAGCCAAGCGAATTTAATCCAGTTCTTATTGGGTCTGGAAAATGAGATGGGGGATTTGAGCCAAATCAAAATTCCATCCCGTATTATTCACTTGCCGATGGCATTTGAGGATTCGGCAACTTTAGGTGCTGTAGAACGTTATCAAGAAAGTGTCTGTTCCAAAGCGCCGTGGTTGCCAAATAACGTCGATTTCATTCAGCGCATTAATGGCTTAGACAGCCCTGAGCAAGTCAAAGACATCATTTTTGATGCCAATTACCTGATTTTAGGTTTAGGCGATGTGTATTTAACCGCACCTTGTGCCGTTCCAATTGATCCGCGTCATCGTTTGCTCAGCTCGAAATATAACCCTGCACGTACCTTTACTGCCGAAGGTACAGTCGGTATTGGCGGTATGTACATGTGTATCTATGGCATGGACTCACCGGGCGGTTATCAATTGATAGGCCGTACCTTGCCCATTTGGAATAAGTTTAAAAAGAACAAGCAGTTTGGTGATCAGCAATGGTTCTTACGCTTCTTTGATCAAATTAAATATTACGAAGTAACCGAAGCTGAACTCGATCAATTCCGTGCCGACTTTGCCAATGGTGTGGCTGAAATCAAAATTGAAGAAACTGAATTTGATTTTGCAGCTTATCAAGCCTTTTTGGAAACAGAGAAGGACAGTATTGCCGAGTTTAAAGCGCAGCAGCAGCAGGCATTTACAACTGAAGTTGAACGCTGGAAAGATGAGTTCGATGCACCTGCGGAAATGGAAATCCTGCAAGATGATACCGACTATAGCCAGTTTGCAGCCTTAAATGCGTCGATGACCGGCAACATTTGGAAAATTTTTGTCGAAGCTGGACAGTCTGTGAAGAAAGGCGATACTGTAGCCATTATTGAAGCGATGAAAATGGAGCTTCCAGTCTATGCCGATGATGACGGCATAGTGAAAGCGATTATCTGCCGTGCAGGACAAACGGTACATAGCGGTGAACCGCTGGTTTATATGGAATAAACATGACCACAACCACCATTGTTGGGAAAAGCTCAGACAACTTGTCTGAGCTGGTTTTCCAAAAAATAAAAAACGATATTTTTGATTTTCAGCTCAAACCAGGTGCACGTTTTACCGAATCTGTAATTGCCGAATTGTATGAAGTCAGCCGTACACCCGTACGGCAGGCTTTATATCGTTTACAGCAAGATGGCTATGTAAGAGTACATTTTCGTAGCGGTTGGGAGGTGAAGCCGCTGAACTTTAAAGCTTATGAAGAACTGTATGATTTAAGGATTTTGCTGGAGTGCTATGCCATTGAGCAACTTTGCAAAATGGAATCAACTCAGCTTAAACAGGCTTTACAAGACTTAGTAAATGTGTGGTGTATTCCGCCTGAGCAGTATCTGCATGATTTAAAGACTTTATCGATGCAAGATGAAGCATTTCACTGCCAATTGGTTGAGGCAATCGGTAATAGTGAAATGGCGAAGGTGCATCGAGATGTCAGTGAGAAAATCCGTATTATTCGCCGTTTAGACTTTTCTAAAGATTATCGAATTGAAGCCACTTATGCAGAGCATCAACAGATTTTACAATTGATCCTTGGACATAATGTGATAGCGGCATTGGAGAAAATGCGCAGCCATATTCAGCAAAGTAAAAAAGAGGTGAAAAAAATTACTTTGGAAATGTTGGCACGAATGGCATAGAAGTATTTTCAAAAGATCTACCTCACGATAAGCCACGGTAGATATGTATTTTACGAGTCAATCTGTGTCGTTAGGGGCGTGCTTAGAGCTATAAATAGATGTATTCATTGGTTAATATGATGGAGAAAAATAAAAAAGACCACGAAGGGGAGATTCTTTATTTCAACTTTAGAAAACGCGATTTCTTTGGCGACTGAACGCCATTTCGGACAAGTCGATAAAGCGGGACAAGCCTATATTCAGCATCCACTTCGTGTGATGCAAAATGTGCAACATCCCGATGCTAAAATCGTCGCTGTATTACATGACATTTTAGAAGATACAGAGACAACGACGGATGAGCTTCGCGCTATGGGTTTTCAAACGCATATTATTGATGCGATACAGGCACTGACAAAAGCAGCAGGTGAGAACCGATTTCAAGCTGCGCAGCGTACCGCTAAAAATGCAATTGCTTGTGAAGTAAAACTCAGTGATTTGTATGACAATATGGATTTATCGCGCTTAACTTCGGTCACAGCAAAAGATCGACGTCGGTATCAACAATATGTCAAAGTTAAACGTAGATTAGAGCGTGCTCGGAGCGTCCATTTACATCTGATCGATTTAAATCTAACAACAGATTATCCGAGATTTCAATTTCAAAGTTCACAGCAAAATTTTCAGTATCTGCTCAATGCGATGTTTGATCTAGAGCATTCATTAGGTGGCGTTCAGATTGGAAGTCCACAGGAGTGGTGGATTTTATTTGAAGATGTCAGCGCATATTTTGCATATTGCCAAAGAAAGGGAGTGGTTCCCAAGCAGGCAACATTCTTAAATTTAATTTTAACCATAGATCGAGACTATTTCGGGGGTATCTTTCAAACTGAACAAGATCGGCAATTATTTTTCTCTATGTTTAACGTGTTTATGCAAAATCATTTTTATCGCGTGGAAGCTGAAGGCTGATTAGATAGATTGCATCAGCAATAGAATAAAAACACCTTTGATTGATGAATTTTATCTAAATGTTGAGCTACTGAGCGTCATTTAAAAACATCTCAAAATGCTTGATTTCGAGATGTTTAAAGTGATTCCATCCATTGACATCTCCAATGAAACATGTGGCCATGCTTGCTGAACCTTATGCCTCAATCCTACATGGCATCATGGTGGCTGCTGGATTTATTATTCCGTCTTTAGTGTTGATGTGGTTATATAAACGCAGTGAACGCCTTAGCCAAGCTGCATAAAAAAAGCCCCCACATTTGAGGGCTTTTTCGTTATTTTACTTCGGGTAAATCAAACCAAATCACTTGAGCATCTTCAAGCGCTTCAATTTGGCTATCTTCTAAGAACGCAATTGCACCACCAGCTTCAACTTTATGTTCAGCAATTTGCACTGAACCTGAAATAACATGGATATAATTGATATGCTGCGTTGCATGGATGTCTAAAGATTGACCTTTCGTCAAAAATGCAGATTTAACTTCCGCCTGCTGACGAATATGCATAGCTGCATTGTCATTTGGACCGACAATTAAATGCCATTGATTGGGTTGATCACGTGGATCACATTTAATTTGTTGATAGGTCGGTTCAGCATCACGTTCATTTGGAACGATCCAAATTTGTAGTAAATGCACATCTTCATCACCTTGGTTCATTTCGCTATGGCGCACACCTGTACCTGCGCTCATGAGCTGCCATTCACCCGCAGAAATGCCACCATGGTTGCCCATGCTGTCTTTATGCGTAATGGTGCCTTTTAACACACACGTTAAAATTTCCATGTTGTCATGTGGGTGTTGACCAAAACCTTCATGGGCTGCAATTAAGTCATCATTAATTACACGAAGCGCACTAACGCCCATGTATTTCGGGTCATACCAGTTACCAAAAGAAAAGCTGTGTTTAGACTCAAGCCAGCCCATTTTTACGTGACCGCGGTTTTCACTTGGATGTAAAAAAGCATTCATGGCATTCATCCTTATCTTAATTATTGAACATGTGTCTATTTTAAGATTGAACTAAATCGGGATATATAGTTTTTTAGCGACAATTCATCCTATTTTTGCAACGATCATTCATGATTGAGTCTTTTGTTATGCATGAATGCACAGCTATAAAAAAAGCCTGCACGATGCAGGCTTTTTTAAATGTGACTAAAATTATTCTAAGAATTTAACAGTCACACCAGATTTCACTTTCTTACCTAAGTCATTTGCATCCCAGTTGGTCAAACGAATACAACCGTGTGACGCAGTTTTAGAGATAGCAGATGGGTTAGGTGTACCGTGAATACCAAATGATTTTTTGCTCAAACCAATCCAGATATTACCAACAGGGCCATTTGGACCAGGTGGTAAAGACAATGGTTTTTTGTTGTTGCCTTGAACAAAGTTAGATGGTGAGTAGCTGTACCAAGGGTTTGGTGCAACACCTGTGACTTTATATGTACCTGTAGGCGATGGAGTATCTGAACTACCAATCGTTGCAGGGAATGAACCGATCATTTGGTTGCGGCTATTAAACAAGTAAAGTTGCTTCGCGCCTTTATGTGCAACGATCAGGTGAATATCTTCAGGAACTTCGTTACGAATATTCGCTACTAAGATTTTTTCACCAGCTTTTTTAAATGTCGCTTTTGGATTCAACTTTTTCAAAAAGTCTTCATCCATGTGGAATTTTTCACCCAACATTTCAGTCACACGTGTGTAGTACAAGCCTTTCATTTTTGCTTGTAATGCATAGTCGTGTGGAATCGATGCTGCATATGGACCTTTCAAGTCTGCGTCAGTCAACGTATATTCAATAAATGCAGGTTTAGAACCTTGTTTCGCAATCAGCGCATCCCAAGTTTCTTTGGTTAAAGTCCCTGTAGGTTTCAAGCTATTCATTTGTTGGAATGAAGCGATCGCCTTTAAGGTATTTTTACCACTAGTACCATCAATTGCACCTGGTGAAGCATGTGCATTATTGAGCATGACATGCGCACGTGCATAAACAGGGAACTGACCTTTACCGATATTGTCATACCACTGAGCATTATTTAGGTCATTTAAACCCCAAGCAACTTTGGCAGCAGGCGAAGTTGATGTTGGAGTTGTAGCAGTCGATGTAGCAGGGGCTGCACCGATGTCGGCTTTAACATCTTCTGATTGTTGCAGGCTGTCTAAAGTTTGCGATGCTTGGTTCAGATCTTCTTGTTCTTGAGCGCTAATCTGGCTAGTTGCAGATGAAGCTTCAGTCGCTAACGGATCAATGGGATCCTGAACTGCAACATTAGTCACTTTTTTTGGCGTTAATGGTTGTTCAGCAGTAGATGCGGCAATAGCTGTACCAGCAAATATGCAACTTAGGCTCAGTGCGAGCATGGTGCGAACGAACATGTAATTCAACCTTAAGAATTATTCATTTACTGTGTATTAAAAACTGGCTAAGTATTACAGAAAAAAAGTGGAGATGCAGTAGTTGTTTTGTGTAAATATCATTTTTGGCACTCAACATGATCGGTTTTTAAATGCTTGAGAAGTTATTATATTTACAACCTTTTTGATATGATGATGCCAATATCGAATTAAGTTGGGAAAGTGAATGACGACCTTAAAAAATGATCGTTTCTTGCGTGCCTTATTACGTGAACCGGTAGATGCAACTCCGGTTTGGATGATGCGTCAGGCTGGCCGTTATTTACCAGAGTATCGTGAAACACGTGCACAAGCGGGTGATTTCCTATCCCTTTGTAAAAATACAGAATTTGCTTGTGAAGTTACTTTACAACCTTTGCGTCGTTATGACTTAGACGCAGCCATTTTATTTTCTGACATTTTGACTGTACCTGATGCGTTGGGTTTGGGACTGTATTTTGAAGCTGGTGAAGGTCCGAAGTTTCATAAAACTGTGCGTACCGAACAAGATGTACTGAATTTACCTAAGTTTAATGCCAAATCTGACTTAGATTATGTCATGAATGCAGTGACTACGATTCGTTCAGCCTTGGGCGGACAAGTCCCATTGATTGGCTTCTCAGGCAGTCCTTGGACACTGGCAACCTATATGGTGGAAGGCGGTTCAAGCAAAGATTTCCGTTTTACGAAACAAATGATGTATGCACAACCTGAAGTGCTGCATGCCTTATTAGACCGTTTAGCTGTGGCAGTGACTGAATATCTCAATGCGCAGATTGATGCAGGTGCCCAAGCTGTACAAATCTTTGATAGTTGGGGTGGGGCATTAGCACACCGTGAATACATTGAATTTTCACTAAACTACATGCAAAAAATCGTGGCAGGTTTACAGCGTGAAAAAGATGGACGCAAAGTTCCTGTGATTTTGTTTACCAAAGGTGGTGGTCAATGGTTAGAGCCAATGATTGCAACGGGTGCAGATGCCTTTGGTTTAGATTGGACTACGCCATTAAATGAGGCGCGTCAAACAGTTGCAGGCCGTGCAGCATTGCAAGGCAACTTAGATCCAGCAACATTATATGGTTCGCCTGAAGCGATTGCGAAAGCGACGCGTGCCATGTTAGATGACGCATATGCCAACGGTGAAAAAACCGGTTATGTGGCGAACTTAGGTCATGGTATTACTCAGTGGGTAGATCCAGCCAATCCAAAAGCCTTTATTGATACGGTACACGAATATAGTGCCAAGTATTTATAAGGCTTCAAGGAAAGAGGTTTAGGATTCAACCGTGGTCAAGATGATAAAATCATGTTTTGAGTTCTCTTATAAGGCAGCTTCGGCTGCCTTATTTGGGATATTACTGCTGATCGCTTTTGCATTAACAGCAGCAATGGGAAGTCAGGAATATTTTGGCTTTTTCCGTTATGACTATTTATTGTTTTATGCACTGATCATTCAAGTGTGTTTACTCTGCTTAAAACTCGAGTCTTGGGCGGAAGCCAAAGTCATAGCACTGTTTCATCTGCTGGCTATGGGGATGGAAATATTTCTGACCCATCCACACATTGCCTCATGGCAATATCCGCAGCCTGCGATTTTTAAACTACTGACCGTACCATTGTTTGCAGGTTTCATGTATTCGGCAGTAGGAAGTTTCTTTGCACGTTCGCTACGTCTATATCAGGTGTCGTTCAGTAACTTACCGCGTTTTGGCAATATGCTGTGCTTAGCCGTTTTGTCATATCTTAATTTTATGACCAAATTTTTTGTGCCAGATATTCGTATGTTTTTGTTTGCTTGGAGTGTGGTGATCTTTTGGAAAACCAAGCTCAGTTTTCAATTACAAAATCATGTGATTCAGTTGCCCATGTTACCAGTACTGTTGATTTTGGCATTCTTGATTTGGATCGCAGAAAATATCAGTACCTTCTATCAAATTTGGTTATATCCAAGTCAGGTCGATGCATGGCATATGGTCGGTTGGGGGAAACTCGGTTCTTGGTATTTGTTGCTATTACTCAGTCTGGTTTTAGTGCTCAAAATCCTTGGAAAATGTGATGAAAATGGTACTTGGTTGCTCAAAAAATCGTGAAAAAGAACGTATTATTTTTAGCCAAAAGTTTTAGATGAAAATGTTTTGCCTTATCTGAAAGATCAAGTTAATCTACAGGTGTGTAATCAAAATTACACATGTTTTAATAATTAAAAACAATGGAATAAAATTCCCTGGAGAAGTGCTATGTTAAAAAAATTAGCTTTAGTTGCAGTCGTTGCACTAGGTTCTACAGCTGCTTTTGCTGACCGTGACGTAGGTTGTGGTGTTGGTTCTCAAGTTTGGGCTGGTCAATCAGGTAAAATTCCTAAAATTTTAGCTGCGACTACCAACGGTATTTTTACTAACCAGTTACTTGGTATTACCTTTGGTACTTTAGGTTGTAGCGGTACAGGTACAGTGACTGCTCAAGCGGTAACATTTACCAATGAAAATGCTGAATCACTTGCTCGTGATATGGCAGTTGGTCAAGGTGAGAGCCTGAATGTTTTGGCTGAGCTTTTAAACATCCAATCAACAGATAAAGCACGTTTCTTTGCTGTGTCTAAAGCAAATTTTGCTGAAATCTATTCAGCTGAAAACCAGTCTTCTCTACAAGTACTTGCTTCATTACAAAGCGTAATGGCGAAAGATGAAGTACTTAAAGCATACGTTTAATCGATGCTTTCAAAACCCTGTCTCTTGGCAGGGTTTTTTATTATCTAAAATATATAAAAATGGATTTGAATATAACTGAATGAAATCAATTGCTTTATTTTGTACCTTTATGATTCCGAGCATCTTATATGCTCAGCAAGTTGTAGATCGAAACCTCTCTAAAACTGTAGAGGTGCAGCGATATATTGAACTTGCACAATCAAAAAAACTGTCTGAACACATCAGTTGGCAACGACTTTTATATACAGATCATAAAGGACAAAGTGAAGTTGCCTATACAGGTTATTTTTTAGCTGAAAATGGCCGCCAAAGTGCTCAAGCTGAATTAGAGGCAGATGTCGCTGCACTGTTTCAACCCGCCGAACCTAATCAAGCCTTTCGTTGTCGTTTCCCTGCGCGTAGTCAGTGGCTGATGCAAGAATTATCCATCCGTTCAGAGCAGTTACCAGTGGTGAGTTGCCCTGAGTTTGATGAATGGTTTGGGAAAATTAAGCCGTATAAAGCGACATTAATTTACGCCACAGACTTTATGGGTAATCCAAGTTCTATGTTTGGACATACCTTATTGCGTCTCGATCCGAAAGATCAAAAAGAGCTAAATTTGGTGTCCTATGCCATTAACTATGCAGCGACAGTTGCAGGTGAAGATAACTGGTCTTATGCATGGAAAGGCTTAACAGGACAGTATCCTGGTGAATATTCCTTGATGCCGTACTACCGAAAGGTGAAAGAATATGGTGATTTTGAAAGTCGTGATTTGTGGGAATATGAGCTAGCACTGACCGAGCAAGAAACCAGTTATTTGGTTAAACATCTTTGGGAAATGCAAAATGTCAGTTTTCCCTATTATTTTGCCAGTGATAACTGTGCATATCGATTATTGGGCCTAATGGATTTGGTTCGCCCGACACTGAATTTAACCGAAAAATTTAAAGTCGCTTCCATTCCTGTTGAAACGATTAAAGCGATCAATGATGAACAACTGATTCAAGCAGCGGTGTATCGTCCTGCATTAGAAACGCAGCTTTTATCACAAGCGCAGCAACATGGATATCGTTTAGCACGTGAAGCGCATAAGCTCGCTGAAATTGAACCTGCGATGATGTCGACAGCACTCGCTCAGTTTAATGAAGCAGAGCAAGCGAAAATATTAGAAATGGCGTATGACCATCTGTATTTATTGCTGATTGGTCGAAAAGTGAGTGCGGAAGAAACGCAGCCTAAATTGCGTCAAATCTTGGCCTTACGTAGCCAATCTTCACAACCCAAACAACGGACTGAACCTAAGCAGCCAAGTCTAGATCCAGTCAATGGACATCATGCGCGAAATTTTTCAGCCGCAGTAGGCGAAGTTCAAGGTGAAAAGTATATCGAACTTGGTCATCGTCAGGCTTATCATGATTTGATCGATCCGCAAGGTGGCTTTCGGATTGGTACGCAGCTGATGTTTTGGGATGGCTCGATCCAATATCTAGACGACCAATTCAAACTCAATCATTTTGATTTTTTATCAGTCAATTCTTACAACCCGATCACGCCATTTAAAACACCGCTAACTTGGGGTTTTAATTTTGGCTGGCAGCAAGTGTCAGTAGATGCAGGTCAATTTAGCGAAACGAAACAACATGGTGTAGCTGAATTAAAAGCGCAATCTGGATATAGCTGGGCCAATCAGGAACGCACACATTTGTGTTATGTGCAGTCTCAAATGCAGGTGCAGGGCGGCAAGTCACTAGATGATGGATGGCGAGTGAGCCTTGGGCCGACATTGGGTTGCCAAAATATTTGGTCGGAAAAATTCAATAGTTTGGTTCAGGCAGAGCTTCTGTATTGGGAAGATGCGCATCAATGGAATCTGAAACTCGATGCTGAATTACAATATATCGTCAACCAACAAAATGCTTTAAGACTAGGCTATGAATACCAGCAGCAAGATGATCAAGATTGGAATAAATTGAAATTGAGTTATGTATTTTTCTATTAATTTTTAAGATAGATAAAATATGAAATATCAAATAAATTTGTTTTTTTATGTAAGTAAAGCAAGGTATGATTGCTAGCTTTGTAATAGCTGTGGTTTGTGTCACCGAATGAATCAAGAATGTATTACAGGTCTAAGTCAGGCTTGGAAAGATATTTGTGATCAATATACTGAAAATGAACATCTTGCAGCATTGCAATTTATCCAAAGGCATGTTGAACATTTAGTTACTGTTTTTTATGAACAAATGTCACGTGAGCCAGAGTCAGCTGAATTTTTTAAAGACGATATCATTCAAAAAAGGCTCATCGACACTTTAAGAAAATGGTTGTTAGAAACGTTTAATGTCGCACTGAATGGTGAATTTGAAAGCTCAGTCAAAAGACAGCAGAAAGTTGGAATGGTACACGCGCGGGTTGGTATTCCGTCATGGTTCATCATGCGTGGTGTACGTGAAATAGAACGTAAAATATTTGAAATTTTAGAGTTAAACCAAACGCAAAATATTCTCCATATGTGCAGTTATATTGTACAAATTATGGGGTTCAGCACAGAAATTATGTGCCGATCTTATGAGATCAATACGGAAAAAAACCAAGAAACAAAACACAATTATCGCTTATTTTCAGCAATGCAAGATGTAGCAGTGCATAAAGATAAACAACGGGGTTCATTACTCGACTGGGAAAATGAACTGATGTTTAAAATCTTTTCGGGTAATGTTGGTTTTTATCATCCCTTATTTTCAAAATCAGAGTTTGGGCTATGGTTCATTCATAAAGCGGCATATGCTTTTTCAGGTTCAGATCAGGTTCAATTAATTATTGATCGAATTTATCAAGTGGATGAGCTAACGCAGCAAACCACACAAATAACGGATAAAGATCAACTGCAACATTTGATTCAACAGATTCGAGACTTAAATCGTGAAATTCAGCATTTAGTCGATCAATTATTTCAGGTGGCTGAATATATTGAGTCAGGCAATGATTCTTTGACGCAACTCCTAAACCGTCGTTATCTTAGTACTATTATTTCACGTGAAATTACTTTTGCACGTCAAAATGAAACGCCATTGTCTTTGCTCGCCTTTGACGCGGATTATTTTAAAATGATCAATGATAAGTTTGGTCATGCAGCAGGTGATCTCGCACTCAAATTTATTGCTGAAGCCTTGCAGCGTTATAGTCAAGGTAGCGATTATGCATTCCGTATCGGTGGTGAAGAGTTCTTATTACTCTTGGTCGATACTGGTGTAAACCGTGCGATGAAAATTGCAGAAAATATTCGCCAATATATTGAAAAGGGCTTGATCCGAACGGCACAAGGTCAGCAATTTAGTTTTACCGTAAGCATTGGTTGTGTGCAGTATGATGGCCATCCTGATTATCAGCGTTTCTTAGATGCCGCAGATCATGCGCTGTATGCGGCAAAAAATAATGGTCGAAACTGTATACAAGTCACAAAGCATTTGTCGTATATCTAATTTATCCTGAGAATAAAAAACTCCCATATGTGGGAGTTTTTTTATGGGTAAATATGTTTTATGGCGAGATGTGCCGTAATTTAAACTTCGACAACTACATAGTATTTTTTGACGGCTTCGACAACTTCAAACTTGCCCTGAAAAGATGGGGGAATAATGCCCGCATGGCCAGCGGAAACCTCGATATATCCACCTTGTTGATCATGAATACGTACTAAACCTTCAAGGATTGTAAAAAATTCTTGTTTATTGGGTGCAAAGACAATATTCCATGCGCCAATTTCACATTGCCAAATCCCGCAGTCCATATTGGGGTGTACATACAGGCTTGCAGTTTCACGTTTAGGATTGCCCTGAACCAAACGGTCTGGGCGAGGGAAGTCTATGCTGTGTTTGGCTTGCGCTAAACCCTGACCGGCAATATATACATCTGACATGATTCATCCTGAAAATAGTGCTTTGCTATCAAAGCAAACGATTTGCGATATTAAAACACAAATAAAAAAAGCCTCAAAAGTTTGAGGCTTTTTTAAAGAGCTGACGCTGAATGTTCTATTAATAGCTTTCAGGCACAGCACTTAAGAATTCACGGCGTTCTTCTTTATTGGTTTTAAAGTCACCGACAAAAGAAACGGTACGGGTTGTAGACTCTTGTTTACCTACACCACGCATCATCATACACATGTGAGCTGAATCAATCACCACAGCTACACCACGTGCACCAGTCACTTCAGCCACAGCTTCAGCGATCTGCTGAGTGAGGTTTTCCTGAATTTGTAAGCGACGGGCAAACATTTCTGTAATACGTGCGAATTTTGATAAACCTAAAACATTGCCTTCTGGGAGATAAGCAATATGTACGCGACCATAAAAAGGTAATAAATGGTGCTCACACAAAGAATAGAATTCGATATTCTTAACTAAGACCATTTCACGGTTATCGGATGGGAAAACCGCATTGTTGGTCACTTCTTCAAGTGTCTGGCTATAACCAGAAGTAAGATATGAAAAAGCTTTAGCAGCACGCATAGGCGTATCTTTAAGACCCGGGCGATTCAGATCTTCACCAACGGCAGTTAGGATATTTGCGTAGGATTGCTGCATAGACATAAGACGTGTTCACTTACACTGAGAGATTGAACAAGGACGGCATTGTAGCAGAAAACTATTACAATGCCTTCTTTTGGAGTTAAATCCGATTATTGTTTAAACTGTGGGTTTTTTTCTGCACGTTTAAGCAGAACCAGTACAGCACCTGTGCCGCCTTGTTTTTCTGGGGCGCTCACAAATGCCAATACATCACGATGTTGACGTAACCAACTATTTACATAAGTTTTTAAAATTGCTTCTGGACCTTTGCCATGCACAATTTTAATGACGTTTTGATTGTCATCTTTCGCCATTTGAATAATTTGCAGCACGGCAGAACGGGCTTCTTCAACAGTGCAACCGTGTAAGTCGACAGCTTCAAACCAACGTAGATTACCAGCTTTCAAATCTTCAAAAACTTTATGTTGTAAGGTTGCAATGCGATAGCTTAAAGCAGCTTGACTGGCAACAGGGTTGAGCATCGCTTGCGTATCAGAAAGTAATGCATCATCTGTTTCCATAGGACCAATTGCAGCAGCACGTTTAGCCAACGTTTGCGCATCAGGTTTTTTACGACCCACTTTTTCCATTTTTGCAATATTTCCTGCATTCATTTTTTGAACACCTTGCATTTGCTTTTGGAAAAGCGCGAAGTCTTCTTCCTGCTCTTGTTCAACAGTCTTTGGCGTTGGCTCAGGCTGTTTAGCAATCGTTGAGGAATGTGGATTCGTAATTTGCTTTTTAAAAGATTTCAGTAGGTTGTACTGATCTTTTGAAAGCGAAGAATCGTGTTTGCTCATAATGAAAAAACGGGAAATATACAAAAATTTAGTGCAATTATAGCCTTAAATGGCACTGATTTGAACTGGAAAGACTTTATATAAAGAAGATCTCTTAATTCATTACAAGTCCTATTTGGGCTTCAAAGTTGAATTAATTAATTTAATAACTTTTTTATTTTTATATTGTTCTGCAAGAGCTAATGCTGATTGTTCTTCATTAAATTTAGAAATACACACGATTTCGGTTGAAGCGCCTTTTTCAAGTAAATAAGAAATTATCTGATATTGATTTAGGCGGATAGCTTTACCTAATGGGGAGCATCTAGTGAAATAATATGTTTGTGGTTCAACTTCATCTACTACAAGTTCATTTATTTTTCTAAGCTTCATTTTTTTGATGAAAGAAATATCTGTGTGCTCGATTGCCGCCATAATTAAGGTGGTATCATAAAATTCATTGTTTTCACCAAAAGTTAAATATTCAAGATACAAATTTTTGGCTTTTTCATAATTATCAATATCATTTTTCTGTGTCAGGTTCTTTATCGCATTTTGGAAAAAATCATTCATATCATCAAAATCATTTATTGCTGCATGGAACATGAATAGATTTATTAAATATGGCTCATCAGCTAAATTCTTTTTCAATAAATGAGGGTTATCTTTATAAAAAATCTGTTCAAAATAATTTAATTTTTCCATGGAAATAGGGTGAGATTTAATATTGATTGGTTTTGATAAAGAATTTTTATGTTCTTTAGAAATAGAAAAATAGGTTGAATTTTCAATATTCTTGTTTTTAGTATTGATTGAGTAATTAATGACTATTGGTAAGCCTTGATAACTAACGATTTCAATTTGATTCTTATTGAAATCATAATTTTTGCCCTTTAGCACGTTAGTATTTATATTTGGAAAAATTTGATTTAGGTCAATCTGCACAGCAATGATGCCTTCGGGCATAGTGGAAATATTAAAGTAGAGGATATGATTTTGGTCAATAAGATACGGTGAGCCTGTATACAGAGTTATATTTTTTGCCCAACTCATCTGGTGTAGTGAAACCAAGATTAATGAAATGAATAGAAGAGTAGAAGAAATAATCGACTTCATTATTTTTAATTCTCAAATGAATAAAAATTATAAAAAGGATGTGTAATTTTTTTAATATGGATGCAAAGGAGAAAAAGGGTGAGCGAACTCACCCTACATATTTCATTTATATTTTATCAGGCACACCAAACAGCTCTTTAAACGCCTGATCAGGGCGTGGCTGCTTCATAAAACTTTCACCGACCAAGAATGCATGAATATCATGTTCTTGCATCATGGCAACATCTGTGGGTGTGGCAATACCGCTTTCTGTCACGAGTAGGCGAGAAGGTTCAAGTAACTTTTTCAAACGTAATGATGTGTTGAGGTCAACATCAAAGGTTTTTAAATTACGATTATTGACGCCAAGTATACAGTTGTCAGAAAGACGCATTGCACGCTCAAGTTCTTCTTCGTCATGTACTTCAACCAACACGTCGAGATTGTGTTCAAAAGCAGTTTTCGACATTTCTTCGAGTTGTTGATCAGACAAACAAGCCACGATTAATAAAATACAGTCCGCATGTAAAGCGCGTGCTTCAATTACGCCATAAGGGTCAATTAAAAAATCTTTACGAAGCGCAGGTAAGTCACAGTTCGTACGTGCAATCTGAATGTTTTCATCTGCGCCTTGGAAAAAATCCGCATCGGTGAGAACAGACAAACATGCTGCACCAGCATCTTGATACTGCTGCGCAATTTCAGAAGGGTTAAAGTTTTCACGAATGATGCCTTTCGATGGTGATGCCTTTTTAATTTCAGCAATCACCCCCGGACGTTTAGAGCCGAGGTTTTGTGCAAAACCTCGAACGGGTGTAGCTGCTTGGGCTAGCTCTTCGACATCTTTATAGCTACGTTGTTTAAGACGGGCTGCAAATTCTTCTTTTTTACGGTCAACAATTTTACCTAAAATTGTATTGGCGATATCTACCATGATTTGAGTCCTAATCTTAAGCTTCGTATTCTTTTAAAGTTTTCGTAAATTCAGACAAAATGCCCATTTTCTCTAGTGCTTGACCGCCATAAATAATGTCATGTGCTAATGCAACACCTTGTTTATAGCTATTGGTTAAGCCTGAAACATAGATACCGGCACCTGCATTTAGGGCAATCATATTCGCGGCTTTATCACCGAGCGCAGATTTGTTTTTACCTAAAGCATCTTTAATTAATTTTAGACTTTCCGCAGCACTATCTACAGATAGACCTGTTAAGGTTTGCGATTCGATATCTACAGCTTCCGGTTGAATTTCCCATTCAGTGACTTCGCCATCCTTGAGTTCAGCAACATAAGTACTTGATGCAAGGCTAATTTCATCTAAACCATCTTTAGAATGCACCACCAAGACATGTTCTGCACCAAGCTGTTTTAAAACTTCAGCCATAGGACGACATAATTCTGTAGAGAAAACACCAATCACAAAACGTTTTACGCCGGCCGGATTCGTAAGCGGGCCAAGTAGGTTGAAAATACTACGGAAGCCCAATTCTTTACGTGGACCAGCAGCATATTTCATGGCTTTATGATGATTAGGTGCAAAGAGGAAACCCACGCCCATTTCACGAATACAGCGTTCAGTTTGCTGCATGTTCAGGTCAAGGTTAATTCCTGCCTGTTCTAAAAGATCAGAAGAGCCTGATTTGGATGAAACACCACGACCACCATGTTTAGCAATAGTTGCACCTGCTGCTGCAATAACAAAACTAGACGCAGTAGAGACGTTAAATAAGTTTTGACCATCACCACCTGTACCAACGATATCCACCAAATGTGGTAAATCACTGACATCGATTTTGATTGCAAACTCACGCATTACACGTGCTGCGGCAGTGATTTCATCAATACTTTCACCTTTTTGGCGTAAGCCCATCATCAGTGCGCCAATTTGAGCATCGGTCGCTTCACCTTGCATGATGGTACGCATCACTTCTTCCATTTGAGGTTGAGTGAGTTCAATATTTTTAGTGATGTTATTTAAAGCTTGTTGAATATTCATAATATTTTTTGCACTCGATTAAGCGTAAATTTCTAAGAAGTTTTTAAAGATTTGATGGCCATGTTCACTAAGAATTGATTCAGGGTGAAACTGCACGCCTTCGACAGGCAATGTCTTATGTTTGACTCCCATGATTTCTTCCATCGTGCCATCTTCTTCATTGGTCCAGCAGGTCACTTCTAAACATTCTGGCAAAGTCGCTTGATCAATCACCAAAGAGTGATAGCGAGTAGCGGCAAAAGGAGAAGGGAGGTTGCTGAAAATGCCTTGATCGCTGTGATACATGTCAGATAAACGTCCGTGCATCACTTTTTTAGCGCGAATAATATCGCCGCCAAAAGCTTGTCCTATGGCTTGGTGGCCTAAACACACACCCAGTAAGGGAATTTTTCCCGCAAAGTGTTGAATCGCAGGAATTGAAATACCTGCTTCACTTGGCGAACAAGGGCCAGGACCAATGACTAAATACTTCGGTTGCCATCGCTCGATATCTTCCAATGTCACGGCATCGTTACGTACAACTTTTACTTCCTGATTTAACTCGCCAAAATATTGGACGATGTTGTAGGTAAAAGAGTCATAATTGTCGATCATTAGAAGCATTTTGGATGTAAACCTCTGATTTTTATTGTGGTAATAATTAATTAATATAATTGTTACTCACAATGTTACTCACATTAGAATTTTTGCTTAAATTTAGCGCAATTAAAAAAGCCGCTAATTTAAGCGGCTACTTTATCAGAGTTTGAGGGTTGTGTGACAACTTCATTTACATAGCTATTCAGCCAATAACTTAGTTTTCCATCCTTATTTGGTTTTTGAATCACACCATCATTAATACGAGAATAAAGAGAGGGGATTGAGATATTTAATCGCTGGGAAAACTCCCGCACATTTACTCGACGCTCATCCTTTTTTTGAATAGCTTTTTTTAGCTCTTGCATTTCATTAAAGATAGCTTGAAGCAATTCATGCTCAGCATTAGTTTTCATCAGGACACCTCCTTCAAACTTTCCATCACATTTCTAGGCAACCCACTCAAATAACAACTAAACAAGTGGTATAGCTCATCCGCATTCATTTCATTTACTTCGATCATTCCGCCTGTGCCATTTACTACACGCTGACGAGACCAACCACGCATATTGAAAGTAAACTCATTGTCGTAATCGACTGCATTAACAATCGCATTAAATAGTTCAACTTCCTGAGCATCCCAATTTTCAAAGTAAGGCATGTCTTTAGATGTGAGGTTGTCAATTTGGAGCTGGGCGAATTGGGGTTTTGTTAATCGAATTTCAATCATTGGCTGGCTCTCCACGAATAATTTTCACAGTAGCCGATCTACCATCAACGCAATTAAGGGTAATGTTTAGATCATTTTTTCCGTCATCCTCCCAGGTGAAAGTTTTAATTTCAGCACCCGTTGGCTCTATGCCCAAGGCTTCCAGTCCAGCCTTAAATTCAGCCATGTGATCAGCCATTTCCTGCAAGCAAACATGGATGCGATCAGATGGGATTTTCAAAAAGTCGCCAATCGACTCAATTTTGTAGATGTTAGTCATTGGCTGGCTCCATCTCAATAACCTCATCTGTGAATTCATGAGATCCAGGAGTTGCAAACTTTTCGGTTGCTCCATATTCTTCCTGCAGATAAGCATTAAAGAATTCAGATTTATCCATCACGCGAAAGCCTTCAGGTAGAGCATCTTGAGCTTGCTTAAAGGTAGACTCTAATGTTGCTCGAGTAGGGTATTGGCCCAAAGGAAGCGACATAGTTACAAATGCTTGCTGCCCAGACTCTTCTTCAACCGCATAAACCTTCATTTCAATTTTAATTGGTGCATTCATTTTCATTTGGCTGGCTCCTGTGCTTCGATCATGGCTTTATTCTTTTCAACTATAGCTATGCATTCCTCATGAGTGCCAACAAAGAAATTAGCTTTCTCTGATGGGTCAATCGCTTCAGCAAACCAAGTGCCGGAAAGTTTTTCAGTTTGGATATGTGCTTGGGTGTGCTTATTGATTTCCATAATGTCACCAAGCTCAATACAGTCACCAAGGTCGTCAAAATCGGATTCAGATGAACAAAAGTTTTCAGGTTCATCACTATCCTGCCAAAACACTGAAAGATTATCTTTCGACACCAAAACAAACCCTTCCGGCACTGCTTGGGCTTTGGCTTTCTCCCACATTAGCCACATTTGGCGTGTTTGCTCTTTAAACCAAAGCACCGCATCACCATCCACCACACGCTCAAATAGTTGTTCATCAGAAAGCGTTTGAGAAAGAATGTCGTAGACAAATGTTTTCTTAAATTCAGCTATAAAATTTTGAATATCCATCACGCCACCTTTCCAATATTCTGACTTTGCACATAAAGCTTTGCTAAAAGCGCAACGGTTTCCTTTGTTTCAGGTCGCTGCAATTCTTTAAATTTACGATTCATTGCAAGCAATTCCGCACGGCTCACCAACATCAAGTTATCCAAGCGACAATCGGTTTTAATGCCGTTTTTAAAGATTAATGCGTGACCACTTGGAATAGGACCATTATCCTTCTCCCACAGATACTTATGCTTGAGCTTCATTTGACGCTCACCCTCAAACTTGCGCTCGATGTAGCCATCTTTCGTGATGTACTCATAACCAACTGGTGCTGAAGTGTGGGGAATATTGCCTTTTTTCCACAATGTTTCTGGACTTGGTTTATAGCCTTTCATGCCTTTATTCCAAGTAACATGACCCTTTTCCAGGCGACCAGTACGGCCGGTTTTTGCACCAATCCTGAGGCAGTGAGCCTTAATCTGATCCACATTGACACTCACACCAAACTTAGCATTAAAAAGCTCGGTTAATTCCTTGCGAGGCAGGATTGTGTGCTTAATCAAAAAGGCATCCATTTCAGGTGTGTATTTAACTTTCATTTAAACCTCGACATTCATATCGCCAAGCGCAATGCGTGGTGCTTGCTGATCCTGATTTAAGCCTTTGTGCTGAGCGACCAACCTAACCGCATCCAACTGAGTGGCGTGTGCCTTAATAATCTCAGCACTAATGCCTTGAATTGTTTGAGCGCGTTTGACCTCAGTTTCAAGCTCATCTTTGTCAGCCTTAGCTAAACGACCCAACTGATCAAACAGATGCTTGTTTAAATCTTTTAATGTGCTCATGCTGCCACCTTCGCTTTTAATTTTGCTTTTAATGCGTCGCGCTCTTGGATTAATGCTTGCACATCATCCGATAAGGCAATTGCTAATCGCTCTTTAGTGAATGCGGCTTGACAGTCCTGCACCAACTGCTTAATTAGCTGCTCAAGCTCCATAAATGTTTTTGCATCACTACCGATGCTCGCATACTTCATTGCACCTTGAATCGCACCAGAGATTGTTGAGTAGTAATATTTCTTACTGATTAACTTTGTGTTTAGCTCGCCACCCTGTGCTTTCTCAGGAATCTTGCCAAGCACAACCCCGCCATCATTAGCAGCCGAGTAAATCACCCATTCGTTATTTAGTCTTATTTCCATCACGCCACCTTCATTATTTGATTAGCCACGACACGCGCTAAATTTTCATTCGTTTCATCTGATATAGCAGGGCTGCGCAAGTGCATTTCATATTCACCAAATAACACTTGGCATGCTGAATTACCCGTTAAATCATTCTTTACAAACACATAGCTCAAAGCTTTACGTGTGCCTTTACCACTAAAAGTGCAGCTACCATCTGCAAGGACTTTCTTCACATAACCGAGCTTCTCTAACCAAATTTTGAAGCCGTCGGCATGTTTATTTTTGATTCTGAAAATCATGCTGCCACCTCACTTAATCGCAAGCTTTTTAGTGCGCACAAACTCCACACCTTCAATTTTTGCACCTTCTTTAAAAGCTAATTTCAGCGCATTCTTATTCACAGTGATGGTGGTTTTCGTAGCCTTGAATTGAGAAGGAATAGCATCCTCATCCTTAACAACAACCGAGATAGGGTTTTCACGAATTTTTACAGATAATAAAGAGTCTTTGATTTCTAGCTTCCCAAAATTCTCCATCTGCCACATCAATAGGCTAGATAGATTTGCATAGGCGTTGCTTATATTTTTCCGCTTATTGGTTAGGCGCAGAATTTCCGAGTCAATCATCACCTCATCTTTAGACAATTGATTGAGGTACTTGGCAACATTAACTGCCTTGTTCTCCCAATCTTCTTCTTGAGCAACCATTTGCTCAAGAAGCTCTTGCACACGCTCATCATCAGCACTAATACCCTCATCTAATAGATCTTGGATTTTTTCAACAGTGTCACCAAGAGCAGAGCCGAAGTCATATAAAGTAGTCATTATGCTGTTCCTTGTTGCTGAGTGAGATTTGTTTTACGAGAGCTGCAAGCACTTATAATTTCTGCTTCACACTCAGTGCCCTTGAATTGGGAATATATAATTCCAAGTTCGGCAATGTCGTTAGTTGAATTGATTCGAGATAGAGCTTCAGAAAAAGCCTCTTGTAATGCTTCTTCTTGACTCTTTCCGTCATTCAACCAAGCAACAAGCTTTTCACCAGTTTCGCGCGTGATAATTTCACCATCGGTGTTGAATAGCTTGGTTCGATCTTTGGTTGGTGTAACAAAGTGATTGTCATGAACAACATCAAGAGCAACAGTTAATTCATACTCGTAACCATCACGCTGTTCAGCCTTCATCCCTAATTTCACAATCTTTTTACCTTCACCTTGTACGGTTTCGGTTTTTGCACGGGTGGTTGTGATGATGTGCATATCGGTCTGTAGGATTGCATCAATAAAACGACGGTGGCGTGGGGTGGTATCAGACCAGGCAGACCATGTATTGCCTTTAAATTTAGTGCGGGCAGTCATGTCATTAATTTCCAAGCATCCACCGGTACCAATCCATTCATGCGAGGCGCTATCTATAATCAAAACCTCATACCCCATGTTGTAAGCTGCCAAAATAGCACCTGCAAAACGCTCAGGAGTGTAAGGGGGGCGCAAAGGCAAGGTATCAAACTTAAAATCGTTTGCGTACAAACTTGCTGACTCATTTTCCGTGTCAATCAAAGCAATTTTAGAGGATATTCCGCTTGCCATTAGGAGTGCCGAGTAAGTTTTGCCTGAACCGCTTGGGCCGTTTAAGTTGAGCTTTAGTTTTGCTTTTTTACGTTCAGCTTTTTGAAAAGAGAACGACTCGTTAGTTTGATTATTCATCCGTAAATCTCCTCTGCAATATCTTCCGCAACGTAATTAGCTTGCTGTTCAGATTCCTTTAAAAACTGCTCTTCACACCAATCCACAATCAACACATTCAAAGCACGCAACTGCTCAGGAAGTAAGACAAATTCATTGCCTTCTTTTGTTGCCACAGCATCAGTTTTCATTACAGTTACCAGTGTGTTTTCAATTGCTTTAAAAGCAGGGATATCAATTTCATGGCAGTTTTGTGGATCTGAATCACCAACTGCAAAACCCTGTGTGCATTCAAGTAATGGCATGCTGCATTCGATAGACGCATCACTGATAAAATTGAAGCGATACTGAAGCGTGAATTTAACCTTGCCGTCATGAATAACAATGTCTTCAGCCACTTCAAAATCAGGAAAGACAGGGGCAAGGATTAAAGTATTAGTTTTGATGTTCATTGATCACCCCTAACCATTAACCGAGATGCGAAGAGATTCTTTACATTCGGCTGATTTGTCTTTTAACGCGCCATAAATCTTCTTTGCTGTCTCAACATCACCACACACCAAATTGAAAGGAATATCAAAACAGTGCCATTTACCAGGCGGAACATTTTGAGCACTTTCCTGATGGTTATTACTCATGAAGTCAGCAATATCTTGAGGGAATTTAATTCCAAGTCTTGCTTCAATTTCTGAAACACTTAGGTTTCCAAGCATGATGTTCATTGATCACCTCGCAAAATCGCAGCGTTAATATTTTGAATATCCGCCTGATCGATGTATGCATTTACTTCAATGCCGTCTTTGGAAACGCTCATTGGTTCCATGTAGCGAATTGACTCGCCATCAAGCCCATATTCAACAAATACTTCGTAATCACCGATAGTGATTAGTGCAGGGCATTGTTCAGCACAAAATTTAAGTTTTTTCTTAAGCTTTACTTCACCTGTAACGACAACTTGATTGTCGTCAATCGGTGCGGTAGTTGAGGCAGGTGATATTGAAAATGCACCAACAATGAATGCTGCAAGTGCAAAAGCACTACCAGCAAACTTGATTTGTTTCTTGTTACTATCCATAATGGTCCCCGTAGTTTGTAAAGCACATCGAAGGTTGAAAGGGTCGGTGTGCTTTTTTTGTTTGTGTAGAGCTATTTAAACAAAACGTTTAAGGATCGTCAAACACTTTTTACACATTTCGTGTAATTTGTTTTTCGACATGCAAAAAAAAGCCGCCCAATTAGGCGGCCTTTGTGTAACGTTGTTTATCCGTAATTACGGTCTTCGGTTTTTATATCTGGGTACTTATAAACGTGTCTGCTTGGCGGGATGATGTCGATTACAGCATTAATTGATTGAACTTCCGACATTTCTATACTTATTCTTTTCTCCCCATTAACTCCTAGTAAATGCAACACATCATTCGTGATTCCGATAAACTCCTTAATTGTTCTTCTGCCATCCTTTAACTCCACCTCAACAAACTCTGTTGGAATAGGTGATGCCTCTGGATCGCAAACAATATACCAACCACTCCTAATAGCTGGATACATTGAATCTCCCGAGCCTCTTACCGCATAAGCAGAACTACTAGCTGTAAGCGACTGAACATAACCATCACCAGCGTCACCAGCATAACCCATATCCGTGTAATACCCATCATCTCCCATCTTGCTGTAGGATTTTACTGGAACCCACTTCGCTGTAGGTACGTAATTTTTCTTAAATAATTGGTCATGCGACAAATTATGACGCTCAATTTTTATATCGCCATTTCCGCTTAATATCCAATCTGAGCTTACGTTAAACATCTCTGAAATCAGCGTTAAGCCATTCTTTGAAATACCCCTCAAATCCCAGTTGTTCACTGCTTGTGGCGATATGTTTATAGCGTGCGCAAGATCACTTTGATCAAGTTTTGTGGCCTCATAAACACGCTGCATGGTTGGGTGAATAATCTTTTCCTTGCTCATGAAAATGCCCATCAATTAATCCCCCTAAATTTTCCTATCTTTTACACAGTTTGTGTTAAACGTTTTGTTTGACAGAGATGCGCTATATGTTTAATATTGTTTAAACAAAACGTGTAAAGGTGTCTTATTATGTTTAAAGACAATCAGCAAATTACTGATGATCGAGAGATTATTGACCGCCTTGGCGGATCTACAAAGGTTGCTGAATTGATTCACTACAAAGTTCAGCGTGTTCAAAACTGGAAGGAGCGTGGAATTCCATCGGCTGAAAAGTTGAAATTCCCGCACCTTTTCTTGAACACAAACATTCACACGCAGAGAAAAGCAAAAGCCAATTTTGAATCTATCTCCGCTTAACCAATCAGAAAGAAACTTGAGGGTCTCATTAATGGGGGTAAACGATATGCAAGAAGCATTGGATTTAGGTTTTCTTGATGTGCATGGGAAAAAGACCGACTCAACATCAGTCCGCATGACACATGAAGCATTGCAGGCGATTGATGCGCTGGCAGCAATGGACGACATAAAGCGCTCGGAGTGGATTCGAGATGCAGCCATAGAAAAACTCGTGAAGTTTAAGAAGCAACATGAGTATCTCAGCAGGGCGTTTGGTAGCACCACAAATACGGTGAATACATCGTCCACAAATAAAGAAAGCCCAGTAGCGCGAACTACTGAGCCTGATGTTCAATAAGGAGTCTAGTCAATATGAACATGCCAATTTTACCACAGTTCGGAAATTCTGAACAGAAAATGTCAAGCAAAGACTTGCTTGATTTGATTAATCAGGTTCGCGCTCAATTCAACGAAAAACCAGTTCGACTGAATGATTTTAATAATCGAGTGGCTGATGAGCTTGATGGTGATAACTACGAAACTTTCGTAGTTCAGAATTTCAACAATACAGAGTCGGTTGTTTTTGAATTAACAATCGATCAATGCATATTGATCGGTATGCGCGAATCGAAAGGTGTTCGCAAGAATGTATTGGCAATTTTAAAAGAAAAGCAAAAGCCTTTCGACATCACCAACCCAGCACATCTACTTCAGGCAATTGAGATTCAGGCAAAGCAGAACATTGCACTAAAACAGGAGTTGGAGATTCAAGCTCCAAAAGTCGCTTTCGTGGATAAATACGTTGCAGGCAATGGCAATAAAACATTCCGCCAAGTTGCAAAGCTATTGCAGATCAAGGAATACAAGTTCCGTGAATTCTTAGAGTCAAACCGAATTATGTACAAGCTCAATGGCGAGTGGACTGCATACCAAACCCATGTAGATGCAAAGCGATTCCATGTCAAAACAGGCGTAAGTGATTCAGGCCACGCATTTAATCACGCCTTGTTTACACCAAAAGGTATCGAGTGGATTGCTGGGGAGTTGGCTAAGTTTAATTTGCGGGGTGCGGCATGACAGCACTCAAAAAACACGAGGACAACATTGTCCAATTCAACAAAGGTAAAAAAATGGCTGACAAGTTTGAAAAAGGCTATGTCATGTCTAGTCGATTATATCGCCAAGAGGTTCGTCCATTTTTAAGTGATGCAGCGAAAAATGTCTATGCAGAACTTGAGGATCGTATTAACGGCTTTAAGGACAAGGTGACTGACCATGTGAGCTATTCACAGTTGCAAGGTGGAAAGCTCGAAGGCTCTAAAAAAATGGGTACAGGTACAGTTAGAAGAGGTCTCAAAGAGTTGCTTGATTTAGGTGTTATTACACTGGTTAGCGAGAACAGTCGCAAGGGTAATGAGTACCAGATCAATGAGGTCTCATTGGTTGAGCACTTCCACAATGAAAGTACCACTTCCAAAAGTGAAGCACTTCCAAAAGTGAAGTGCGAGCACTTCCAAGATGAAAGCGCCAGCACTTCCATAACTGAAGACACAATAGAATTAATTTATAGAACTATATCTATAGAATTATTAATTAAGTCGCTTCGCTCCAAAAAACCTTTGGAAGCTAATTTTTACAGTTACCCAATCTTTGTAAAACAACAAAAAGCAAAAGCCGAAGCTGAGCGCAAAGACAAGGCTCGTAAATTGTCTTATGACGAAGTAATCAAACTCACATCTGGCCGATTTAAAAACCTTTGTGACTTTTCACTTTGGGAGCAGTTTGTTTCCAATCGCTCAATGACCGCCAAAACAAAGCTGACTAAAAACGCACTCAATGCGATTTACAAAGATTTCCAGAAATGGGGATTTGATGGCAGCAACGAGTCTTTGAAAACTTCAATCACTGGAAACTACCAAGGCTTATTTGAGCCAAAGCAAACCAAGCAGACTGCAGCAACCGTCTACCAGTCGTCTGCAGCAAAAAACAGTAAGACCATGAATGACCATGATGCATTTTTCGCAAAGTATGGCATCGGATCTGAACAGCAGGAAATCATTGATGTGAATCCTGTGTTTGCTGCAGTTACTTGGGAGGGCGAGCAATGAGCATTTTTACAACTGAACACGCGGCTCGCCTGATGAACAAGATGAAGGCGTTTTATGGCAAGAAGTACGCTGAACAGTGGGGTGATATTCCTGCTGCAGATATTGCGGATGCAATGGTTGAATGTCTGCAAGGGTTGAGCCAAGAGGATTTTAAGCGCGGTTATATGCGGATGCAGCGCTCAACTTTCTGCCCAACCATCCCTGAATTCCGTTCTTGGTGCGAGCCAAAGACCGATGACTGGCTCGGCTCACATGAAGCATGGGCGATTGCTGAAAAGTCGATTGGTTTTGATGGTCAGGAATTAACAGTAATTTGGACTGAACAAATGGCTCAAGCATTCAGTCGTTGTGAAGACTTGGTTAAGACTGGTGATAAATACCAACGTGCTGAATCCAAGAAAATCTTTTGTGATGCGTATGACCGCCTTGTGATTCAAGCCAAAGATCAGGGATTAAAGCCGATTTATGTAGCTTCGCTAGGTACAGACAAAGACCAAGCGATTGCTGCTATCAAGCAAGCTGAGGTTGATGGGTTTTTAACTACTCCAGATGCAACTGCACTGCTAGAGCATAAACAGACCAAATTGGAGCAACTGAGCGAATCTGAGCGATATAAAACGATAGCTCAAGAAGCTTTAGCAAAAATCAAAGACTTAATTAAGCCAAATGTAAACAAGATGACCGAGGAAGTGAAAGAGCCTCAGCCTTGGGAGTCTATGGAAATGCAGCACATTGATCCGTTTGACAACTTTGATGAATACAAAGCGGCTTTGCAGGCTGAGCAAAAGCCATTGCCGAATGCAGTGCGTTTTATGGATAAGCAAGTAGGAGGTGGGGTGTGAGTTTTACTGTTCCAGAGAAATACAGAATTAAATCAGGACCATTGGCGAGCAGTGAGAGCTATGGAAATAATGGTGCATTTTGGGTGAAGACCAAGAAATGTGTTTTCACTGTCATTGCTAGCGATCAAATGGGTTGGGAGCATGTCAGTGTTTCACTTCCGTCACGTTGTCCAACTTGGGAAGAGATGTGTTTCATCAAGTCCTTATTTTGGAGTGAAGATGACTGCGTAATTCAGTATCACCCACCTAAAAGCGACTATGTGAACAACCATCCGTATTGCTTACACCTGTGGCGACCAATAGAACAATCGCTACCTACTCCACCAAGCTTTATGGTTGGTAAGGCAGGTGCAGCATGAACGAATTACTACAACAGCGTATCGAATCCGTGCAAGCGGGTCGAAATATAACTCACGCTCAGATTGAAGCTAAGCGCAGTCTACGTGAGCAACTTGATAGTGATCTTGAGGCTTTCTTAAAAAATGGTGGAGCTGTTGAGCAATTACCTCAAGGCTTTTCGGGTGAATGCAGCAAAGGGTGGAATGGCTCAAAACCAAAATCTCAAAAGACTATGCGTCAAGTGATGGCGAATTCTGTTGCGCAGACAGATAAAAAGCGTGCTCGTCAAAAAGAGGATCAGGCAGCCTTAGTAGAGATTAAGGCTTTGGATCAGTGGTGCAAAGAACGCAAAGGCCGTGGTGGTGATTTGTGTCGAGAGTTGAAAGTGGCTCATGCGTTCATATCGCAAATAACCAATCAAACTAGACCATGCTCAAAAGAGCGTTATGAGCAAATTAAGTTAGCAATGAAAGCGATTGAACAACGGGAGAAGGCAGCATGAACCTAACAATCGAACAAATGCGGGAAATTGTGGATGGGGCGCCTGAATGGGCAGAAAGCTTCAATGTGTATCTTACGGCCTATGGTAGTGGTGGTATTCCATGCAAAGGTGATGTCTTGATTGCAGATCTACGTGCCGCTCTAGCTGACCACGACCGAACCGATCATGTAAGTGACATTCGGAACCATATAGCGCCGACAACGAAGGTGATTGAGGGATGAGTGATTTTGAAGGTTTGACAAATAGTGACTTAGATTTACTGGGCTTTAGGGCTTTTAATCATTTCACGGTTGGTGAGCAGAGTAAGTATCAATTATCTCGTAAGCGACATCTATCAGCTATGTGTGTCGGCACTTGTAATGAATCATTTTGGCTGTATCAAAAAGATGAAACTGGTGAGATTTCAGATTTGATATGTGTTCACAACTACGATCACGACGGCTTTATTACGAATGAGAAAATTAAAGCATTAATTGAGTGGTTTGATGGTGAGTGTAAAGCCCTGCGAGGTGAGCCATGAATAAGCACTTAAAAACTATAGTTGGCTTTAAAAACGGCACTAGAAGTATTTTTTCAGACTTGCGTTGTGATGTCTTGGATGCTCTTGAAGACTTGTGGGGTGTAATCAAGGTTTTCGCAAAAGCTGTATTCGTAATTGCTGTCTGGTTGTTTTCTTTGTGTTTGGTGGTACTTGCCTTGCCCTTGGCTACTTATCTTCGCATTAAGTGGGAGCGTGAAGCCAAAGAAGCTCACGAAAAAGCCAAAAAGGAGCTACTTGAACGCATGTCGCCAGTGAAGCGAGGTGCCAATGACTAAATACAAAAACAAGAAGGTGGTGCTTAACGGCATCACTTTCGATAGTCAAAAAGAAGCCAGGCGCTATCGGGATTTGTCGCTGTTAGAACGTGCAGGGGAAATCAAAAGCTTAGAGCTGCAAAAGGCTTTCATTTTGGCTGAGTCGGTCAAGTTTGAAAATGAGCCAAAACGCAAGCCAGCAGTGAAGTATGTCGCAGATTTTGTTTATCGGGAAAAGGGGAAGATGGTTGTTGAAGATGTCAAAAGCAAAATGACACGGAATTTACCAGTTTACCGCTTGAAAAAGCACTTAATGAAATCGGTACACGGTATCGAGATTAAAGAGATTTGAGGAGTTAGGGATGGCTTTAGTAAAAATTTGGGATAAAGAAATTAAAGGGAAATTGTGGGCTGTTGGGGATATTCATGGCTGCTACAACCTGCTTATGACTCGACTTAAAGAAATTGGCTTCGACTTTGAAAATGATTTGTTGGTTGCGGTTGGTGACTTGGTGGATCGTGGCACCCAAAACATGGAGTGCATCGAGCTATTGTCTAAGTCGTGGTTTACATCAGTGCGTGGTAATCATGAAGATTTATGTATTTGGGGTTTAAGCAATAGAGCTGCAATGCAATGCCATGTTGAAAATGGTGGCGAGTGGTTTTACGTGCTTGATGAGCAAGAGATGCGCAACATTGCGAAAACCTTTGCTGAACTGCCAGTAGTGCTTGAAGTGAACCATGGCGGCAAGAAGTTTGGATTTGTTCATGGTCACATCGAGGAGAATGACTGGGATGAGTTCAAGCTTAGTTTTGAAAAAGAATCTATTCGTGATGCGGATCAACTGGCAATGTGGGGCCGTTATCGATTAGACGAAGATAAAAACCAATATACCCATGTTTCTGGTGTGCATGCGGTAATCATGGGCCATACAGTCACCCAGAAACCATGTAAGCGCGACAACTGTTATTGGATTGATACCGGTGCAGTTCATTGGGGCACGATGACGATTTTAGATTTAAGCAAAATTTGAGGGACTAGGGATGAATGCAGCGACAGAGTTAAAAATTGATTGGTCCAAGCGTTCAGCGCACCAATGGCTTGAGCAATACGGGGCTTGGGTAAGAACTGTAAAAACAAGCGTGTCAGCCAATCCGCTTGCTATCTTGATTGACCAAAGTGACAAAACAAGAATACGCGCAAGCAAGGTGTCAATTCCAGTCGAGATTGAAGATTATGAAGCGGTGCGAGTTAGCAAGTTGTTAGCAAAAATGCACAATGATAGTCGGGAGTTTTTACAGGAAAGAGCTTGGTTTTTAATCCTTTTTTATGAAAACAATTGGTCGTACCTGAGTATTGCAAATGCTCACGATTGCAGTAAAGCAAAGGTACGCGCTGAGATCGACAAAGGGCTTTCGTACCTTGATGGTGTGATTGAGAATTTGCCCTATTGACAGTGCAGCACACTTCGTTTAAATTTGTGTTAAGTGGTCGAAGTTATGTATACGCACTTAACCACGAAAAGCAAATGACAATCAGGAAAGACTGATAATTACCGTAAAGGCTCACAGAAATGTGGGCTTTTTGCGTTATGGCGGTTCCTATTAATTTCTAGTGGTTTAAATTAATACCGCCACCTAGATTCTAAAGAGGGGTGAATAGCGTAGCTCAGTTGGTTAGAGCGGCTTTCTAATACGAGATAGCAGTCGTATGTATGAGATCACGGTTAAGACACTCTTCGCGCAGGTTCAAGTCCTGCCGTATTCATCCCGTCTTTAAAATCAAAGGAGATCCACATGCTCCAATTTTTAATGTGCTTATTCGGTTTTCATGGTGCAGTTGAGATTGATCACACGATTGATGATGAAGAAATCAAGGTGTGTCGGGATTGTTTGAAAGAAGTTAAGTAAACCCTCGCCACTTCGGTGGCTTTTGCTGAACGTATTACGGCACACAAAGACCCTGCTCAATTCTGGAGATTTGAGTGGGGTTTTTCTTTTCTTATTGGTGGTGGTTATGGTTGATCGTGTCGAAGCATCTAAAAACTTAGAAATACTTAAAGCAAACCAAGCGCGGTTAATGAATTACAACCATCTATTTTCAAGCCATGCATTTAAACAAGACTGTGGTGCTGAATTAAAGAAGATTGGCAGACAGATTTACAACATAGAGAAGCAGCTCAATGCGAAGTCCTAAGCGACTGGCGGAGATTCGCAAGCTTCCTTGTGTAAGGTGTGGTAATCCTGCGCCAAGTGAAGCATGTCATGCGAATTGGGCAGAGTTTGGCAAGTCGATGGGACGAAAGGCTGATGATGAATATACTGTTAGCCTGTGTAGAAATTGCCATTACTTGTTAGATACATATCAGCTTGGTAGACGAGAAGAAACTAAGAAGCTATTTGAACAATGGTTAGTCAAAACTGAGTTGATGATGCGCAAAAATGAGGATGTGTTTTGATGAAAGTCAAACTCGAACCTGCATGTTTTGTTATCAAGTCATTTGAAGAAGTGGGTCGTGCGATTGCGTATATGCACAGGCATCATGCGGATGCTTTGAGCGATGGCAAGCCTTTGGTTGTGCGGATAGATCAGAAGCAAGAAGATCGAAGCAAGGCGCAGAATAGACTCTATTGGCTATGGATTTCGCAGTGGGCAAAACATCAAGGCACAGATAAAGACGCAGAGCATTTATTTTTCAAGAAGCAATTCTTGGCGCGTATCTATCATCGTGATGATGTGGGTCAATACAGAAAGACCTTTGCAGCAGTAAAGGCTTTGAAAGATCAAGGACACCCGATGTATCAGCAAGTGGCAGATGGGTTGAATGGATTAATCACAACGACTGACGCAAGTGTCGAGCAGTTTACCGAGTACCTGAATGACATTCATGCGTTCTGTTTGAAGCATGGGAAATATTTAAGTACACCAGATGATTTGATGTTTGCGATGGAGTAGAGATATGGCGAACCTAACGCCTAAACAGCAAAGGTTTGTCGAAGAATATCTGATAGACCTAAATGCTACGCAGGCTGCAATTCGTGCGGGTTATAGTGAAAAGACAGCAAGAGACATTGGTTGTGAAAACCTAGCAAAACCCAACATTGCAAAAGCCATTCAAGAAGCGCAAGAAAGCTTATCAAACAAAACTCAATTAACCGTTGATATGGTCGTGAATGGCTTGCTTAAAGAGGCTCAAGATTATGCAGAAGGCTCAACACAATCAGCGCGTGTATCTGCTTGGGCGCATCTTGGCAAGCACTTGGGCATGTTCAAAGACAAAATTGAGCATTCAGGCGACCCAAACAACCCAATCAATATGAGTTTAAAGGTGGTATTCGAAAATGATGGAGAAACGAGTACCGAGTAAATTTAAGCCGCTTTATACACACCTAAAAAACAATAAACTGTTCTATGTGTATCACGGTGGCCGTGGTGGTGGTAAGTCTTGGGAGATTGCAGACTTTCTGTTGATCGAAGGTGCAAAACAAAAGCATCGTATTTTATGTTGTCGTGAAGTGCAAAAGTCAATTAAACAGTCTGTGCATAAGCTTTTATCAGATCGCATTGCAGCACTTGGTTTAGGTGCTTTCTATCAGATTTTAGAAACAGAAATACGCGGCATTAACGGCACTGAATTTAGCTTTGCTGGCTTACTGAATCATACAGTCGAGTCGGTCAAATCGTTTGAAGGTGCAACAATCACGTGGATTGAGGAAGCGCAGACAGTGAGTGCGTTCTCGCTGTCTATTTTGATTCCTACAGTTGTTCGTACCTTTAAGCCGATGGTTATTATGTCAATGAACCCAAAGCTGCCAAGTGATGCGGTTTATGCGGATTACGTTGTGCCTGAACGCGCTGACACAGTTGTTGTGCAGATTAATTACATAGACAACAAAGAATGCCCAGATGAATTAATTGCACTGGCTGAACAGATGAAAGCCGATGATTACGATCAGTACGAACATATTTGGCTAGGAAAACCCAAAGAAATTGCAGATGGTGCAATCTACAAAGCTGAGTTTGAGCAGATCAAGCGTGAAAATCGCATATGTAAAGTTCCGCATGATCCAAATTTACCCGTTTATACATCGTGGGATTTGGGGATTCTTGACCCTACTGCGATTTGGTTCTTCCAAATCTATGGCAAAGAGAAGCGAGCAATTGATCATTACGAGGCAAATAACGAGCCATTGGCGCATTACGCTCGAATTCTTGATGAGAAGGCCCAGAAGTTTGGTTATCGCTATGAGAAACATTTTGCACCGCATGACATTGCAGCACGTGACTTATCAAGTGGTGTGAGTCGTGAGCAAACAATGGCTAATCTTGGTTATCGAATGAATAAGGGTGCAAGGCTTGGCGTTGAAGATCGTATTGAGGCAACTCGCCAATTCTTAAAAGACTGTTGGTTTGATGCTGAGAAGTGCAAACACGGTATTCGCGCATTACAAAACTATCGCCGTGAGTTCAACGACAAATTGGATCAATTCAAAGCAACGCCAGTGCATGACTGGGCTTCGCATAGCTCGGATGCGTTTGGTGAGGGTGCGATTAATATCAATAAAATGTGCCAGCCGCAGCAAGTAGAAATTAACCCAATCCCAACAATCAATCGTTGGTAATCAAATGGAGTCAAGTCGTGACTGATAAAACAGATCGACTTGCCAAAATCCATGAAACCGCAAAGAAACAATTTGATAAAGCTCAATGCGCTGTTGCTGATGAACGTCAGCAGTGCTTAGAGGATCGTCGTTTTTATTCTATTGCTGGTGCTCAATGGGAAGGCAAGTTAGGCGAACAGTTTGAAAATAAGCCTAAATTTGAAGTCAATAAGATTCACTTGGCTGTCATTCGTATTATTAACGAATATCGCAACAACCGTATTGGTGTGAACTTCATTAGTAAAGATGGTGTGAGCAATGATGATTTGGCTGACACCTGCGCAAAGCTTTATCGTGCAGATGAGCAGGACTCAGGTGCAGATGAAGCTTATGACAATGCGTTTGAAGAAGCAGTCGGTGGTGGCTTTGGAGCTTGGCGTTTACGTGCTGAATATGAAGATGAGGATGATGAAGAGAACGAGCATCAGCGAATCAGAATAGAACCTATTTTTGATGCCGATACATGTGTTTTCTTTGATCCCGACGCTAAACGCCAGGATAAAGCAGATGCCAAATACTGCTTTGTTTTGACCTCAATGTCATGCGATGCATTCAAAGAAGAATATGGCGAAGATCAAGACCCATCCTCATGGGATAAGACTATTACCAATAGTCACTTTGATTGGGCATCGAAAGACTCTGTTTATGTCGCTGAATATTACAAGGTCGAAAAGGTTAAAGAGAAGATTCATATCTTCCGTTTAATCGATGGATCCGAAGAGCGTTACACAGCGGAACAGCTTGAAGAAGATCCAAGCATTCTCGATGAATTAAATGCAACCGGTGCGCAAGAAGTTCGTGTCCGAGATTTTGAGCGTAAGCGCGTTCGCAAGCTTCTTATGTCAGGTCTTGGCGTTCTTGAGGATTACGGTTACATCGCTGGTCGTCATATCCCAATCGTGCCGGTATATGGCAAACGGTGGTATATCGACAATGTAGAGCGTTGCATGGGTCATGTGCGGCTTTGCAAAGACGCTCAGCGACTGAAGAACATGCAGCTATCCAAGCTTGGTGAAATCAGTGCGCTATCCAGTGTTGAGAAGCCTATTCTTGCACCGGAGCAGGTTGCTGGCGTTCAGCATATGTGGGCTCAAGATAACATTGAGAACTACCCGTATTTGCTTGCACACCCGCTTAAAGATGCAATGGGTAATGCTGTTGCTCAAGGTCCAGTGGCTTACACCAAACCGCCAAGTGTGCCGCCTGCAATGGCAGCCTTGCTTCAGGTTACCGAACAAGATTTATCGGACATTCTGGGCAATCAAGAATCGGGCGATGAGATTGTTTCCAATACGAGCGGTGTTGCAATCGAGATGATTCAAAACCGATTGGATATGCAGTCTTTCATCTACATTTCAAACTTTGCCAAAGCGGTACGTCGATCTGGTGAAATCTGGCTGTCTATGGCATCTGAACTTTATGTCGAGGATGGTCGAACAATGAAGACAGTGGGGGATCAGGACGAGATCGACTCAATCGAGTTATTTAAACCTGTTTACAACCCTTCTTCTGGTGAAGTTGAACATACAAACGACTTAACTAAAGCTAAGTTTGATGTCGCAATCGACATTGGTCCAACATCCACCAGCAAGCGAAATGCAACAGTACGCTCGCTGACCAACATGCTGCCTTTGGTAGCCGATCCAATGGATCAACAAGTGCTGTCATCCATGATTATGATGAACATGGAGGGTGAGGGCGTTAATGAAGTCCGTGAATATTACCGCAAGAAATTACTGCGTATGGGTGTTGTAGAGCCAACCAAAGAGGAAGCTCAGCAACTCGCGCAAGAAGCTCAGAATCAGCAGCCTGATGCAAATACGCTGTATCTGCAATCCGAAGCTGAAAAGAATAAATCACTTGCAATTAAAGCACAGGCAGACACTGAACTTGCGATAGCAAGAGCAGAAGAAACCAAAGCCAAAGCAATCGATTTAATGACGCGCTTAGATATGGACGAACGACAAGCAGTGCTTGAAGCAATCAGTCAACTAGGTATGCAACCACAACAGGCAACCGTTCAGCCTACACAGAACGAGGAAATGCAATATGTCAATTGAAGACCTGCGCACAGAACTGGATGAAGAAGACAACATCGACCCGATTGAAGACAATCAGGAGGATGAAAATCAGGAAGATCCAGAAGAAACCCAAGATGAATCTAACCAGTCTGATGATGAGACGTCTGAAGATGAAGAATTTGTCATTACGGTTGGTGATGAAGAGCCTGAACCATCCGATGAGGATGACTTTAGCGGAAAACCAGCGCCAGCATGGGTAAAAGACCTTCGCAAAAAAGAGCGGGAAGCACGCAAACGCATCAAGGAGCTAGAGGTTCAGGTGCAACAGGCTAAACCGGCTGACAAACCGATTGAAGTTGGTTCAAAACCAAAGCTTGCCGACTTTGATTATGACGAAGATCAATTTGAAAGCGCAGTCGAGCAGTGGCATGAGCGTAAACGTCAAGTTGAACAGCAGCAGGCAGCAAAGCAGGCTGAGGAAGAAAAGGCTAAGCAAGCATGGCAGACCAAAATGCAAAGCTATGAAGAGCGACGTCAAAATGTAGCATCCAAAGTTCGTGACTTTGAGGAAGTAGAAGAAGCTGCAAAAGACAAACTCACAGCAACCCAACAGGGCATTTTGATTCATGCTGCTGAGAATCCAGAATTGATTCTGTATCACTTGGGGAAAAACCCAAAGAAAGCACAAGAGCTTTCTGAAATTACAGACCCAATTCAATTCGCCTTTGCTGCAGCCAAACTGGACTCTCAGATGAAAATCCAAACTCGTAAACCATCAACTCAACCAGAGCGGAAACCTAGTGGATCGGCTGGCTTGTCTGGTGTGGTAGATCAGAAGTTGGCGCAACTCGAAGCGAAAGCAGCGAAAACTGGTGATCGAACCGAGCTGATTAAATACAAAAAATCTTTACAGAAATAAGGTGAATACTTATGGCTACAAGCTTTACTAAACAAGAACAGGTCATGTTTGATGATGTGATCGAAGGTTTTGAAGACCTACTTGTTATTGCAAAAGGGGCTGAACTTTACGACCCAATGACTGCTCAGGAAGCAGTGAATGCGCGTGATAAGTTCTGGATCCCTGCACCAATGATCGGTGCGTCTTACGATGGTTTCGACCAGACTGCCAATTTTGATGGCTTGACTCAGTTAAACGTGCCGGCATCAATTGGTTATCACAAATCAGTACCTAAAACCCTTTCCTCTAAAAACCTGCGTAATGCTTATGCAATGGATCAATTCGGTAAGGCAGCAAAGCAGAAACTTGCCTCCGATGTGAATACCGCATTGTTCCGTACGGCAGCATTGTTTGGCTCTATCGTGTCGAAGCGAACAGGTGCAGCAACCGGTTATGATGATGTTGCTGACATTGATACTCGCATGACGCGCATTGGCGTTCCTGCTGATGGTCGTATGGCGTTCTATTCACCTTCAGCTATGAATGCAATGGCGGGTAATTTAGCGAGCCGCTCTGAAGATACTGCGCGCTCTAAAAATGCTTATGAAAAAGCCATGATTCGCCATGATGTGGCTGGCTTTGAAGTGTTTAAAAACGACCAGGAAGTTCGCTTAACCGCGGCAGCTGGTGGTGCTACAACTGTAAACGGTGCAAATCAGCGCACCATTCCGGCCGCAACCACCACTTCAGCAGGTCTTGAAGAAAACAAAGACAATCGCTACACAGATTTAGTGGTGACTTCGGCGGGCTATGCCGACATTCAAGTCGGTGATGCTTTCACTATTGCAGGCGTGAATGAGGTTCACCTGATCACCAAGCAAGACACCGGATCGCTTAAAACTTTCCGTGTAGTGGATAAGCCAGCAGCAAACACGCTTCGTATTTATCCTGCGATTATCGACCCGACCGAAAGCTCTATTGCTTCGAAAGAATATGCGAACGTAACCAATGCTCCAGCAACTGGTGCGGCATTAACTTGGCTGAATACGGCTGCTGCACCGCTTAACCCGTTCTTCCGTAAAGAAAGCTTGATCTTGATTCCAGGCACTTTTGCAGTTGATGCTGATGATGGCTGGCAAGTGATGCGTGCGACTACCGATTTAGGTATTGGTATCACATACACGCGCCAAGGCAACATTAACGACCTTTCATGTAAAGCGCGTTGGGACATTGACTTTGGTACCGCACTACTTAATCCAGAAATGGCTGGTGTCCAGTTGTTTAATCAAACCTAATAAAAACATGACGACAGATGCCCCTTAATTGGGGCGTCGTCATTTTTGGAGTAGTGAAAATTGTCAAACGAAAAACAGATTGAACAAGAAATTCAAGACAAGGGCCTTAACGCCCCACGATTAACGCCTAATCATATTGATAATCAAATCGTTTCCGAAATCTACATCACTGGCAACGATGCTATTCATGCCGCAGCGAGTAGCGCTACAGGGCTTGTTCGCTCGGAATATAAGGAGGGCGTAAATCTATTAAAGCCTGCCGAAACACTCACATTTTGTATTCTTATTCTGCGTAATGGTTTTACTGTCACAGGTGAAAGCGCATGTGCAAGTCCTGAAAACTTCAATGCTGAAATTGGCCGCAAGATTGCACGTGAAAATGCACGTGAAAAAATCTGGATTCTTGAAGGCTACTTGTTAAAAGAAAACTTAAGTAAAGGTGGTGCAGTATGAGTAATTATCCAAAAATGCTCTACAAGGGCGACCAGAAAAACTTTGAAAACTCTACCGCTCACGACGATATTGAAGAACAGGTATTACGTGATAGTGGGTGGGTGGATTATATCGACCTGCCTGAGTGTGAAATAGGTGTTGCAGGTGGTTTAGTTTCTGAAATTAATCCATCTGCATTTGTAGCGGTAGAACATTTCGATGCACTGGGTGAGGAAAACACCAAGCTCAAAGAAGAACTGGTCGAATCCTTAAAAGAGAACCAGGAGCTTCGCAAGCAGATCCGATTTAAGGAATTGGAAGACAAGCCAGCAGATGAGCTTAAGGTCATTCTTGATGGAGCTGAAATCAAATACAAAGCCAATGCGGGCAAGCCTGAATTAGCTCAGTTGGTACTGGATCACGAGTCTAAAGACTTTGAATAATTAAGAGGTGCTTATGTCCTGGACTAAAAGACAAATTATTGAGCAGGCTCTTGAGGAACTGGGACTTGCATCTTATGTGTTCGACATGCAGCCAGAGCAGGTTGAAAGTGCCAAGCGTAAACTTGATTCAATGATGGCTCTATGGGATAGCAAAGACATTCGTTTTGGCTACCCATTGTCAAGCGATGCCAATAGCGGTGATTTGGATCAAGAGACCTTTATCCCGGATTATGCTGTTGAAGCGGTGGTTTTAAATCTATCCATTCGATTGGCTGGTGCATTTGGGAAGGTTGTACCAGTTGAAACCAAAGCTATGGCCAAAGATGCTTTTGAAACCATTCAACTGGCAATGCTCAGCAATCCACCGCGCGTACAGCTTGACCCATCATTACCGCGTGGTGCCGGCCATAAATCAACATGTCACCCATTTATCGAGAAGACATGCACCAAGGCTGTTTTTGCACCAGATACATCAGTGAGTTTTTCCAATGAATAAACGATTAAATATTACGGATCGCATTGGTCCAAATGATTCAGTTGTGCTTTGGAGTGCAAACAATCAGGATTTTCGTGGTGTGCCAGTTGATTTGCTGGCTGAGGAGATTAAAGAGGGTTTTCCGCAACATGCCGATTATCCAAGAATGCATATTCAACACTTTAACCCGACCACAAACTTTACACTTGATATTGAAAATAGCGAAGTCGGAACGTACTTGATTCTCAACCCGACATCAGGGCTAAGCACAGGGTTAATCAAGTTACCAGAGCGTTACTCTATTCAAGATGCTCAAGAGCTGGCGGTTACCTGCTCTCAGCAGATTACAAACTTCACCATTGATGGTAATGGCGCCTTGGTAATCGGTGCGCCGAATGCGTTGGCTGCTAGTGGCTTCTTTAAATTGAAGTATGACAAGCTCTCTAATACTTGGTATCGAGTGGGGTAAATATGCAAATCCCTATTTTGGATGGAATCTACACTGACAATAATTCTGACTTTCGCACAGCTTACCCCGTCAACCTGATTCCAGTTCCAAAAGGACAGGGGATTTCAGCAGGATATTTAAGACCAGCCGAGGGTATTAACCATGTCGCAGATCTGCCTGGTGTAGATCGTGGCGGTATTGTTTGGCGTGGTGAGCACTATCGAGTGTGCGGCACCAAGATTGTGAAAATCTCAGCATCTAGTCAGGTTGTAGAAATTGGTAGCGTGCAATCAGGCGGGTTATGTTCATTTGATTACTCATTTGATTATCTAGCCATTAATGCGGGGAATGCGCTGTATTTGTACGATGGTGAGGACTTACAGCGAGTCACGGATTCCAATCTAGGCGCTGTGCATGATGTGATTTGGGTGGATGGTTATTTCATGACAAGTGATAGTGACAACATTGTTGTCACTGAGCTAAACAACCCATTTGAAGTGAATCCGCTTAAATACGGTTCATCCGAGGTCGATCCCGATCCCATTGTTGGCTTAATTAAACTTCGAAATGAAGTGTATGTTTTAAACCGACACACGATTGAGGTGTTTGATAACGTCGGCGGTGAATACTTTCCATTTCAGCGCATTGATGGCGCTCAAACCACAAAAGGCACGCTAAGCAAAAATACTGCATGTGTTTACATGGATGCAATCGCTATGCTTGGTGGTGGGCGAAATGAAGCTATCACGGTTTATATTTCATCCGCTGGCTCTTCGCAAAAGATTGCAACACGTGAGGTTGAGCAGATTCTTTCAAACTACACAGAAAGACAATTAACCGAATGTCAGTTGGAAGCTCGACAGGTAGATGGGCATTCATGGTTATACATTCATCTACCAGATCAAACACTGGTCTATGACTCGGTTGCATCACAAACAACTGGTCAGCCAACTTGGTTCATTTTGAATAGTGGCAACGGTTACACAGCTCGAAATATGACTTATGCCTATAACAAATGGTTTATAGGACATACGACTGAATCGAAGCTTGGTGTGTTAACTGATGAAACCGGTGAGCATTGGGGTGATGAAGTTGAATGGCAATTTGGAACGGCTATTGTTTACAACGAGTCAAGTGGTGCAATCTTTCATCAACTTGAGTTGGTTGGCTTAACTGGCCGCAATTCATTCCGAAAAGAATCGAGCATCTATACACAATACTCGACTGATGGCATGGAGTGGTCCATGCCTAAATTTATCAGCGTGGGTAAGCAAGGGCAGCGCAATAAGCGCCTTGTGTGGTTCCAGCAAGGCTGTATGCAAAATTGGCGCATACAGCGATTTAAAGGAACGTCTGATGCACGACTATCCATTGCGAGACTAGAGGCTAAAATAGAGCCGCTGGGGGTGTAAGTGATTAAAAGACCTAGCACACCAAGACGTGAAGACTTAGCCAAAATCTTTAAAGATCCTCGGACTCTAAAAGCATTTGAACAGGTCTTTGATCTATTGCCAGATGAATTAGAGCGACAGCTTGAAGGGCTGGAAAATGTTCAGGTCGTGGCAGAGAGTGCAACGGCTCAAGCAGCCTTAGCAATGGCGTTGCTTTATGCAATCGATGAACTAGCCAGTATTAAAGCGATGGAACCGGTGCATCAATGTAATTGCCAGTTCGATGATTTAACGCCACGTTACGAATCAACAAGTCAGGATTGTCCTGTTCCTCGCTATGAATCCATAACTCAAGATTCATTAGAGCCTGCACAGATTCAATATCAAGAATTATCAACATTGGAGATAGTCTAATGGCTGTCAAAGTCACATGTATTATTCCTTCTAAGCAGTTAGAAGATGTCCAAACAAACCAATATATTGCCACCAACTCTAAAACCATGATTGACAAAGTGACTGTCACTAATACCACATCGGCAGCAGTGACGTTTAGTTGCAACTTGGTTCCTGAAGGTGGAGCGGTAGCAGATGCCAATGCAGTCATTAAAACCAAATCAGTAGCAGCTGGCGATACCTATGTGTGTCCTGAGTTGGTCGGCCATGTTTTAGAGCCTGGTGATGCAATCAGCATGATTGCCAGTGCTGCTACTTCATTGACCATTCGAGCATCAGGTCGAGAGGTGACTTAATATGTCAAACCTTATTGTCGCTGATCTTGAGAAAGAGATGCTAGAAATGCCACAGGCAGATTGCCCTGTGGCGCATCACTTTGGACCAGGCATTTATATTCGCGAAGTCACATTGCCAGCAGGTATTTTTGCAGTCGGGCATGCTCAAAAGTATGAGCACTTAAATATCATGCTAACAGGAAAAGTAGCAATTGTTGATGGTGATCAAGTACGAGTGCTTAAGGCTCCATTAATCTTTACTGGTAAGCCAGGTCGAAAGGTTGGCTATGTGATTGAAACTTGTGTTTGGCAAAACGTCTACGCCACAGAAGAAACTGATATTGATGCACTGGAAGCACACTATCTGGACAAAAGTGAAAACTGGAAAGCTTACGATAAAGAGCAATCAAGCATCATTTATGCACTAAACCAGCCAGATCGTGATGACTTCGAGCAAGTATTAAAGGATTTTGGCTTTAATGCTGAGACTGTGCGGCAGCAATCAGAAGATGAATCAGACCAGATTGATATGCCAGTGGCATTTAAGGCTGTGGCACAGGTTCGCGACTCCAATATTGAAGGCAAAGGTCTGTTTTTAAGTTGGCATATCACTGCAGGGCAAATCATCGCTCCCGCACGAATTTCTGGAAAGCGAACACCTGCAGGTCGTTATGTAAATCACTCGATAAACCCAAACTGTAAATATGTAGCCGATGAAAATGGTGATATTTACCTTATGTCTTTGCGGGATATTGATGGCTGTAAAGGCGGGAGCAAGGGTGAAGAGCTAACTGTTGATTATAGACAGGCTTTAACACTAAATAAGGAGTTATCTAAATGTCAGGAGTAGCAACAGCAGTAGTTGGTGCCGCGGTTGTTGGCGGTGCAATGTCCAGCCGTGCACAAAAAAAAGCAGCCAAGACAGCAGCCAATGCTCAAATTGATGCATCTGAAATGGGTGTAGAAGAACAGCGTCGACAGTTTGATGCAGTTCAAAAACTCTTAAAGCCTTATGCGGATGCAGGCCTTAGTGGTTTGACTGGTCAGCAAGATCTATTGGGTGTTAACGGTACAGCAGCCCAGCAAACAGCGATTAACAATATTAACAATAGCTCTGAAATGCAGACCTATTTGCAACAAGGTGAAAATTCCATTTTGCAAAATGCGTCTGCTACTGGTGGTCTGCGTGGTGGAAACACTCAAGCAGCATTAGCCCAGTTTAGACCACAATTGCTTAATCAGCTAATCAATCAGCGTTATCAAAACCTAGCAGGCATGACTGCGCTGGGTCAAAACGCAGCAGCGGGGACAGGTAATGCTGGCATGCAAACAGCTAGTAATATTTCCAATCTGTATCAACAGACTGGCGCAGCACAAGCGGGTGCGGCTCTAGCATCTGGACAAGCCACTGCAAATGCATGGAATGGCGTTAATAGTGCGATGGGTCAAGTTGCTGGCATGAAAATGATGGGGGTGTTTTAACTATGCAGCCAATTAATTATATGCTTGATGTGCAAAATCCAGTACAGACTGCTATGACTGGTCTCACTCAAGGGATGCAAATCGGGCAATTTGTGCAGGCGAAGGAGCTTGCTCAAAAAGAAGCATTGCAAAAAGAGCAGATGCAACAAGAGCTTTCAGCATTTGCATCAAAACCAAATAAAACTCATGAAGATTATGCAAATATTATGGCTAGACACCCGTCATTAGCTGAGAATTTTCAAAAGTCTTACACTGTTTTAGATTCAGGTCGCCAACAAGCCGCCTTTAAGACAGCATCACGTGTGTATGCTGCAGCCACAGGTGGTCGACCAGATATCGCAAAATCAATCCTTGAGACTGAAGCCTTGGGTTATGAGAATGCAGGTGATGAGGCTCAGGCTGAGCAAATGCGCAATCTTGCAAAAATGGCTGACCAAAATCCAAACGGGTTTTTAACATCAACTGGCTTATTCCTTGCATCAGCAAACCCTGATAAGTTTAAGGATACATTAGGCGCATTGAATCAAAACGATTTAACACCGTTTGAGATTAAAAACAAACAAGCTCAAACAGGTAAGGTTAAAGCCGAAACTGAGAAAACCGAGACTGAAACCAAGTGGCTTGGGCCAAAAGCCGAAGCTGAAATTGGAAAAATTGAAGCTGAAACCGAACAGACCAAGATTGAGAATGAATGGCTGCCTGATGAAAAACAATGGAATATCGCGAACGTTCAATCACAAATTGAGTATCGTGCAGGACAGTTGGGTTTAGAGCGAGATAAACTAGAAACTAATACGCAGCTGAAGCTCGAAGAGTTGGGGCAAAGCCAAACCAAGTTAAGCCCAGGGGCGGAAAAACTTGTAAATGAGCTTGTCACAGACTCGGCAGCCGCTCAGACACAATCCCAAAAACTCAACAGTCTTGCAGATCGATATGCCAAAGAGTCTCAGGCTGGTGGTTGGTTTACATCTGGATGGGCGGGATTTAAACGTGCAACTGGGTTTTCGAATGATGAGCAAAACGCCATGATGAGAGAGTATGATCGATTAATTAACAGTGAGGTGCTTAAAGCCTTACCACCTGGCCCAGCAACAGATAAAGATATTGAGATGGCGCGCAAAGGATTTCCACCATCAAATGCTGATTCGACCACCATTACAACGTTCTTGCGCGGTGTGGCTAAAATGAGTGAGGTTGATGCAGCCCACAAGCAGATGAAAGCTGAGTGGGTTAATCAGAATGGGCAGCTTGGCTCAAGTAAGCGCGACATTGAGGTGCTGGGTGTTCGAGTTCCGAAAGGCACTCCATTTTCTGAGTTTTACCAAAAGAATTTAGGAAGAGCACTCAAGAATCAAGATAAACAAAGTCGCAGTCAGCAGGCAACCACTGGTCAGGCGATCTATTTTAATATTTCGCCTTAAAGTTGTGATAACCTTCCTTTAACAATAAAGGAGGGTTATCGCATGAAAAATATTATTTTAATTATCTTATTATTGTGTTCAACAGCAAAAGCTGCCGATGTAAAAGGATTGAGCAACCATGAGCTTTTGAAAAATATTGCATCCCACTTATCTTCCAAAAAAAACAAGAAAAACAATAAGGCTGAGTTAGATATGTATAAGAGTAGTTTTGATGAGCTTGATAGTAGAGTAAAGAATGGCAATCCATCTGCGCACCTATACAGGGGCTTGCTTGATTTCACAATATGTGGGCTCGCAAAAGAAAATGGAATGGATGCAGTGACTTTTAAGCCGTGCGTTGACTCCTTTAATCACTTTGAAGTGGCTGCAAGCACAACTAAGCCCATGCTACCTCATGAAAGAGCACAAGCACTATCCTACAAAGGGGAGATGTATGTTGGTGGTTTTGGTATTGCAAAATCTAATATTTTAGCTGCAAATTCTTTTGTTAATGCGGCTGTTGTAAATATAGAAAATACTGACAAGGAGAACGCCTTGCTTAATTTAGAGAGGGCGCTACAAGCATACCCTGAACACCCAAAAGCAAGAAGATTGCTCAAGGGCTTATTGGAAGAGTAGTGGACTTAATTAAAATCAGTTGGATAATTTCGGGTTAACTAAAACATTGCCTTGACCACCATCACCAATAACCACCTTCGGGTGGTTTTTTATTACCTAAGGAAAAGTTATGGCCACACGTCAAGAGATAGAGCAACATCTGAAGAATCCAAATGTTCGAAAAATGCTAGGGGTGATTGCTTCAGCTGAGGGTGTGAAGCATGGTTACCACACAATGTTTGGTAACGAGCGTTTAAGTGATTTAAGCAAACATCCCGGTATCCTGAAAGAGTTCACTCAGACCGATGGCAAAAAAAACAAAACCAGTGCTGCGGGTCGCTATCAATTCTTAGAGCCAACTTGGAACAGCCTCGCAAAACAACTTGGATTGAAGGACTTTTCACCTAAAAGCCAAGATATTGCCGCTGTCGCACTATTAGCTCAAAACGGTGCACTACCGCATGTCTTAAAAGGGGATATTCCCACAGCAATCAAGAAATCAGGTGGCACTTGGGCTTCCCTTCCTTCTGCGCCGGATAGTTACAAGCAGCCAAAAAAAGCATGGAGTGATATCGGAATGAGTGGCAGCACATTTGATCGCGTTAAGAGTAAACGAGAGGCCCAGAAACAACCAACCATTGCTGATGTCTACAAAGCATACCGTGGCGGAAAGCTCACAACTGAGCAAAAGAATGCTTTTGAGTCAGACGTAAAGGCTGGCAAGGTGATGCTACCCAGTGGCGCTAAATTAATGGGGCAGAAAAAAGCAGTAGAGCCAGTCATGCTACCTCAAAATGTATCTGATGCTTATTACTCCGGAAGGCTCAGCAATCAACAACGAGAAGCTCTGGAGAGAGACCTAAAAGATAATATCGTCAAACTACCGATGCCAACAAGTCACCAAAGCTCCATCCCTGATTTTGATGCAAACGGCAATATTATTGAACCACAAATGCCAAAAGCTCCACCACAACAAGAACCATTGAGCACAATGGATAAAATCATTGGTGGAGCAGAGGCGGGTTTAACACTTGCAACTGGTGCGGTTGGTGGGGCGATTGGTCAGGCTGCCGGCGGTTTGCATGGTATTGCTGAATCTGTCGTTGATGGCACATTTGGTACTCAGCAAGGTGCACAAAATGCCGTAAATCGAGCTACACAGTTCTCTAATGCTTTGACTTATGAGCCAAGAACGGCAGGCGGTCGACGTGCTGTAGGTGCAGTTGGTGAGTTTATCGAAGACAGTGGTCTTGACACATTGCCGCCTGTATTGGGTGGTGGTGTTGGCACAGCTACTGCAACTTTAGGTCGTGCATCTGTACCAGTAGCGACCACAGCTGCAAGGGAAGTCGCTCAGGCTGCAAAACCTGTTGTCGCTCAGGTGGTTGAACAGGCGAAACGGCCAGTTGCGGCAGTGACTGAGGCGGCTAAAAATACCTTTAATCGCGAGAGTTCAAACAGTGGTCCAGCACCAGCAAACATTGGCGCGGCTCAGGTAGATCAGGCTACGGTACGTCAGGCATTAGCTCAAGATCTACCAGTTACGCCTGAGCTCACTAAAGGTCAGATCAGCCGCGACCCTGCACAGCTTAAGTTTGAAGTTGAAACCGCAAAAGATGGCGAAATGGGTGCTCCACTTCGCCAGCGTTATGAACAGCAGCATCAAGCTGTGCAGCAATCAATAGATGTATTTATTGACCAGACTGGTGCCGAAAAAGGTAGCGCACGTGAAGCAGGCTTGTTGGTGGATGATGCTCTGCAAAAGCAAATGCAGGCAGACAAAAACCGTGTGCGTGTAGCATACAAAAAGGCTGATGACTCTGAAGAAGCGACTACGCCAGTTGATATTACCAATCCTGTTTCGGTTTTAGAGGATGGTGATTTGTCAGTGATTGATTACCTGAATTCACAGCCTGAACTACCAACCACACCAATCATTACTGCAGCAAAGCGGACTGCGGAAGCGCTCGGTATTGCTAAGCGCGGTGAAGATGGTCAACTTGTGCCAGGCAATCCAACAATCAAGCAGCTTGAAAAATGGCGCTCTGAAATTAACGGCAACGTGAATCAAGAAGCACCAAATATCAGGCAGGCCACCATCCTTAAAAACTTCATTGATGCGCATATTGAGCCGCATGCGGGAAGTTTGTATAAAGCTGCTCGGATTGAGCGTAAACGCTTTGCTAATAAGTGGGAGAACCACGCTATTGTCAAAGATTTGGTGGGAAATAAGAAAGGCACCGATGACCGCAAAGTTGCTTTTGAGAATGTGGTGGATCGTGTTGTTTATCGCGGCTCACTGGATGACTTACGGCAAGCCAAGCGCACCATCATGACTGCTGGCCCAGAAGGTCAGCAAGCATGGCGTGAAATTCAGGCATCTGTGCTTCGGGATATCAAAGATCAAGCAACACGGGGTGTTGCTCCAGATGCCAATGGCGATCAAATGATCAGTCCTGCCAAGTTGAACGCTCAGATTCGAAAACTTGATGACAAGCTTGATTTCATTTTTGGCAAACAAGGTGCAGATAAGTTAAGGGCCTTAAATGAGGTTTCTAAAACAATCTTCACTGTACCAACCTCAGCAGCAATCAACCACAGTAATACGGCAGCAACACTATCCGCAGCAATGGACCTAGTGTTATCTGGCATGTCTGGATTCCCCGCACCAGTTGCAAGTGCATTACGCCTCTCAACAAAACACATTAAAGATCGGAAAATTCGCAAGCGTGTAGAAGACGCATTAAACCCACGGAGTTAAGTTATGACTATGTTTTTAGCACCCTACACAGCTATTGCTGATATTGATGGAAGCCCGCTTGATGCGGGTTTTATTTATTTTGGGGAGTACGGGAAAAATCCTGAATCGTTTCCAGTGCCTGTGTTTTGGGATGCAGATTTCACAATACCTGCAGCACAGCCGATTCGTACACGTAATGGCTACCCTATGCGCAATGGTAGTCCGTGCAAAATTTACATAAAACAAGCGGAGCACTCTTTGGTTATTAAGAATAAAAACCTGAGCGCGATTCTTGTTGAGATGAATAATAAGGGGATCTCCTCAAGTTTACTTGTACGACCTAATGGAGATACGGTTGAAACAAGTCTCACTAATATTGATGCAGAATTAAACGATAAACAGCAACAGATTGATGAAAAACCAAGTCAGCAATATGTTGATGAAAAACTTAATTTAAAAGCACCTCAAGAAACCACTTATACAAAACTTGAAGTAGATTCTGCCTTGTCTGCAAAAGCACCACAGGAAACAACATATACAAAAACTGATGTTGATACAGCACTTTCAAATCTAAGCACCACTGCAAATAAATACTATGCAACCCTAGCAGCCGCAACCACAGATATTGCAAATATTGCAATAAACCAGTCTGTCACTATTGGGGAATCCGGTGCAAACAGTGGATTATGGTATAAGGCAACAGCAGGGGCGACGAGTTTAACTAAAAGTCCTTACGACCCAGTAGGGCAAGCGAAGAAAACAGCGGATTTAGCAAAACTGAAAGCTAACAACGATACAGATAATTTATTGTCAACAATTTTCTTTAGAACAGAAAACATGCTTAATTTAAGCGCTGTTACTAGCGGCACTTTAGGTGAAGATGGTGTCACACCTACACCGAGTTCAATGTATTGGGTTAGCGATTTTATACCTGTCACAGCTGGTAAAATTTATGAGCGCACACGTAATAATTATTACGTATACGCTTACGACAGCAATAAAAATCCTGTGATTGTGAGTAATTCAAAACCTTATTGGACTACAACTTTTAATTCAACAATGATACCTGAAGGTGTTGCATATATTCGTTGCGTTGTTGGTGGAAATAATCTTGACCCTGCATTAGATATAAATCAAAAGATGATGCTTGTTGAAAGCGGTGTAGACACATCAACCTATATTCCATATTTTAAATTGAGAAATTTGACAGACTACGTAAAGCCAGAAGATGTTTTCTCACGCACTAGTAATTTATTTAATAAATTAACAGTCATCGCTGGGTATTTTGGTGACAACGGAAAAACGTGGGAAGCTTATTCACGGTTTACATCAGATTATATATCTGTCACAGCCGGTAAAATTTATAAACGATCTACAGCTGGCTCACTTAACTATGTTTATGCGTATGATGCAAATAAACAGCCTGTAGTTGTAAATGCTGATAAACCATTTTGGACGAATACATTTGACACAGTTACCATACCTGAAGGTGTTGCTTATATTCGCTGCATTGTTTCAAGCAGTCAACTTGATTCGTTTATGCTCGTTGAAAGCGGTGTGGATACATCAACATATATCCCATACTACAAAGTTAATATGAATTTACTTGATGATGTGTTGCTAAAAGATGAACTTTTAGTGCGCACAAAAAATCTAGTAGATTCATCAAAAACAGTAGATGGGTACTACGGAGAAGGGGGTTTAACTTTCATCTCGGGTACTTATTGCACTACCGATTTCATTCCTGTTGAAGTGGGTAAGACTTATAAGCGTAGCCCACTGACCGCATTTTATGCATATGCATATGACTCAAATAAACAACCAGTTGAGGTGCGCACGGGTAAAAAGTATTGGCAGACTGAGCTCGAAACAACTCTAATCCCAGAGGGTGTTTCTTATATTCGCTGTATTCATCCACCAGCGAATAAAGATACTTTTATAGTTACAGAATCTAGTGTCGATACATCATCGTATATTCCGTATTATGCAGTTTCCCCAAAATATTTGCAGACGAGCAACAAACAATCGGTTGAGTCTAAGAATTTACAGAAATGTAAAGATCTTGGATTTGTAGATAATCAGTTATTTAATACAGATTATTCGCACATCATTTTTTACGGTCAATCTCTTAGTAATGGGCATGAAGCAGCAGAAGCCTTAACAACAGCAGCTATTGATGGTTGTTATATGCTTGGCAACTCAGTATGGTCAAATTTAGGTAATAACGGTGCAAATACGCTCACACCTTTAGTCGCAGTAACAAATGCAACTCATGGTGAAAGTTCTATTGTTTCTGCTACTAACGTGCTTAAAAAACTGCTTGAGAAAAATCGTATCGACTCTAAGTTGATTGCTACAAATACCGGGGAATCAGGAAAAACTATTGAGCAATTATCAAAAGAAAGCACCAACGGAACTAACTTTTATACAGCGAATTTCGTCAAAGCATTGAACCAAGCAAAAACTACAGTTGACGGATTATCTAAAACAATTAGTTGTCCTGCGATTGTATTTATGCAGGGTGAATATAACTATACCAATTTAACTGGTACGGGTTTGACACCGGGTTCAAATGCTACAAATGATAAGGCTGCATATAAAGCGTTATTGCTAACACTTAAAAATAATATGCAAGCTGAAGTCATGGCTAAATACGGTCAGACTAAGAAACCTTTGTTTTTCTTATGTCAGGTAGGCGGTACATATATCAATTTAAATCAGATGCCAATCAATATGGCACAAGTTGAGTTTGCAGATGAGAACGATGACGTGATTTTATTAAATCCGACATATGGTGTGCCAGATTACAACGGCGGGCATTTATCTTCGAATGGTTATCGTTGGTATGGTGAACTGGTTGCTAAGCAACTATACAAATCGCTGCTAAAGCATGAAGGCAGTTCGACTGTAAGAGCAAAAGAGTTTGAGTTAGTAGGCTCAACACTCGTTATTCATTGTGAAGTGCCTAACGCGCCTCTTGTTATTGATGCATATACTACTCAAGCAGCAGCAAGCTCGGGGTTTTGTGTAATTGACGACACAGGCGAAATTGCAATTAATAGTGTTCGAATTGCGGGAGGTACGTCCATAGTTCTGTCACTCGGACGAGAGCCAACAACCAATGCATATGTGACTTATGCGGGTCTAGGGAGATCAGGCAATGGTAATATCCGCGATTCAGACGAATGGAATCCAATGTATGTGTACACAGATGAAACAGCATATTCAAAAAAGCCAACGTATACGCCAAAGTTATCAGATGGGGTAACGCCGATCTATAACAGGAAGTATCCACTTCATAATTGGTTGGTTGCTTTCTATCATCAACTGAACTAAAGAAAGGTGATCTATGAAAAACCTTCAGGCAGTTGCCGAAGCGCTCATATGGCTCGGCACGCCCTACCATCACCAAGGGCAAGTTAAAGGTGCGGGTGTGGATTGTGCCACTTTGCTTTGTGAAGTCTATGCTTGATTAATCAACAAATCACCAACCCTGACTAGCTCAGGGTTTTTTATTGCCAAAATTTAGGGGGGTGTATGCCTGAAAATAGGCCGTACAACAACAATGGATGGGAGGGGAAGATTGATTCCATTCATAAAGACATTCGATTGATCCTGGAACATGTTGCACGCCAAACCTTTATTAACGAACACCATGAGAACGCAATTGCCAAAACCCAAAAAGAACTTGATGCCCTTGAGTTAAGGATATCAAGCCTTGAAAACAAGTCTGCAATTCAGGATGGGGGTCTTGGTTTCTTAAAGGGATTACTTGGGCTTTGTGGCGGAACAATTATAGCTGCATGTATTTGGGTTGGCGCATCAATCATTCAAATCAATCAAACACAGTCATTAATGAAAGAAAAAGTCACAAGACTTGAGGAAACCTTAAAATGAAATTCATTCCCGAAAATGTTTGGAAATATTTATCTGTAAAGCTCCCAATTATCGGAGCTTTTTTATTGGGTGTTCTTCCTGTTTTAATTCAAGAAGGCATCAATACACAACTCATTCCTGCTGAATACCATGCTATTTTGCTTTCTGTAGTTTTACCTGCACTGGCATACATTGGTCGTAAGATTGCACAGCCTAAAGCTAAAGGTGACACATGAATATCAAGAAGCTGCAAAAGGCGGTAGGTGTGCATGATGACGGCATCATTGGTCGTGGCACCTTGACCGCTGTATTTAAAAAATTAGGTGCCAGTCAAGCACGTGCTGAAGAACTTGGCCTTGCTGCTAATGTTCACATGCGAACCTTTGGCATTCTGGACAACTCGCTTCGCTTTATACACTTCATTGCACAACTAGCACACGAGTCGGGTAACTTCCACTACATGGAGGAAATCGCATCTGGTGCAGCTTATGAAGGCCGAAAGGATTTAGGTAATACGCAAGTAGGGGATGGCAAGCGATTTAAAGGCCGCGGCCCAATTCAATTGACTGGGCGTGCCAACTATCGCAAGTATGGTCAGCAGCTCGGCATCGACTTTGAAAACAATCCTGAGATTGTGGCATTACCAAGTGTAGGCTTATTGGTTGCTTGCAAATTTTGGGCAGACAATGGGTTGAACGTATTAGCAGATCAAGACGATTTAAGAACTATTACGCGCCGCATTAATGGCGGTTATAACGGCTTTGAAGATCGGAAAAACCATCTAGCCAAACTTAAAAGTTGGGTGTGAAAAAAAGCCCTCAAGTGAGGGCTTCTTTAAATCACCCACTAACTATCTCCACACCTTCCCAAAACTCCCCCTTCTTTTTAGCCAAGAAAATATCAGCATCTCTTTTACTCATAAAATACTTGGCCTTTTCGTAATCACTGGTCCAATGCCAACCCGATTGATCTACAAAATTCACTTCTGATAACTCCCAATAATCCAAATCATCTTCTTGTTTCACATAGGAGAGATACTTTTTATTTTTCTTCATGACAATCATAGATTCACCTCACCAGCTATCAACCATATCAGCCCAATCTTGCATCATTTTTCTACGCTCTTCTAAATTTTGAGCGTGATTATATGTGCCACGAACCGCATTTTTATCTACATGCGCAAGCTGCAATTCTATCCATTCTGAGCTATATCCGGCCTCATGAAGCATTGTTGATGCTGTAGCTCGAAAGTCGTGTGCTGTAAACTCAAAACCCATAGATCCAAGCGCTCGATTTATGGTGGTTTTGTTCATTATTTTTGATTTATTAAAGACCGAGCAAAACACATATTCATCATTTGATTGTAGTTTTTGACTCTCTAAGATTTTAAAAATTTGATCGCTAATTGGCACCAAATGAGTTCTGTTCATTTTGATGTTTCGCTCACCTTGATCCAGCTGCTCTTTCGTTGCTGGTGGTATGGTGATTAATCTATTTTCAAGATCAACCCACTCCCAGCGCAAGCGACAAACTTCAATCGATCGCATCATTGAATACAATAAAAGGAGTATGGAATTTTTAACCATTTCAGTAGATCGACTGTTTTTTAGCGCACTATTAAAACGTGATTTTTCATCACTCGTTAAAGGTCTAGCGGTTTGCTTTGGAGGGCGCTCAACAGTTTGACCAAGTGATATTGCCGGATTGCTTTCGCATCGCAGATTGGCGATAGCGTAGTTAAAGATTGAATTCACAAGTTGGCGATTTCGAATAGCCGTGCTTTCGCCAGTACCATGATTCATCTGCTTAGATACGCGCTTAATCGTGTCTTTCTGCATTCTGAGCACATCATGCGGAGTAATTGTTTTTAAATCTTTACTGCCAAATGCAGGAAATAAATCACGCGCAAAAGCTTTCTCTACGGTAAGTCTAAACGATTCAGACCTTTTATTTTTCTTTACTTCATACCATTCAAGGGCAATATCCTTAAATGTAGATTCTGACTTAAGTTTGGCTTGTTCCTTTTCCTCGAGTCGATATTTAGCTGGATCAATATTCTGATCCAACAGTGTTTTTTGATCTATGGTTTTTTGACGGGCAGCAGCCAGACTTACAACCGGGTATTCACCGAGACTTAACATTGATGCTTTCCCGAGAAAACGATAACGAAAACGCCAGTGCTTTGATCCATTCGGACGCACTTCAATACATAGTCCAGAATGATCTGCCATCCTGTACATTTTATCTCTTGGTTTTAATTGTTTGATCTTGGTATCATTTAGCATAGGTTGTGAGTAACGAAGTGTCGAAAGCTTGTTACTCACAATCTTACTCACATATCCATTTAATGCAATCAGACAATAATTTACGGTAGTTAATGTAATGGGGTGTGTTGAGTAAGTCTAAGTATTTTATTTTTATAGCAATTTATAATATTTAACAAATCTGATTCTTTTCGATCATCAAAAGCATGAGCGTATTAACCTTTGAAATTTATGCACTTAACTGTGCTTAGAATAGTCCGAAATGATTCTAAATAGTTGTATATTGACCCAAATATCGTGTGGATATTTTAAATAGAAAAATAGTGAAATATTTAGAATGCAGCCAATCATAGCAAATATTATTCAATTTCTGCTGAACAATTTCGCCAAAGTTCATCGCAACTGAAATCATTTCAGCAAATTATCGACTTATAAATTTAGGATTTAAGTTGAACAAAGCAATAGGCTGAATTTAAGTGTTTAAAATGTGTTCAATTGATATTTTAAAAAGATCTGCTTACTGTCGTTAAAAATTGCAATTCAGGCTCTAGCTGGAAAAATATGAACCGTTTTGAAGCAAAATCACCAAAATGGAGCACAATTAATGCAAAGGTAGATTGATCAAAATTAAAACAAAATGGTTAAATCTACTTCAAAAAAAGAGTGCTTTAAGGGCTCAAAAAACCTAAATATCGATCATGAATATAGTGATTACGCTGGTATTTTTCCATCTAGAACTAGCTAAACCATTAGTTTCTATCGTATTTAAATTCGACCTTAAAGCTTGAATAAAATCCTAATAATTTTATCGTTGAAAGCGATTAATCATTTTGGTGCATACTGGTGCAAAACCAAGTTGCACTATTTTGATACACCTGCGAGAAGTTTTTAAACAAAAGTGATGAAGAGTGGCTGAATATGGTGCATTTACTGTTACACACAGTATAATAGTCGAAAAGCAAGGAGCTAAAATCTTCTATTCTGATAAGGAATTCAGTATTTTAGCTTAGCTTTTAAAAGTTGGTACGGTAATTGCTTAATAACTACCAACTACTAACACGCACTTCAGTGTGCACAAAAAAATCATCGGAGCAAAATGAGCATGGCGAACAAGGTCCTTCAACTCATCCAAGAAAGTGGCGCAAAATGGGTCGATTTTCGCTTTACTGATACTAAGGGTAAAGAACAACACGTAACTTACCCAGCAGATTCAATCGACGAAGATACGTTTGAAGATGGCAAAATGTTTGATGGTTCTTCAATTGCTGGTTGGAAAGGCATTGAAGCATCTGACATGATCTTACGTCCAGATGCAGAAACTGGTTTTATCGACCCGTTCTTTGCAGAAGCTACAGTTGTTGTGACTTGTGACGTTATCGAACCTTCAACTGGTCAAGGTTATGAACGTGACCCACGCTCTATTGCTCGCCGTGCGGAAGAATACCTAAAATCAACTGGTATCGGTGATACTGCTTTCTTTGGTCCAGAACCAGAATTCTTCGTTTTTGACGAAGTAAAATGGGACATCGATATGTCTGGCGCGCGTCACACATTAATCGCTGAAGAAGCTGCTTGGTCTACTGGTAAAGATTACGAAGCGGGTAACTCTGGTCACCGTCCACGTGTGAAAGGTGGTTACTTCCCAGTTCCTCCTGTAGATTCTTCACAAGATATGCGTGCAGATATGTGTGCAAAAATTGAAGACATCATGGGCCCAGGTCGTGTAGAAGTACATCACCACGAAGTTGCATCTTGCCAGCTTGAAATCGGTGTAAGCTTCAACACTATGGTTCGCAAAGCGGACGAAGTTCAACAGTTCAAATATGCTGTTTGGAATGTTGCTCACCAATATGCTAAAACTGCTACGTTTATGCCTAAACCAATGGTTGGCGATAACGGTTCAGGTATGCACGTTCACATGTCAATCTCTAAAGACGGTAAGAACTTGTTTGCTGGTGATGAATACGCTGGTCTTTCAGAAATGGCGTTGTACTTCATTGGCGGTGTGATCAAACACGCTCGTTCATTGAACGCAATCACAAACCCATCAACTAACTCGTACAAACGTTTAGTACCACATTTCGAAGCGCCGATTATGCTTGCTTACTCAGCACGTAACCGTTCAGCTTCTATCCGTATTCCTTATGTTTCTAGCCCTAAAGGCAAACGTATCGAAGCACGTTTCCCAGATCCAATGATGAACCCGTACTTAGGTTTCGCTGCACTTCTTATGGCTGGTCTTGACGGTATTCAAAACAAGATCCACCCAGGTGAAGCTGCTGACAAGAACTTGTATGACCTTCCTCCTGAAGAAGAAGCTAAAATCCCTACAGTGGCTCATAGCTTAGATATGGCGCTTGAAGCGCTTGCAGCTGACCATGATTACCTTCTTAAAGGTGGCGTGTTCACTAAAGAAATGCTTGATGCTTACATCGAACTTAAAACTGAAGAAGTTCGTCGTCTTAACACGACAACTCACCCAGTTGAATTCGACATGTACTACAGCTTGTAATTCTGTGCAGAATTTCACTGTAAAAAGACCCGCCTTGTGCGGGTTTTTTTATGAGATGGGTTAAGATAATGCAAAGATTTGAATGAATATCTAAACATGGCAAAACCACGTAAAAAACATACCGGTTTTTTTCCTTGGATTGATCCAGCGGATCAAGCAAAGGGATTTAAACTCAACTTCTCAGAAGTGACTTATTTGGAAGTGGGGCGGACCGTTGAAGGTTATAAGCAGGCTGAATTTGTCGAACTGAAAAACCCAGAGCTAGCATTGGAGTTTGATTACCCTGAAAATTTTTATATTACCACCGAAGGACTAGTTCTGATTAAAACGCCGCAAGGCAAGTTTGAAGCCATTGCCAAGACAGATAACTTTTAATTCAACACTAAAAAATTGAACTGAAAAAATGACCTACAACGTCGCAGGTCATTTTTTATTGAATATCTAGAAATTTGCCAATCGTCATTGCAAACCATGCTGTTTCAAATTGTCGATTTCATAAGGCGCATCTTCGGCGGGGTAGCGTAAGTTTTCTAATCCTTTTGTTTTGGCAATGGACCAAATTACACTTTCACCCGCAGGGATGTTTTGGCTGTGCTGCGTATATAAGGGGTCTTGCAGGGCGTCTGCTGCTGAAATAAAAGTCCAGCCATGCTGCTGAAAAGCAGTAATGACATCCTTTAAAATTGCGGCATTAATAGCATTCACATGTAAAAGTAAAACATGCTGTGGCGAACGATTTATGGTGAGCTGGGCAAGTTGGTCATAATAATCTGCTCGGTGAAGCAGGTGAGCAATATACGCTTGTTTTAGTCGGTCTAATTTGTCCTGATCTTGCAGTTTGGCATAGTCGAGATATTTTCGGTTATAAAACCAGTCACTGGCATCTATACTGACTCCGCCAATGCGGTATTTATGCTGTGCTAACCATAGATAGACAGCATCACGCTTTTTAGCGCTATTACCTTCTTTTAAAAAAGGATACCGGTAAATACGTGTGTAATTTGGCAGCGTTTTTAGCACTGTATCCGCCTGTTCAATGCTGTGCAGATAATCGTGTACAGCGACATTTTCTTTATTTAGATTTTGGTGCAGTGCACTATGATTGCCAATCAGATGGCCAGATTGTCCCCACGCTTGAATCAGTTGTTTACCTTGATAATCGCCAATTTTAATCAGGCTAGGGAAGACAATAGTTTTGATTTGTTGATCATGCAGATGTTTTAAAATTTGGGCATTGATTTGTTCCGCTTGTGCGTTAAACGCTGGATTTAATCCATCATCAAAACTGAGCGCAATAGATTTTGCTTGAGCCGTGATATTGGCACAAAGTAAAACGAAAAAAATAAAAACATATAGCGGCTTATATGGAAACATTATGCTTGTGTAATTTAGTGGTTATCCACGACATCATACTGTGTATGTGAGGTTTGTGTTGATTACATATGTAATGAAGTGCTTAAGCTGTTTTGGTTTTGCTCATTTTACTGAAAACAAGCTATTGGTCATGAAAAACGATGTTGAGTTGGTTACACTAAGGATTCGCTATACTCAGCAAATGCTTATAAGGGAAATGAAATATGCAGCGTCAAGCATGCGAAATGCGGGATAAAAGAATGTCTCCTGAATTAAGAACATGGTTGTATGCTTCGGGTTCATTAACCCAACAATTAACAGATTTTGCCCAAGGTGTATTTAAAGTTGAGCCGAGTATTGAGCAATTTCAACGTATGACGCTTCAAGATGCACGGTGGCTACAAATGCCAATACAGCACACAGCTTGGGTACGTGAAAGTTATTTATATGGCTGTGAAGCTGAGCCGTGGGTCAAGGCAAAAAGTATATTTCCAATCCTTAGCATACAAGGACGTGCGCGGATTTTTCAGCATATTGGTAAAAAACCCATCGGACATTTTTTATTTCAGCGTACCAATCCGAAGTGTGAGCGGCGTGTATTGTGGCTAGACGATGGTTGGACACGTCAGAGCTGTTATACTTGGCATGGTTGTAAATTTATAGTTCAGGAAACTTTTTTAGCGAGTTTTGAACAATATTTGCAGAAATAACATTACCAGATGAAGGACAATCATGGCCGTGGTGCAACAGATTACTTGGCAGCAGCGTTTAGAAGCTTATTACTATTTATGTCGCTTCGATAAGCCAATTGGCACGGAACTGGTTTTTTGGCCAACCATGTGGGCACTGTGGATTGCCAATCAAGGAACACCGCAATTCAGTATTTTGATTCCCATGATTTTGGGCACGATATTTATGCGTGCAGCAGGTTGTGCGATTAATGACTTTGCTGACCGTAAAGTCGATGGTGCTGTGGAAAGAACCAAGCATCGTCCTTTAGCCACTGGAGTGATTAGTGCTAAAGAAGCCATATATGTGTTCTTGATCTTGGTACTTGCTAGCGCATGTATGTTGTTCTTTTTACCGATAGAAACTTTTTATTGGTCCTTTGGGGCATTGTTTTTAGCGTTCATTTATCCCTTTATGAAACGCTACACGCATCTGCCACAAGTATTTTTAGGTGCGGCATTTTCATGGTCGATTCCTATGGCTTATACCGCTGTGGGGCAAACACCTGATTTGACTTGCTGGTTATTGTACTTTGGTAATTTGGCGTGGACCGTTGCGTATGACACACAATATGCCATTACTGACCGTGAATATGATTTGAAAATTGGCGTGAAATCGACTGCGATTTTATTTGGTAAATACGATATTGAAATCATTTCTTTATTACAGGCGCTAAGCATTGTATTGATTGGTTCTGCGTTGTATTTAGAAGATCTCTTGATGCCATTTGGTTTAGTTGCAATGTTGGCTGTGGCTGCCGATTTTATTTACCAATGGACTAAAACTAAAGACCGTGATCCGCAGTTATGTTTTTGGGCGTTTCGCCATAACCGTTGGGTAGGGTTTATGATTTTTATTGGAATTTTTATGGCATTGGCTCTTTAATGTCATTGATCTGAAACTGTTTAAATTGAACTAAAGCATCCTATTCGGGTGCTTTTTTTTATGCATTAATAAAAAGGCATGTAGTTTCATGTTTAAAGAATAATGATGAAAAAGGATATTTTATGAAACGTTCAAAAATAGCATTAGCTTTGACAGTTGCAGTTTCTATGCTGTCTTTAACCGCGTGTAATGACGATGATAATGACTCATCATCTTCGAATCAAAAATCAACATTTGTGTCTGAAGCAAATTATGCTTTCAATACAGTAGACAATACATCGTCCATTAAAGTCATGACCTATAACATGACAAATGTACAGGGGAAAGCAGCGACTGCAACAGCCTTGGTGTTATTTCCAAAAGCTACACAACCTAAAGATGGGTATCGCGTTGTGGTGTGGGAGCATGGGACAGTCGGAGCAGGAGATGAGTGTGCGCCAAGTAGAAATGTAATTCATCCACGTTTTAAAATTCTAGCTAACACGCTTATGGCGGCAGGTTATGTAATTGTGGCACCAGACTATGAGGGTTTAGGAACCAAGGGGGTTCATCCATACCTTAATTTATCGAGTGCGGCAAATTCGGCGCTTACTGCAGTTAAAGCGGCAAAAGAACATTATGGTAAGCAACTCAATGGTCAGTGGATGTCGATTGGTCAATCGCAAGGTGGTCATGCATCCTTAGGGACGGCGGAATTTGCGAATACCGATAGTAATTATAAAGGTGCAGTAGCAGCCGCACCTGCGTCGAGTTTAGGCACGATTATTAAGATCTATTTAGATCCAAAACTAAATGTTGATGCAAATGGTCAACCTAAACCCCATGGATTGAATAGATTGGATGAACAGTTGGCACAAGTGCGTTATGCACTTAGTATGGGGCAGCTTTCGGAGGTTCAAGCACAGGCGTTAATTGATCAAATTGCAGATGGCTATGCTGAGCTTTTGGCATATGCTGCATTGACCAGTTCGGGTATTAAAGCCTATGAGCCAAATTATGATTTAAAAAATATCTTTACTGCTGATGCTGGTGTTCTTGCAGAAAAAGCCTATGGACGTACAGGGGATGACGGTGCATGTTTAAGTTATTCTGATCCAAATGGCGCAAATGGTTTGCAAGAACAGTTTAAAGCAGCTGTGATTGAATTCTTAAAGGATCCAACGCATACGGTTTCACAGTATGGAATTGATTTGAATAAAATCGATACCGATCCTGTTGTTCAGAAATTTTTAAATGATAATCAACCAGCGACAAATGCAAGCGCTGATAAAGTGATTAAAGCACCTGTTTATATTATTCAAGGTGCAAATGATAAGGCCGTTATTCCTGTGGTTACGCAAGCGCTATTTGCAAATATGAAAACGCAAGCGACGAAGTATTTCCCAGAGGCAAATTATGCTGAAGGTTATCAATTAGACATTGTGCCAAATGCAAGTCATACACAGGCAATTATCTGTAGAAATGCGCAAGCGGTCGAATTTATTCAAGCTAAAATGTCTGCAGGTACAGGTATTGTCTTAACCAATGAGCAAAAAGATGCAAGCCAAAGTCCACATTGTACGGGTGTAGCTGCTTCAAGCTAAGTTTTTTCAATAATAAAAAAAGGAGCATGTCTCCTTTTTTTGCATATTGGATTATTAATCATTCAATCCGTGAAAATGAGGGGGTACAGTTAGTTCGAGCAAAGAATGTTATGAAGACTTGAGCGAATTTTGTTTTTTGCTATATTGGGCGTCGAATTATTTATGTAAATGAAAGAATAGTTATGTCTGAAGTAAAGCCAAAACCCAATACCAAAAAGATGATCATTTTGATGGCACTTGGACTATTGATTCCTATATTTTTGGTCAGTATGGCTTTTCTTGCAGTCAATAGTGATGCCAAAAACCAAGAAAAATATAAGCAACAACAAGCTGAAATGATTGAGCGTATTAAAGCAAAAGAAGCACAAGATGCGGCTTTGGCTGCTGAGGCTGACCAAGCAGTATCAGAAGTGCTGGCAGCTCAAGAGTCAAATGCTCAATAAAATTCTGCTTACGTTATGGATGTGAATGCAATGCGCATTCACTCAATGTTCGATTGTACTTTACGTATTTAACAACTATTTATTTACATCATGCCTGAGCGTGTGAACTGTTGGAATACTAGTGTAGCGGATTACACGGTAGCCAGCTTCTTCAAGCATTGCATCACGTTCAGCATCTTCTTGCTCTTTGCCTATATGACTAGGGTCATCCAGTTCGATAATCACAAGCACATTATATGCTTGGTCTAGTATGACAAAATCAGTGACTTTTCGATTAAATCTATTTCTGATTTTGTAATTTTGATTGGTGATCAGTGCGCTAAATGCCACTTGGGCTAAAATGTGGTAGTCCGGAAATGCTTCATTTAAACGATGAAACATCTTACTTTCAAAGGCAGTGATTACACGACGTGGGAAAAACTTTTGTTTGCTTCTAAACAGTCTGGGAAAGACTAAGCAGACAAGGGCAAAAGTTGCCAAGCAACCAATAATAAAAAATGTAAACTGACTGAGATTTGGCACGAAATAAACTACATATATGAAAAAAGCCCACGTCATGATGCGTGGGCTTTTTAGAATTTGGCTCTCCAACCTGGGCTCGAACCAGGGACCTGCGGATTAACAGTCCGTCGCTCTACCGACTGAGCTATTGGAGAATCTGCACGCATTCTATGGGGCAAATGCAGTGAGGTCAAGTCAGAATTGCAAAAAATAAGGAAATTTAGGCTGAATGTATTAAATATAAACACCTTTAATATAAAGCGTTTTTAAAACTTAAGCTCTGACTATTCTTTCTAATGTGGTCGGAGAGCTAAGTGAATAGCTTAGGTCATAGAGCAAGTTATACTTATCTTAAAACAAAAGTCAGAGCATAAAAAAAGCCCACGACATAATGCGTGGGCTTTTAGAATTTGGCTCTCCAACCTGGGCTCGAACCAGGGACCTGCGGATTAACAGTCCGTCGCTCTACCGACTGAGCTATTGGAGAATCTGAAGTGGATTCTAAAGATGTATGGGAGGGTGGTCAAGCCTGATTTAAATAAAATACTTAAAAATCAAATTAAGTGTTTTAAAAATAGCCGAATCAGACAAGTTGGTATTTATACGGATATTTTTAGGAAGGCAAAAACAAAAAAAGTAGGTATGCTTTTCTTAAACAGTAGGCAATAAAAAACCCACTTCACAATGAGTGGGTTTTAGAATTTGGCTCTTCCACCTGGGCTCGAACCAGGGACCTGCGGATTAACAGTCCGTCGCTCTACCGACTGAGCTATGGAAGAATAGATGGCTCTCCAACCTGGGCTCGAACCAGGGACCTGCGGATTAACAGTCCGTCGCTCTACCGACTGAGCTATTGGAGAATCTGATGCGCATTTTAGGGATGAATTTTAAAGTGGTCAAGCAGATTTGATGAAATGACTATTTGAATGTTTTTTTATTGTTCAATTCTAGAAATTTTTTCTTAAATAGCGGTTATTTTTGAAGTTTTTTATATCATCTAGGTTGCTGATTTGCTTTATCGTCAAATTTTGTAGATTTAAATTTTTAAGCGTAGTTATGCGTTTCTCTTGATCTACAGGAATTATAATTTGGAATAATAAATATATTTCTAAAATTTGATGGTTTGCGAAGGTATCTAAATGAAATTTAGAAAAAGACATAACAGGTTTAATAGTGTTTTGGAGTAGATTAAAAAGATTTTGATTGTGTTTGAATACAATCCTTAATAAATATTCATTACCGACAGGTAATAGTTTGTAGTGACTTTTTGTGTTGTTAATGGATATGCTTTCTATTTGATCATAGTTAAACTGAATTTTCATTATATAAAGTTGAATTATACAATGACTTTCGAAAAATCTAATTTGTGGCAGTCCATTTTTGATGATAAGTGAAATTAAGACGAATTCCATAATTGATAATCCAGTCAATATTAGTGCTGAATTAAAGCTATATTTAATAGATTCTTGAACATAAGAGTAACTCACATACTGGATTATAGTGATAAAGATAAACATTACTAATATTTTGGTATATTTTGCTTTTAAGATTAGTAATGGTTCTTGATTCATTCTTTTGTATAGTATTGATTGTTGTGGCAGTATGATATTTAAAGCATAAAAAATCACCCTAAAAGGGTGATTTTTTTGACTTTTGAATAAGTTTTAAAACTTATTTTTCAACGCCAGCAGCTTGACCTGCATATTTAGCGTTTGCATAGTCCCAGTTCACTAGGCTTTCTAAGAAAGTAGAGATGTATTTAGGACGAGCGTTACGGAAATCGATGTAGTAAGCGTGTTCCCAAACGTCGATAGTCAACACAGCAACTTTACCGTGAGCAAGTGGAGTGTCAGCATTTGAAGTTTTAAGGATAGAAAGGTTGCCGTTTACTTCGTCAGCAACTAACCAAGCCCAACCTGAACCGAACTGAGTTGCAGCAGCATTTGCAAATTCTTCAGCGAATTTTTCGTAAGAACCGAAAGCTTCGTCGATTTTAGCTGCTAAAGCGCCAGTAGCTTTACCGCCACCGTTTTTAGCCATACAGTTCCAGTAGAATGTGTGGTTCCATACTTGAGCTGCATTGTTGAAGATACCAGCTTTAGAAGCATCGCCTTTAACAGCAGTGATGATTTCTTCTAAAGTTTTGCCAGCAAGGTCAGTACCTTCAATTGCTTTGTTTAGGTTAACCACATAAGTATTGTGGTGTTTGTCGTGATGGTATTCTAAAGTTTCTTTGCTGATATGAGGAGCAAGATCTTCGTAACCGTAAGGTAACGCTGGTAAAGTAATCGTTGTCATGTTTTCAATTCCTTGCATTTTGCTGGGTTTTGACATTAAGTGCCGTTATTGTAATAGATTCTTGCAGTAAAATGCGCATTGCTTATAAATAACAATACAGAATAAAGCCTGAAAATATACGTATAAGGACTGAGCCAAAGACCAGGACGATTTAAATTAAATCGGGTTGTTTAATTCGAAATAACTATACTCAATATTGAACTGTTCTGAAATAGCTTTTGCGAGTCGTTGTACACCATAACGCTCGGTTGCATGATGTCCACATGCATAATAATGCATGTTTAATTCTTCAGCCTCATAAAAAGTGCGTTCACTCACTTCACCTGAAATGTACGCATCACAATCTAATGCAGCCGCCTTGCCAATAAAGTCCTGTGCGCCGCCCGTACAAAAACCAATTTTTTGAATAGAGGGTTTATCTGCCGGCAGGTGAATGGCATCAAATCCTAATTTTTCAGAAACGAACTCTTTAAACGCTGTTGGAGTCATTGCTTGTTTTAAATAACCAACATTACCAATAGGATTGCGCTCAGTAGGATCTAAGGCTTCAATATTCTCTAATTCGAGCAAATCAGCTATCGCTGCATTATTACCTAAAGTAGGGTGACTATCTAAAGGTAAGTGATAACCTACGAGTGAAATATCTTTTTTGATCAGGCTTTTGATGCGTTTGCCGCGCATACCAGTGATTGGGTAAGCTTCACCTTTCCAAAAATAACCATGATGTACCAATAACAAATCAGCATTTGCTGCGATTGCGGCTTCAATCGCAGTTTGTGATGCGGTAACTGCACATAAAATTTTATGCACTTCTGCTGAGCCTTCAATTTGCAAGCCATTGGGAGCATAGTCCTTAAATTCATGTGCTTTGAGTGTGCTGTCACACCACTGAATAATTTCACTTAACTGAGCCATATACTGTCCAAAATCTCAAAGAGATGAATCAAAATTTACGATTGTTTAAATTGTAACTAAAGAATCACAAATCTCTGTATTTATTTTTAATTTTGTTGAAAAGATTACATTACAATACGATATAAATTATTTAGCCATCAATGAATTATAAAATTTAGAGGATATAGACGTGCGTCGGACCTTTACATGGTTACCTTGGGTATTATTAATACTTGTGATCATCGGTTTCTTTACATGGCAACAGGTTCAAAAACCTAAAGCACCCATTGCCCCAGATGGGGTTAAAATGCCTGCAGAAAAGGTTGAGCCCCTCATTGATACGTCGCGTACAGGCGGTGTAGTTTCGTATAGTGCTGCGGTAAAAGTTGCTGCTCCAGCGGTTGTCAATATTTTCACTACGCAAAAAGTGAAACAATTGGATCATCCTTTATTAAATGATCCGGTTTACCGTGAGTTTTTTGGTAATCAACTTCCAGATCAAACCAATCAAAACGAAAATAGTTTAGGTTCAGGTGTGATTGTTCGGCCAGATGGCTATATTTTGACGAATAACCACGTGATCGCACAGGCCGATCAGATCGTTGTGGCTTTACATGATGGTCGTCGTGCTGAAGCGAAAGTTGTGGGTACAGACCCAGATACAGACCTAGCTGTGATTAAGATTGAAATGAGTCAATTACCGGTTTTGCCATTTAAGCTAAGTGGCAATGAAGTCGGTGATGTCGTCCTCGCGATTGGTAACCCTTTTGGCGTGGGTCAGACGGTTACGCAAGGGATTATCTCAGCTACAGGTCGTTCAGATTTGGGAATCAACACTTACGAAGACTTTATTCAAACAGATGCGGCGATCAACCCCGGCAACTCTGGTGGTGCTTTAATTGATGTTGCAGGGAACTTAATTGGTGTAAATACCGCGATCTTCTCGCAGTCAGGTGGCTCTTTGGGGATTGGTTTTGCCATTCCTGCAAAAGTGTGCCAACAAGTGCTGAACGCTATTTTAAAAGATGGGCGAGTGGTACGTGGTTGGTTAGGTATTAGTTTACTTCCAATTAAACAAGAAAATATTTTAGATCCACGGGTGAATGGCGTGATTGTCGCAGATGTCATTCGCAATGGACCTGCAGCACAAGCAGGTTTAAAACGTGGTGATAAAATCATGAAAGTGAATAATGAGCTAATTACCTCGACTTCGCATTTAATCAACTACGTTGCACAGCAAGCGCCATTGAGCACTATGCAAATTGAGATTGAGCGAGATGGTAAGGCGATGACATTGCCGGTACAAGTAGGAGAGCGTAAACCGCAAACTCAAAACAGTGACTCGCAATATATTCCATTACCACGTTAGTATAGAAAATCCCTCTTCATGAGGGATTTTTTTTGAATTCTTTTTTGCACAACGCTTTGACGTGCATCGTTTGGGCCAAACAATGTGCTTTGTAATTGAAATATCAATTACAAAAATGCATTGCACGCTTTGCTGAATTTGGCTTAATTTATAAGCAATAATAATCAGATAAGCGTATAAGAATATGAGCTTTTTACCCGCAGAACATGCCAAAGTTTTATCCAGTCAAGCCAATTTAGATATCGCCTTATATAAGGCACGTTTGGCTTTGCTGATTGAAGAAAATGCCAAACAGGGGAATACCGCCGTATTTACGGTTTTACCCAAGCACTTAGCTTTAGAAGAGATTCGAAGTCTATCTGCTGAGCTTACAGAATTGGGATATCAAGTTCGATTTGAAGTGAATGAATTTTTTTATAATTTTAATGTCTACTGGATTTGATTCGGGATTCACGACATTTAAGGTCCTAAGTTAAAAAACAAGATGAAAACCTTTAGAAAACCACGATAAGCGTAGTTTTCTAAAGCCGTTTTATAACGCAGTAACTTATTCAGATTTTTGATAGTCATTAATGACTTCAAGTGCCGCACGAAAGGCTTCTTGAGTCGCCGGTGCGCCACAATATGGCAAACTATGAAGTAACACTTCCTGAATTTCTTCTACAGTCGCCCCATTATTTAAAGCACCTCGGACATGACCCTTGAGTTCTGTTGGACTTTTTTGTGCAGTTAAAAATGCAATGGTAATCAGTGAGCGATATTTACGGGGTAAAACGCCTTCACGCTGCCAAGTTGAACCCCATGCATGCTCATTAATCCAATCTTGCAAAGGTTGAGTAAATGGCACGGTATTGTCTTGCGCACGTTTGACGAAACTCTCACCCATAACTTCAGTACGAACTTTTAAGCCATTTTCATAATCTTGTTTTGACATGCAGCAAACCCTCTGTGATGTAATTTTGCAGTACAGCCTATACCTTTGACTCTGCGATACCATTGGCTGATGGTCGTATAAAAAAGCCATCCCATTGTTTAACAGTGGAATGGCTTTTATTTTGAGTAAAATTAAGTTTAAAAGCGATGCAGAAGCTGATTAATAACGCAGAAATGCTTCTGGTTCATCATCGGTGTGTTGTTGCTTTTTCATTCCTGGTGTAACGGTTAAATGTGGATTGGATAACTCAAGTTCGTGGATGAGCTGCATGTCAAATACATCTGTGAGCATGCTGTCATAGCGTTGAATGTTGTAAGTGCTGAGCTGTTCAGCTTCAGAGGCTGTAATGACTTTTTGTGCAATCGCATCTTCTATATGTGCTTCAAAAGTTAAACCTTTGAATTGGCCTTTAGATTCAGCTTTTTTAAATTGGTTCCACAGCGGTTCAATTTTCAACAATTGTAAAAAGGCATTTTCCATACGACCAGAAACTTCATCTGCTGCAGTGCTGTAATACACGTGCTTTTTCAGTTCTTGGCGGAAAGTATTGTCTAGCATCATTTGAGTGGCAACTTCACGTTTTAAACGGTCTGTCGGTTTAGCAACAACTCGTCCAAACGGAAAGCAGATGATTTTTACTACGCTTGCTGCTAGTCGCATTGGGAAGTTATCAAATAAGCCATGGAAAGCTTCTTCAACATTGTACAAAGCTTTATCTAATGCAAGTTGCGCATGTAATTGTTCAGCTTCACTTCTTTGACCTTGTTCATAATATTTAAGAATAGCTGTCGCGATAAATAAATAAGAGTGAATGTCTGCAAGTCGTCCAGAGAGCATTTCTTTACGTTTAATATCGCCGGCTAATAGGCCAAGACACATATCTGCAGTCAGCGCGAAATCGGCACTAAAGCGGTTAATTTTTTTATAGTAGGGGCGACTAAATTCATCTGCTGAAGCAGGTGAGTCTGATGGGCCACCAGTGAACGCATAAGCAAAGGCACGTGCAGTTCGGTTAAAAGTATAGCCCAAGTGCTTAAAGAGCATTTCGTTGAATGTATTGAGTGCAGTGTCCTTATCTTTGGCTTGAATTAATTGTAGCTCTTCAAATAAATATGGATGGCACCGCATTGAGCCTTGTCCAAAAATCATTAGAGAGCGACTTAGAATATTGGCGCCTTCGACGGTAATTGACACAGGAATGGCTTGATAATTCAAAGCTAAAAAATTACGAGGTCCCATTTGCACGGCACGTCCACCGACGATGTCCATGCCATGATTCACCACTTTCCGCATGGTTTCAGTGGCATAGTATTTGGCCATTGCAGTCATTACAGCAGGTTTGCCGCCTTGGTTTAAACCACAAGTCACCAAATAGCGGAATGCTTCAAGCATATAAGCATCTGATGCGATATCACTCGAAGCTTCTTGTACACCTTCAAAATTACCCACGGAAATTTTAAACTGCTGACGAACTTTGGCAAATGCACCGACATTTAGATATGCCATTTCACCGGCTGCCGTTGACAATGCAGGGAGTGAAATACCACGACCAACCGCTAAGCATTCCATCAGCATACGCCAGCCTTTGCCTGCATTTTCAATCCCACCAATGATCCAGTCTAAGGGAATAAAGACATCTTTACCTTCAACTGTCCCATTCATAAATGGTGAGCCTGGATTATGACGAGGGCCTGTAATGACACCGTCATGACTCGCCGGTAGCAGCGCGCAGGTGATACCATATTCCGTTTTATTTTTATCTCCCAATAAGCCATCTGGATCGTATAACTTAAATGCAAGACCAATGACGGTGGCAATTGGTGCAAGAGTAATCCAGCGTTTGGAGAAGTTCATATTTAAGCCGAGCACTTGTTGTCCCTCAAAGGTGCCATAACAGACGACACCTGTATCTGGAATAGCGCCTGCATCCGAACCGGCTTCAGGACTGGTAAGTCCAAAACATGGAATTTCTTCACCTTTTGCAAGGCCAGGGAGGTATCGGTCTTTTTGTGCTTCGGTACCATAGTGTAGAAGTAATTCGCCCGGTCCAAGCGAGTTGGGCACCATACAACTGACTGCAGCAGTCAGTGATCGGGATGCAATCTTGCTCATGACACGGCTTTGTGCAAATGAGCTAAATTCACGGCCCCCGTAAGATTTTGGAATCACCAATCCTAAGAAACCATTATCCTTAATGAATTGCCAAGCTTCTGGTGGGAGGTCTTTATGTTTATGGTGAATATCCCACTCGTTGAGCATGGCACAAAGTTGTTCGACTTCATTATCAATGAAGGATTGTTCTTCAGCACTGAGCTGAGGGTAGGGATAAGCCTCAAATTTTTTCCAATCAGGCGCGCCCATAAATAGCTCTTTTTCCCACCAACTTGTTCCTGCATCTAACGCTTCACGTTCCGTAATACTCATACTCGGCATCGCATTTGCTAAGGTTTTATAGGCAGGTTTGGTGAGCAGATTGAGCCGCAGTGGGTCAATCAACATAACTAAACTTAAAGCAATAAGCGGGATGCCAAGTATTAATGACCATGGGGTTAAAAAGGCGAGTGCAATTGAAACAAATATCAGTGTTATTGCGCCTACAGCTCGTGAAAGTTCAAAGAAAAAAACGGCCCAAAAAGCAAAAATAAAGAGTACGGCACTGAGTATAAATAGCATTTGTTATGGCTCCAGTGACAAGGGCCAGAGCGTTATGCGTTTAAAACAGCCTACATGCGTTTAAAAATGATCTCATCTTTTGTCTTTCTGATTTTAAAGTGCATGAGACTGTCAAAATGGCATCACTCGGCTGGTGAGTATGATTGGACAATTGCGCGAATATCATGAAAGCGCAAATAAAGTGTTATCAATAGATTGATTAATAAATAATCACAACACAATCCCTATCGGGCAAAAAAATGTCACATTACGTAAACTTGGATGATTCGATATATTGGATAACGTTTAAGGAACGCACTATTTTCGAAAGATCTTATATTGGTAAACGAATTGGGCTGAGTGTGAAAGTCACAAAAAAGCCCTCAATCAATGAGGGCTTTTAATTTGCGATGTTTTAAATCTTTGCGTGATTAAGCTTCAATCGTTTGAACTGCAATTTTCTTTGCAGGATCAGTTTTACGACGTACCGCAGGTACTGGCTCACCATAGTATTGACGGTCAGCAAAGTAGCTTGAACGGACCATTGGTGCAGCCCAAATGTTTTTGAAACCAAGCTTTTGACCATGTGCTGTGTAACGATCAAACTCTTCAGGTGTAACGAAACGATCGATCGGTGCATGTTCTTTAGAGGGCTGTAAGTACTGACCAATGGTGACATAGTCAACATCGTGTGCTTTTAAGTCGTCTAATAACGCGATCACTTCTTCTTCAGTTTCACCAATACCGACCATCAAACCACATTTGGTTGGAACATCTGGGCAGTATTCTTTAAACATTTTTAATAAGTTTAGAGAGTGTTGGTAGTCAGAGCCCGGACGCATTGCTTTATACAAACGTGGCACGGTTTCAATGTTGTGGTTAAACACATCAGGTGGACACTCCGTCATAATACGAAGGGCAACATCCATACGACCACGGAAGTCAGGAACTAGAATTTCCAAAAGTGTTTTTGGACTCAAGTCACGAGCTTCTTTAATACAGTCAACAAAGTGCTGTGCGCCGCCATCAACTAGGTCATCACGGTCGACCGACGTAATTACGGCATATTTCAAACCAAGATTGGCAATGGTTTCTGCCATGTGACGTGGTTCATCTGGGTCAAGAGCATTGGGACGACCATGTGCAACGTCGCAGAATGGGCAACGACGAGTACAGATATCGCCCATAATCATAAAGGTTGCAGTACCGCCACCGAAACATTCAGGTAAGTTCGGGCAAGCCGCTTCTTCACACACGGTATGTAATTTTTGTGCGCGCAAAGTTGTTTTAATACGTTGAACTTCATCAGGGGCAGCCATTTTGACCCGAATCCAGTCAGGCTTACGAGGCGTTTCAACCGTTGGCACAACCTTCACAGGTATGCGAGCGACTTTTTCTGCGCCACGAAGTTTTACACCCTGTACAGGTTTACGGTTCTCAGACATATTCAACTTTTCCACTGTTTTTGACGAGGAGATATTCAAAAAAATTAGCTCGATCATTATAGCGGACTTGAGCTTAAATAGGGGGAAAACGATATTCATATAATAAATGTGGTTATCACATAATATATGTGAGCTAAATATCCAAAAAAGTTAGGATATACGTCATAATACAGCCTAGATTAAAGAATATTTGTAAAGGAGCGTTGAATGCCACGTAAGAAAGAGGTCGTTAGTGGAACTTTCGTGAAATACGATGCGGTAGTTCTGGGTTCTGGCCCTGCGGGTGAAGGCGCTGCAATGAAACTTGCTAAATCAGGTAAGCGAGTTGCAATTGTAGATATGCGTGAACAGCTTGGTGGTAACTGTACCCATGTAGGAACAATTCCAAGTAAAGCATTGCGTCAGACCGTTTCAAGCATTTTACGTTACCAACGTGACCCTATGTTCCAAAAAGTCGGTGAATGGAAACAGTTCACGATGAAACAGGTGTTACGTAATGCGCATAAAGTGATTCAACAACAAGTTGAAACTCATTCACGTTTTTATGACCGTAATAAAATTGATATTTTCCACGGCCGTGCGTATATCCAAGATCAAAACACTGTTTTGATTTTTAGCAATGAAGGTATGACGGAAACTTTAGTATTCCAGCAATTAGTGATTGCTACAGGTTCACGTCCTTACCGTCCAGCTGCTTTAGACTTTAATCATCCTCGCGTATTTGATTCAGATAAAATTTTAGATCTGGATTATTCAATCCAAAAAATCATCATTTATGGTGCAGGTGTGATTGGTTGTGAATACGCGTCTATCTTTATTGGTCTAGACCACAAAGTCGATTTGATCAATACACAGCACAAATTACTCAGCTATTTAGACGATGAAATTTCAGATGCATTGTCATATCGTTTACGTGAGCAGGGTGTACTGATTCGCCACAACGAGCAGATTGATCATCTTGAAACACATGATGATCACGTGGTTCTTCACTTGCAAAGTGGTAAGAAAATTAAAGCGGATGCGATTTTGTGGTGTAACGGCCGTTCTGGTAATACCGATGGTTTAGGCCTAGAAAATGTAGGTATCAAACCAAACAGCCGTGGTCAATTAACTGTGAATGATCAATATCAAACTGAAGTAGAGAATATCTTTGCTGCGGGTGATGTAATCGGTTGGCCTTCACTTGCATCTGCTGCATATGACCAAGGTCGCTGTGCTGGTTCTAACATGAGCGGTGAAGAAGGAATTGCACCTGTAACGGATATTCCTACAGGTATTTATACAATTCCTGAAATTTCTTCGATTGGTAAAACTGAACAACAGTTAACGGAAGAAAAAATTCCGTATGAAGTGGGTCAGGCATCTTTCCGTCATTTGGCACGTGCGCAAATTACAGGTGACACCGTGGGCGAGCTTAAAATCTTGTTCCATCGTGATACTTTAGAAATTTTAGGTGTTCATTGCTTCGGTAATAATGCTGCGGAAATTATTCACATTGGTCAGGCTGTGATGAACAGCCCGAACAATACGATTAAATATTTCGTAGAAACCACATTTAACTATCCGACAATGGCGGAAGCGTACCGTGTTGCAACATTGAACGGTATGAACCGCTTATTCTAAGGTTAAAGTGAACTTAGAATGTGCAATGAAAGACCCGTAAGTTTCGGCTTGCGGGTTTTTTATGGGTAGAATAAAGTGCATACAAAATATACAGTCAATCAACTCATAATCATCAGCATTTTCAACTCATTTTAGGTAACCCATGACGATCCGTTCAGTGACTATTCAAGGTTTTCGATCTATTCATCATATGAGTCTGACCTTGTCGCGTCTGAATATTGTCAGTGGTCCGAATGGTTGTGGTAAATCCAATCTATATAAAGCTGTACGTCTCCTGCATGAAGCTGCAAATGGCCAATTATCCCAAGCTATTGCAAATGAGGGCGGGATTCAAAAAATCATGTGGGCAGGTGGTCAGCGTGCGGGTGATCGATCGAAAGACCCTAAGCGCATGAAGCTTGCAGTGGAGATGGAGCATTATGAATATCAACTTGAAATAGGTTTTCCTGAACCGCTCATCACCTTGTTTGCACTCGATCCTTTGGTCAAAGTAGAAGGAATTTGGTTAAGCGGTTATCAACGTCGAAAAATGAGCGAGTTGTTAGAGAGAACCAACCAAGCGGCATTTCTTAAAAATGTTGATGAAGAACGGATTGCTTATCCGATGTCTTTAACACCTGAAGAGTCGGTGTTTGGACAATTGTCCGATCCACATTTATACCCCGAAGTTTCACAAGTGCGTGAGACCATGAAAAACTGGCGCTTTTATCATGAGTTTTCAGTCAGTGGAAATTCACCGATCCGTGTCCCACAGGTGGGCATTCGTTCGCCAGTTTTAGCGCATGATGGTACAAATTTAGCCGCAGCTTTTGAAACCTTGCGTGAGCGGGGCAACAGTGAAACCTTGTTTGAAGTACTAGAAAAAGCCTTTCCGCAGACCCAATTTTATGTGCAGGAAATGGGAGGGCGCTTTCAAATGATGATGCAAAAGCAAGGGATCTTAAGACCTTTAGAAAGTGCAGAATTTTCAGACGGGACTTTACGGTTTCTGTGTTTAGCCGTGGCTTTGTTGAGTCCTAGGCCCCCAAATTTTATGGCACTGAATGAGCCAGAAAATAGCTTGCATCCCGATTTATTACCTGCCTTGGCGATGCTGATTGCCGAAGCAAGTCGCTATACGCAGCTTTGGTTGACCACACATTCCAATGAACTGGTTGAAATGATCAAACAGTATAGTGATGTGCAGCATTATCAACTAGATCAAGTCGAGGGGAAGACCGTGGTCAAGGGCGCAAGCTTAATCGATGAGGATTAGATTATTCCTTTAGCTAAAGTTTTTTGCTTAAGTTTAAAAAGGCAGAAAAGTTAAAAAAGCATAATAGCCGATAAAACTGCTTATTAAGCTAAACCAGACTGGCAGCTTGCTGCGAAGTAAAGCAATAACGACGGCAACAAATATAAAGTCCGTCCATTGAATGATGTATTTTTGGCTCATTTGAAATAGTAGACACAGTAATAAACCGACGACAGCTGCATTGATTATTTTTAAGGTGCCAAAAAGCATCGGGTATTTCATCAACTTATTCCAAAACGGTAATAAGCCAAACAATAATAAAAATGATGGTAAAAATATCGCCACAGTCGCGAGTACAGCATTTAAGAGTAGCACATCAGTCATGGGTAAAAGTGTGCCGAGATAGGCGGCGAAACTAAACAAAGGCCCTGGCATGAGTTGTGCAAGTGCATAGCCTAAGTCAAAATTTTCATTACTGATCAGACCTGTAGAGACAAAGTCCTGATGTAAAAATGGCAAAATAATATGTCCACCACCAAAGACGATGGATGCTGTGCGGTAAAAGCTTTCTAAGCTGAATGCCAGTACATTGCTATGTTGTATATCGAAGAATGGCAGAACGAAAAAGGGGCAGATAAAGGCGAGAAGCCATAGCCATGAAGTATGTGTATTGCCACCTGTATTCAGGCTTAAATTGTTATGTATAGGTGGAACTGGTTCTGCGATATTTGGCTTTTTGATGTGCAAGTTATTTGACGATAAAACTAAACCGATAACTGCAGCAGCTAAAATCACTAAAACTTGATTCAGAGAAAACTGAAAGAAATAGATAAAAAATGCAGCCAATAGCATGATCAAATACTGCAGTTTTGTTTTACAAAAGCTTCGCATCATTTGCCAAAACGCCCATGCAACCACAGCAAGGACAATCAACTGAATAACATGAAAGAACTGTGTTGAGAGTTGATTGCTGAGTTTTATACTTAAAGTGGCCGCAGCACACATCAGCAGGGCTGAAGGTAAAGTAAAGCCTAACCATGCAAAACAAGCACCTTGATAGCGGTTGAGTTGAAATCCAATCGCCATGCCGAGCTGGCTACTTGTTGGGCCTGGAAGGACTTGAGCCAAGGCAAGCAAATGCGCATATTCATGCTCTGTTATCCATTTTTCTTGTTTCACAAAATATTGAAAAAACAACACCAAATGTGCCGCAGGTCCACCGAATGCAATACACCCTAATCTTAAAAAGGTGAGAAAGATGACAAGGTTTCGTTGTGGTTTGGACTGGCTCATGCGTTACCAATATTTAAAATCAAAAGTAAGGTTATGAATTTCTAAAGGATAAAATTATGAAAGTTAAAAGATCTTAAAGGCTGATTATTGCAGGAGTATGTAAATCCTGCTTCAAAAATATTTTGAAGTGCTTAGCAGGGAAAAAGATAATTGGACGAAGTGACATAGTGCTGTCCCACATGCACATGGCGTCGGTTTCCGCCGCTGATTAGCATCAGCACATACACATAAAAAATTGTCTAAAAATGACTTCTCCAAAATCAGACACCTTATCAGAAATTTTGAGCGCTTTATTGAAGTGGTTGATGAGTGGCATTGCATCGTTACTTTCAATCATGGCATTTGCAGATGATCAGCTACCGGCTACACAAGCATTAGCAAGTTATACAGATCAAAACAGTTGGCAGGGCATTCAGCACTATCTACCCAAAGAATACCATTTAACAGAAACGCAGCGACCCAAAGAAGAGTGGTGGAGTTGGCAGGGTCATACTGTTCACTTAGATACTTATCGGAATCCACAGGCAAAAGTGAAGGTGATTCTGTTTCATGGTGTGGGAACAAATGGTCGACAAATGTCGATGATTTTGGGTCATCCTTTGGCACAACGTGGCTATGAAACGATCGCTATAGATATGCCCGGTTATGGCCTCACCCAAGTCAAAAAGGGCTCAAAAATTCGTTATGATGATTGGGTTCAAGCAGGTAATGACCTCATTGAAGCCGAGCTACAAAAAGATCATCGTCCTATCGTTTTGTATGGGCTCAGTGCTGGTGGTATGTTGACCTATCACGTGGCGGCAAAAAATAAAAAGGTGAAAGGTATCGTCGGTATGACCTTTCTAGACACTTCAAATAAAACTGTGCGTGATCAAGTCTCTTTGAATAAATTTATGAGCCGCGTGGGCAGCCCACTGGCTCATGTGACAGCACATACACCATTTTCAGCATTGCCAATGCCGATGCGGTGGGTAAGTAAAATGCATCGCTTGGTGAATAATGACGCAGCATTGCAGGTCTTTTTAAAAGATAAAACGTCAGCTGGGAATAGTGTATCGGTTAAATTTCTAGATTCGTATTTATATTATAAAAATGACACGCCACCGGAGCAGTTTAATGTCTGCCCAATTTTACTGACGCAGCCTGAACAAGACCGCTGGACGCCTTTGGCTTTAAGTCAGCCATTTTTAGCACGGATTCACCAAGTTCCAGTCGATGTCGTGCTGTTGAAAAATGCAGGACATTATCCTTTGGAACAGCCGGGACTTGAGCAAATGGTCAATGCAATAGATGCGTTTTATCAAAAAGTCACGCAATAATCTGTTGAAAGCGTGATGCGTAATTCATACCAACATAGATATAAAAAAACCGCCAGAAGGCGGTTTTTTTATTGGGACTTTATCGTGGAAATATTTAAGCAAAATGACCATGTTGAAAATCATAAAATGCCTGACGTATTTCATCTTCAGTATTCATGACGAATGGTCCATGTGCCGCAATCGGTTCATTTAAAGCTTCGCCACTTAAAATAAGCAGTTTGGTTGCTTCAAAAGATTTAAGTTTCAAGGACGATACTTGGTCACTGACATATAAAGTCTGTTTCGCATCAAAGCGTTGACCTTCAATTTCGATCGCCCCACTTAATACAAAAATCATGTTATTCCACTGTGGGTTGAATGAAAATTCCTGTTCAGCATTTGCATTCAAGCGCACATCCAACACATTCATCGGGCTAAAAGTTTCAGCTGCGCCCAATGTGTCTTCAAATTGGCCAGCAATGACGCGTACCACGCCAGCATTTTGTGCAAGTTTAACTTCAGCAATATTAGTTGTAGTCAGTTCTTGATAGCGAGGTTCAGTCATTTTCGCATGACGAGGTAAATTGACCCAAAGTTGTACCATGTCTAAATTTCCGCCTGTTTTGGCAAAATCTTTAGAATGATGTTCTTCATGCATAATGCCTCGACCCGCAGTCATCCATTGCACTTCGTCTTTGGCAATACTGCCGTGATTTCCTTTAGAGTCAAAATGCTCCAATTCACCTTCATAAACAATGGTCACTGTTTCAAAGCCACGGTGTGGATGTGACCCAACACCACGTTGATGATGACTTGGAGAGAAATGATATTGGCCGGTATAGCCCATAACGAGGAATGGACTGGTTTGATTGCCCATTTCTTGCATAGGGAGCATAGAGTTTGTTGGGAAGCCATCGCCCACCCAAGTCCTACGATCACTATGATAAACACGTTTGATTGAATTCATAATTCAGCCCTCAATATATTGCTTCTGAGATCTATTATTGAGGTATAGTGAGGGAATGACAGGGCGAAAAACTCAACAGATTATTCTAAAAATGAAATAATGATGCAAAATTTAAATGACTATTACTACTTCGTGCAAGTGGTAAAATACCAAGGTTATACCAAAGCCAGTGAAGCATTGGGTATTACAAAATCTAAGCTATCACGCCGTATTACAGAGTTAGAGACCCGTTTGGGTGTACGTCTGATTCAGCGTAATACGCGAAAATTTACTGTGACTGAAATAGGACAACAGTTCTATTTACACTGCTTAAAAATTTTAGAGGAAGTCAGCGAAACGGAAAACTTTGTGCTCAGTACGTTGAACGATCAACTCTGTGGCCAAATTAAAATCTCTTGTCCTGTGGCTTTGGTGGAAATGCCTGTTGCAAAAATGGTCACCGATTTTATGCAGCAATATCCAGACATCAGTGTGCATCTGATGGCGACCAATCATCGGGTTGATGTAATTGAGGAAGGTGTAGATTTAGCCATTCGTGTGCGCAATATGCCTTTAATGGATAGTGATTTGATCGTTCGAGATTTAGATGCTTGGGATCATGTTTTGGTGGCATCGCCACAACTTTTCTTTGAGCGTGAAATGCCACAGCAATTGGCTGAGATTCAAAATTTTCCGTGTATTGGATTTGACCGGCCTAAACATTTTTGGGATTTCCGACATCGTGAAAAAAGTGAAACCCAACAAATTGAATTTCATCCACGCTTAAGAACCGACAGTTTTAGTGCGATGATTTCTGCTGCTATTTCTGGCGTGGGAATCGCTTCTTTGCCCAAAGTGTTTGTACGTGATGCTTTAAAAAGTGGTGAGTTAATTGAACTGTTTCCTGAATGGCAATTGCCGCAAGGGGTCATCCATGTTGCCTACGCGACACGACAAGGCATGCTGCCGGGTGTGCGTGCGATGTTAGATCATTTGATTTCAGGTTTTAAGGCCTTAGATATAGATCATCCGTAATTTGAGCAGTGTTCTTATTGTTTTAAAATTTTAATTATTTGGAGTTATTGCTCAAACACGGATTTTACAGGGTTATTTATTTTTTATTGTTGGCATGAAGTTCAACATTAGTATGGTCGTCCTCCTGCTAGGCTAATTCGCTTTAATAAGCGACGTTGGTCTGAAGGGAAAGGGCGGCGTGAGTGTAAAGTGGCTTGGTTATCCCAAAATACAATGTCACCTTCTTCCCATTGATGTTCATATCGAAACTCAGGTTTCAATAAATGTTCACGTAAAGATGCAATCAATTCACTGCCTGACTGATCATCGTAGTGAACCAATTCCACTTCAGAACGTTCATTCAACCACAGCCCTTTACGGCCACTTTCTGGATGGGTACGTACAAGCGGATGTGGATAAGCATGTCCAACAATCGGTTGGTCTTTGAAACGGTAAAGTGGTGTAGCGCCATAGCCCGTTGTGCCTTTATTATTTTTGGCACGGACAAATGGGTTGTAGGTAATGAGTTGAAGTTGGTCTAAATGTTTTTGTGTCGCTTCATCTAAAGCTTCATAGGCTTTAATGGTGTTATACCATGAGGTTTGTCCACCGTCTTGTGGCAGTTCAATGGCATAGAGTAATGAACCAAATGATGGCAGTGGAGTCCACTGATGGTCTGCATGCGCAGCCAATTCACCATGTCCAGTATAGTCTCCTTTACCGACTGCATTTGACACAGGTACGACGTCTGGTGGTGTACCGGTATCATCTTGTGACGCTAGCACAGGAATATCCGCACCGGGACGGAAGATTGAACCGAAGTAACTTGCAAACGCGAGATATTGCAAATCATCTAGACTTTGATGTTTAAAAATTAAAATCAAGTGTTCTGCCAGCGCTTGTTTTAAACGGTAGATGGTTTCCCCAGACTGCGCTTTACGCGCATCTAAACCATAAACCACAGCCCCCAAAGCTTGGTCATGTTGCGCTTCAATACGAATTTCATTGCCATCTTGAAATTGTTCTGCTTGATGCCAACGTGGAGCATCATGGATGGCTTGTGAAAGTTGAGTTAATGCGGTCATTTCATAAGTTCTCAAATTGTTCTTTATTGAGACTTAATCTATGAAAGAAAGCGCAGGATGGAAAATTAAAAAATAAGCTAAGTTTATGAAAAAACGTATGATTAATACTAATATGCTGAAAATGCAGCTTTTATTGAATCGTGTAGAAAATAGCTAAAAAACTGCTGTTGTAGTGTTGATAAAACAGCAGTTTGAATTGGAATTAAGGCTTCAATACGTCTTTAATGTGCACAAAACGCTTGGTTAAAGTATTCAAATAATTCAGGCGTTTGGCTCCATAAGCCGATGGACAATGCCAACAAGGCCAGAATACTGATGCCAATACTGAGTCGGAACCACAGTGTTGAATTAGTCATGAATGACACTTTCCTCATTAACCATGAAATGAACCAATACCCCAAAAATACTCAGGACAATCGAAAAAATCCAAATGGCATTATAGTTACCGGTTATGTCGTGGTTCACACCACCCAACCAGCCACCAAAAAATGAACCGACTTGGTGAGTAAAGAACACGATACCGCTGAGCATACTAAGATATTTAACGCCAAACATATTGGCCACAATACCGTTGGTGAGTGGTACGGTAGAAAGCCATAATAGACCCATAATGACGCCAAATGCATAGATTGTCCATGTGCTTAAAGGCAGCAAAAGAAAAGCAATAATGGCAATGCCACGTAAACCATACAGTCCCATCAACAGCTTTGGTTTGGAATATTTGCCACCAAGCCAACCTGCTGTGTAGGTGCCGACAATATTAAACAGTCCAACGAGCGCTAGGAAAATCGTGCCTGTAGTGGCATTAAAGCCATGATCAATTAAATAACCCGGCAGATGGATACCAATAAACACCACTTGGAAGCCACAGACAAAGAAACCAAGTGCTAGAAACCAAAAGGGTTTATGCTCCCAAGCCAATTGCAAAATTTGTTTAAATGTCAGAGAGGCTTCATGAGTAGGCGCTGCATTTGGTGCAACATACATTGGTGCTTTTAGCATCCAAGCTAAAGGAATAATAAGCGCAATTAAAATGGCGCTGACCACCAAAGCCGAAGACCAACCCAATTTTTGCAGTAGCAGTAATGTAGAGGGCAGCATAATGAACTGACCAAAAGAACCTGCGGCACTGGCAATACCCATGGCTAAACTACGTTTGTCTGGATGCGCTGCACGTCCTACGGCCGAGAGTAATACTGGAAAGGAGGTGGCTGAGAGGGCTAAACCTAGGATTAAACCTGCGCTTAAATTAAGCAGTAAACCGGTGGAGCTGACGGCCATGAGTAATAGTCCGAGGGCATATAATGCACCACCGACGGCGACCACGATCTTACTGCCATATTTATCTGCAAAAGCCCCTGTAATTGGCTGCACAGCCCCCCAAATTAAGTTTTGCATGGCAATGGCAAGGCTAAATACGTTATGTCCCCAACCAAATTCATCACTCATCGGTACGAGATAGAGGCCAAAAGCATGACGCACCCCTAAAGACAATGCCAAAATAATAGCACTGCCAATGAGCATGTAAATAAGAGGCTTTGAGAAACGAGTATCAGACATACAGCAGTCTACATTTTTTAAATTTAACCCAATGGTATTCGAATAAACGCAGAGTTGCGATTAAATTTAATTCACCAAACAATAAATTTTTTTTATAGGTAACTATGGATGAATAAAGGAAATTGACACAGCAGAAATTCAAAAGTGTCTGAATGAGATTGAAAAGATATTTCAGAATAAAAGACCATATGTAGCCTAATAAAAAAGACGGCTGTAGCCGTCTTTTTTTATTTAGGTTATTAATTAGAAACGCATACCGATACCTGCATATGCAAGAATTGGATTTACTTCAATATCGGCTTTAGATTTAATCAGTTCGCCGTGTGTCGCATCTGTAACGGTAATGGTTGTTTCATTTTGTAGGTGTGCATAGCTGACAGAACCTACAGCAAACCATTTGTCGTTGAAGTCATAGGTGAAGCCCACCGTCGCAACTGGAGCAAATACATCAGTTGCCTCTAAATCAACTTTTGGATTTGCCTTACTTGGTTTTCCTTCCAAAGAGGCGCCTGCATTACCTTCTTTAATGTTGGCAATCATGTGACCTGCGGCAATCAAATCTTTCTCAATTTGTGGATTCATTTCCAATTCATTGAAGTAGGCATACATCACGCCTAGACCCACATAGGGACGGAATTTATTGACGCCAGTTTTACCAAAGTGATATTGGATTTCAGCAGCCGGAGTCCATGCACGTGCAGAAGCTGCTGCACCATGTGCGCCTAAGTCGGTAATGAAAATATCATTTTCAAGTTCAAGATTTCCCAGTGCACCGCCTAGTGGTTTCGCAATGGCTGAAAATGGTGCGTAAATTTTTCCTGATCCTTGTAAATCAACTTTTGGCGGAATACCCGCTTTCATTTCTAGTGATACATTGTCAGTGAAGAAATAGTTGGTCATGATCCCAAGCGTGGTGACGTCGTCTGCTTCAAGACCTGTCCCTGGATTGTCCCATTGTTCAAGTCCTGAAATGGTGGCTTTACCACTCATTGAAGCAGGAACTGTGTCCAAAAGGTTTAGGGCACCTGCTAGCAGCGGAGGGACTTTGTATCCTTCTCGAATATTGTCTTTTACTGTTTGTGTTTTAACATCACCAACTTCTGCCTCATAGCCTTCATTGATGGCAGTATTTACACGAAATGGCTGCGCTTTACCTTGTGGCATAACATGTAAAGCACCAACAGAGACAGAAAAACGTTTGAAGCCATCGCCATCTTTTAAACTAAAATATGGTGAGTCTGCATGACTGATGATTGGTAGGGCAGCCATAGAAGCAGCAATGCACAATACACTTTTTTTCATTTGAAAGGACTCCATGTCCGTAAATTGATAATAATTTTTCTAAGTGCTCATTATTCAAAATTAGTGCGTAAAAAATGTTATAGAAAACAAGAATAAACGTAATAGTCCTGTAACATTTTTGATGATTTGTATTATTTGAGGGCTTTAAGTAGGTATTTGTGTAAAAAAATCTAACTTTTTTGAAATTTAGAAATGGTTCTATCTATTTGTAAATATTCAATATTTATTGACATAAGTGACAGTGTATTGGTTGAATTGGGTCAATAAAATAGTTTAAAACGACCATATTCAAAGCAGTTTTTTGCTTTGTTTTCCTCTACAGATATAAGTCATAGGTCATCGTTGAGTCGTTATATGTTAATCGTGGTTAATCTCTTAAAGCCTTTTACACCAAAACCATTTTTTTTGTACAATAGCGCCAGATTCAATTGAGTTATTCGTATGAGTACGCAAAACCCTCCCAAGAAAAAGGCTTTAGTCAATTTGCCTTTTCCGATTAAAAAAGCTGAAGATAATGCTTCGGATGAAATCTTTGAAGATATGCGTCCAAAACCGCAGCGTTATGCTGACCGTACTTGGATGCCACCACGCGGTACACGTCGTTCGATGGGTAAGCGTTAAGAGATTTAAATAAAAAAGCCATGGTAAAAACCATGGCTTTTTTATTGCAAATTATTGATGTTAATTGCGTATTTCAGACTGAATTCTTCGGTCTTTATTGAGATAATACTTTTTCTTCTGACGATACATGTCAAGATCAGCACGTTTAAGCATATCTTCCATTCGCTCATTCAAAGTATTGGTGGCAGAACCAATTGATATACTCATCGGTTGATTTGAATAAAACTGGTTATCGACCAATAACAACTCATTCAAACTTTGTAAGCAGTTTTGCAATGCTGCATCATCAGCGCCCGGTAAAAGTATGACAAATTCATCACCGCCAATGCGCGAAGCAGAATAGGGCGTATGCTGAATAAGTTGGTTTAAAATGTTGCCCAGACGTCTGAGGATACTGTCACCAGCATCGTGCCCAATACTGTCATTGAGTTCTTTTAGTCCATTCAAATCAATAAAAATACAAGAAACAGGACGTAATTGATTGCGTTCAAGACGCTTGAGTTCTGCTATATAAAATGAACGATTATAGAGTCTGGTCAGTACGTCGTGCTTACCTAAATATTCAAGATAATTTTCAGCCTTTTTACGTGCGGTAATATCAGTCAGCGCAACCTGCACGGTGCTCCAGTCGTCGAGATAATCAGGAAATACAGTAAATTGTAGTAAGACGTGGCGAATACTGCCATCAAGTGCATAATTTATAGCTTCACGTTGATGATGTAGATTACCATTCCAAAGTTCAATCAGTTGTTCTTTAAATGTTTGAAGCATCTCTTTGGCAAATACTTTATGTACATTTTTGAGCAATATTTCTTTGTTCGGAGCGCCAAACAAATCAAGGGTGGCCTGATTAACATCAACGATCAGTATTTCCTTAATACACTCTTGTACAAAATCGGGGTGAACATCCAAAAATGTCACAAAATCTTCTATACCTAAAGCGCGAAGTTGATCTAATTTTATTTTAATCCGGCTGAAATCTTCTACCCAAAGTGAGGTTGGCGAATAATGGAAACGCGCTTCTGCTAAATGACGACTTTGTTCTTGTAAACGGCAAGCTTCGGTATAAGACGTGATATCTTCAGTTGTAATTAAAACAGCTGATAAATCCTGCTCATGATTTGGTAGGACGATGCCTTTGAGTTGAATGTCTAAACGTTGCCCACTGAGCGTATAGTTCACGGCAGAATGGGAAAAATGTGTTTCACCATTCCATAATGCAACCAATTCTCTAATATGTGTTTGACACATCTCCGCCTGAAAAACTAAATCAAGGTTTTGACATAAATGTTCAAAGTCACGTGCTTGATAAAGTTCCAACGTTTTTGCGTTGACCTGTAAGAGTTTTATTTTTCTCGCACATTGCAGAATACGTGATTCATCTTGTTGAAGAAAAGTGGAGAGATCCTGCACACCTTGCTGACGCCAGAGATCAAATTGTTTTTTGACTTCACTGTAATCTTCAAGCCACATGGCAATGGGGGATAGCTCAAAAAAAGGAGAATCTAGCATGTCTATTTTATGTGCTCGTCATTCTTCATGATAATTACAGCATGTAGTATAAGATGAAAAAAAATGATATTAAAATAGATTTCTTTCATAAGTCATTTTTCACTCAGCTCCAAGTTATAAATTCCAGCAATTAGATTGAATCTTAATGCTAGTCTTTTGCCTCGATTGCGATATCGCTCAGCAAGAATTTTGAAGGTT
>NZ_VOZI01000014.1:0-115065 GCF_013419835.1 Acinetobacter sp. YH12052
AAAACCTTCAAAATTCTTGCTGAGCGATATCGCAATCGAGGCAAAAGACTAGCATTAAGATTCAATCTAATTGCTGGAATTTATAACTTGGAGCTGAGTGAAAAATGACTTATGAAAGAAATCTATTGTTGCTGTATTTAGTGAAAAAGTCGAAGAAGTTTATAAGACTTATGAAATTATAGACAAAACAGTAATTTGTGGATTACCTAAAGAGCAAGAAAAAAAATTATATTTTCAAGAAAAAACAATTCAAAAATTATCATTGTTAGGTATTTTAACGCCATTAGTGAGTGAATTTCGTAGTAATACAGCATTTATTCGAAAACAGTACTACCGTAGTCAAAATACAAAACTCGATATAGATTTTAATCTTATAATTAATGACTTAGAAATTTATCTAAATGATTTTATTTCTATTTTTAAATGGTATTTACAAGAGGTTGTTCAAAAATTAGAACAAAAACATATGTTTGATCTCAAAGCAAAGAGCTTTGAATTTGATGATTTACTAGTATTGTCATTTAATTACACATCAACATTTAGTCATTTTTACTCAACAAAAGCAAAAGTTGAATATGTACATGGCCAAGTTGGAAAAGATTTGGTACTAGGAATTCCTGACCTAAAAAATGAATTCTTAAAAAAATTTAAAAATTATAGTTTTACTAAATATCACCAAAAATTATTGAAAGATACAGATTATCTTTTCTTAGACGAAAATCCAAAAATTAAAAGTATGTTTGAAAGTAGAGGAGTAGGACAAAGAAGAATTAATATTTATATATGGGGGCATTCTTTAGCTGATTCAGATGAAAATTATATTCATGAAATATTCTCACTGAATAGAAAAGAAAGTGTTGAATGTCGTGTGGTTGTATATTTCTATGAAAATGATGCGCCAACGCTTTTGAATAATTTGCTAGATATTTTAGATAAAGACATCATTGAAAAATGGATGAAAAAAGGATGGTTAAAATTTGAGAAGAATCTAGAGATAGATTTTGGCATCAACGAAGAATCTGTGAATGAACAACAAGCATCCTAAAACTGCGACACTGAAAACCATTTAGCCTATCGATTCAGCTATCTTTGGTAGGCTAAGATCAAACGATCCTAAATAAACCTAAAACAATATGAAGACCCTCGCTTTTATTCACGTCAATGATTCAGGCACACCTGTCGGTGACTTTGCTCCAGTGACTTCAGTTTTTTCCCATTATGAATTGGGAAATACCGTTTCGCCATTTTTATTGCTCGACCATTTAGGGCCTGGAGTACTGAAACCAACCAAACTGAAAAAAGGCGTGTTGGAACATCCACATCGAGGGTTTGAAACCGTCACATTGGTGTTTAAAGGTGAACTTGAACATCATGATACGACTGGCGGCGGTGGTGTCATTGGTGAGGGCGATGTGCAGTGGATGACTGCTGCTTCAGGCATACAACACGAAGAAGTCTTTAGCCATGCCTTTGCACAGCGGGGCGGAGCATTTGAAATATTGCAATTGTGGGTCAATTTACCTGCTAAAGATAAAATGAATCCTGCACGCTATCAGAGCTTAGCCAAAGCCAGTATTCCAAAGGTCAATTTAGCCCAAGATGCTGGTTATGTAAGGATCATTGCAGGGCAATATTTAACAGCCCAAGGCCCCGCAGAAACACATACACCTATACAAGTATTTGATGTCTTTGTCAGAGCAAATCAAAGCATCACCCTGCCTGCACAAGAAGGGGATACCACACTTGTGTATTTACGTTCGGGCAAGCTGAAATTTACTGAAACAGATGAACAGTTAAATGCACAGCATATGGCAGTCATGTCGAGCCGAGGTGAAAATGTCGAATTGACGACAGTTGAAGATAGCCACATGTTGTATTTATCGGCGCAGCCTTTAAATGAACCCATCTATGGGCGAGGTTATTTTGTGATGAATCATTTTGCAGAAGTCATGCAAGCCTATGAGGACCTAAAACAAGGTCGCTTTATCCAAAAAGCAGACAATGAAAAACCATAAAAACGGTAGTTTAAAAAGACCAATACAACGCCAGCAAACACTGTTAAAATAGTCGGACTCAAACCGACAGATCGGTTCGTTGAAGTTCATTTTATCTCTATCTAGCGTCTTGTGAATACGACGCACATATGGCGGATACGCCGAAAATTCATTTTTAAAATTAATATTACAGTGCTCGTCATTGGGCTGAAGTGTCTCTCCCTATTTGTCATTTCAAGCTCGACAGCACACATTTGATATGTAGATAACAATGCAAAACGTACAAACCACAAAATTAAGTCGTGCCACCTTAATGTTTCCCTTGGCACTGGTTTTATTTGAATTTTCTGTCTATATCGGCAACGACTTAGTCCAACCCGCCATGCTTGCGATTACCCAAGAGTTTGGCGTGAGTAGTGCATGGGCACCCTCGTCGATGTCATTTTACTTATTGGGAGGTGCTTGTGTCGCTGCGATATTAGGACCTTTGTCAGACCGATTAGGCCGTAAAAAAGTCCTGTTGGGTGGTGTGGCATTCTTTAGCTTATGCTGTTTAGCGATATTGCTCACGCATAATATCGAAAGCTTTTTAACTTTGCGTTTTTTACAAGGTTTTGGTTTATCGGTCATTTCAGCTGTGGGCTATGCTGCTGTTCAGGAAACTTTTGAAGAGCGAGATGCCATCAAAGTCATGGCGATCATGGCGAATATTTCATTACTAGCGCCACTGATCGGACCCGTCCTCGGTGCCTTTATGATTGATCACGTGTCATGGCATTGGGGCTTCATAGGAATCGCATTTCTATCTTTTCTGAGTTGGTTTGGTTTAAAAGCCAAGATGCCGACTCAGCACATCAGTATTCCAAAGCAACCGGTGGGTTATATTATCGATGACTTTAAACAGGTGTTAAAAAACAAACGCTTTTTGGCGCTGACACTGGGTCTACCGATGGTGGCTATGCCACTGATGCTATGGATTGCGCTATCTCCGGTGATATTGGTGGAGCAGCTAGGACTGAGTAGCATGCAATATGGCATGGCACAGTTTCCTGTTTTGGGCGGTCTGATCCTCGGTAATATTGTCCTGATTAAAATCATCGACAAATTGCCATTAGGTCAGTCTGTGATGATCGGGCTACCGCTGATGTTACTCGGGACGAGCCTTGTGGTGATTGGGACGATGACTGAAAGTTATTTTCTGACATTTCTCATACTCGGCATGAGCTTGGTCAGTTTTGGTGAAGGGGTTAGCTTTTCTGTGCTCTATCGTTTTGCCTTAATGTCGTCTGAAATGTCGAAGGGCACAGTGGCTGCGGCAGTGTCTGTGATCATGATGCTGACGTTCTTTGCCGTGATCGAAATCGTGCGCGTGCTGTATGGGAACTTTGGACTTTGGGCCTATAGTTTGGCGGGTTTTATACTCATTATCTTGTGGTTCAGCCTACCACGCTTGGTGGTGCGAGATATTATGCGGCAGCGCAAATTGACGGGTGAATTTTAAATTCGAGTTCATGCCATCATAGAAAAAGCCCAATGCTGTGTAGAACAACATTGGGCTTTTTTATTTGTTGTATACCGTCTTAATTTGATGTTGCAGGTTGTTCTGCATTTTTTAATTTACGATCGAAAATAAATGGACCAAAAGGCAAAATCGATGCAATTAAGCCCATTAGAAATACGCTAAGCGACCATTTTTGCTTTTCACAGACCACAAATAGCACCACCAAGAAGGCAATAAACAATACGCCATGTCCCATACCGACGTATTTGACCAATATTGGATTATCCATCAGGTACTTCATTGGCATAGCAATGAACAACAATAATAAAAAGGAGATGCCTTCGAGTAGGCCCACAAAGCGTAAGGTCTTGATATTCATGCGAAGTTTAAATTCAAAGTGATTTCAGCCTTGAGTGTACCTGAAAGCACAGCAGGAACGAAGCGTTCATGTTGAAATAATTGATTCGCATATTGAATCTAAGTAAATGTTTTTAAAGTTAATTCTGAGTCATCTACTCGGATTAATCCTTAAGATCCGCTAAGGCGTCTTCAATCGAACCCTGATCAAATTCATAGTTACAGCCGAGTAAAATCATCGGGCTTTTTCCGGTCATTTCAGACAGGCTCAGTTTGTGATTGATCGCATGCAGATCATCGGTTTCGGCTTCCGTACGTAGGATTTTTTCACCACGGAAAAACGGCATATTGGCAAACATCGGATGCTGTTCAATACCATATTTTTGGGCAAGTTTTTTCACATCGGCTTGGCGATAGATCGCGAATACTGCATTGGAAGACAGGCCAATTTCTTGGGTTGGCATGCCAAAAAATTCAACAGGCTGCTTATTTTTATAGATATAAATAAACGGTTGATGTGGGTCATCATGGCGTTTCCAGCCCAATTGCCCTAGAGCCTTTTCATAATCGAGCAAAGTGTCATGATAAGTGTCGTAATCGGCCTGACATTCCAGAATACGCTTTAAATTTTGTGCTGTCGGTGCTGCAAAAACAGAAGACGCAGCTAAACATGAGGTCGCCACAATCGTGGTTAATATGAGGCGTTTAAGACCTAAACTAAGCATTTTCATTATGATGAGTCTCAAATGATTCTATTTTATTTCTGCCTGAATCAGCTGTGTTCGAAGCTGAATCAGTTCGGCTAATGTTTCTAATAATAAACTGATCTGCTTGAGCACCAGTTGTAGGTGATTAGAGCGCATTTCTTCAGTGCTGAGTGTTTGAATTTCGAAAAGTTTTTGCTGAATTTTCTCAGGGTTGAGCGGTTTTTGCTGAATTAAGACCTCGTCTAAGGTGCTTTGACACCATTGCAGCAGTTCAAGGACTTGTTGGTCTTGTACCTGTTCACGGTGGCTCCCCAGAGCAGAAATATAACTGAGCTGACTATGGCTATAGACCAAATAGCGAAAAGCATGTTGAATCAAAGTTTGGTCGGGTTCAGGCTCGGTACTTAAACTTGAAATCATGCTCGATAGTTCAGTCTGAGCATTATGGGCTGAACGACGGGCACGCCGATAATCAATGCTATTGGTTTTCCCATGGAGATATTGCTCAACCACGGCATCAAAATAATGCATGGTCGCAGCAGAGCTTTTTTGAATGGTCTTGGAAATATTGCGAAAGTCCCAATCTGGCCAGATCACATTCACCGCGAACCATGCAATAAAACAGCCGAGTAGGGTATCAACGATACGTGGTAAAATGACCGCATAACCAGCGCCTTTTAAATTAAAAATCAGCAAGACCATTAAGGTTGCCATGAGGGTCGCCATGGCATATTTTTTGGCACTCAGATAGAAAAAGCACACGCCAAAAATAATCGTCAGTAGTAATTGACCTTCGACACTCGGCACAAAATACAAAATAGGAATGCCAAGTAAGACCCCTAATATGGTTCCCAAAGTCCGCATTTTTAAACGACTTTTGGTCGCAAAATAACGCATCTGACAGACAAATAAACTGGTCAATAATATCCAGTAGCCATTTTTGGCAAAGGGCAAGAGGGAAATGGCATAGCCCATCGCAAAGACAAAAGCGATGCGAACAGCATGGCGAAATAAGGCAGATTCTGGACTCAAATGCTGTTTCAGTTTGAGCCATAAATCGTGCAAACCGTGAATATCGTCATCGAGTAAATTGAGGTTGTCGATATGCTGCTGATAGGCCTGTTGCTGTGAATGATCTAAATCCTGCACATGCGAAAAGCGTTCTTGCACACTGTCCAAATTACTCAAGATCAGCTGTAGATTTTTCACTTCTATATTTTGCGGATTATTGGCCATCCACTCCTGCAAAGAGGCATGCAAATGTGCCAGTGCTTGCGCAGTAATCGGATCAGGCTGATAGGGCTGTCGATGCAAAATGCAGTAGGCCAACTGTTGGCAAGCCTGCGCTTGTAATCGAATATTTTTTTGAAAACGGAAAATTAAATCGGTACGGCTAAAATTTTGATGAATTTGTTCATAGTGTAAATAATTCGCACTGGCCTGTTCGTGAATATCTTGTGCCAAGAAATATAAATTCAGCCAGTAGATGGTGTTTTTATTGGCTCTTGAGGCTTTTAAACGGGTGAGTAAAGAAGCTTTGGTGGTGTTTAAACTCGGGATGACATCACTGTTTTTGAGTGATAATTCATACAGTAAATGTTCCACATTATTGACATTATCTGGGTCAAATAAACGTGCTTTTGCATTCAGTACTTCGGCGATTTGTAAAAAACAACGTGAAAGATTGTCTTGTACAGGTAGGGTGGGTTTAATCAGGTAAAAGAGAATCGAGGTGAAGCCATACCATAAGGCCCCTAGAACAAAGCATAAGGGTTGAAAATACCACGAGTCATATTCGCCCAAGCCAAACATGGTGTAAATCGACAGTAAAATCGTGCCAAAAGATATCGTGGCATAGCGTTGCCCCAAAGCCCCCAATAAAATAAATCCTGCACTGGACAGTGAAAGATACAAGATAAACAGCAGCTTATAAGGATAGAGAAAATCTAAAATACTACTGACACTAAAGAAGAGTACGCAGACATAGAGCAAATTACGCAGTCGGATGCTGAGTCGGTCATCAAAGTCGGTGAGTGCAGTGGCAATCGCACCTAAGGTGACGGGCACAATAAAACTATGAAAACCGAGAAAATATAATCCGAGCGTGGTGCCACTCAAAACAATACAAATTTGCAGGCAATACATAATGATTGCACTGGATTGAAACTGTTGAAACCAAGAGAGTCGCGTGTTCACAGAGTTATGAAGTATTCGAATGATTTTGTAAATTAGACTGAGCTTTTTTCTGTGAACTGTCAATTTTTATTCAATAGAAAAGCGGACTTAAAGTCCGCTTGTTCAAATCTATATGCAAGGTCGATTATTGAATCACACCACAGGCAATACGGTCACCGCCACCGCCTAGAGGTTTAGGGTCGTCAGAGTAATTATCACCACCGGCATGGACCATGATGGCTAAGCCTTGTACATCCGCCAATTTCAAACGTGGTGCAATTAAATTCACTTTTGCTGTGCCATCGGTTTGAACTTGAAGGATCGGTAAGTCACCCAAGTGACCTGTTAGCGGCGTACCGTGGTGAGGTGCAGCTTTAGGGTTAAAGTGACCACCTGCAGCAAGAGCAGCACCCGCTTTTCCATCTTTTTCAGCTGGGGCACAAGAGCCTTTTTCATGAATATGGAAACCGTGTGGACCCGGAGGAAGCTGGGTTAAATTGGTATGAATAACCAAGCCAGCAGGGCTATCAACCAAGTTAATTTGACCGATACTTTGACCAATACCTTGAGCAGTCACGGCATTGACCGTCACGGTTTTTGCATTCAGACCTGTTGAAGTCGAGGTACTCGCACAGCCTGTAAACATCAGGGCACTGACCGCAGCAAGCGCACCGAATTTAAATAGTGAAGACATGTTTGGCATCCTGTCTGTTTTTATGGAGTTTCAACCATTGAAACAGATGCGGATACAGGATGACAGATAATTTAAGTATTTGATTGTAATATTTGTTTAATGAATTCAAGCCTGAATTAAGGTTGTTCAGGCTTATCATCTATATTGTCTAAGTTATGTGCCAACGTTGCTTTGGGCATCATGACGGCTTCAATTTGGGTTTCATGCAACCATTCACGCCAAATGGCTAACAATACTGCCAAAATCACTGGGCCGATAAATAAACCGACAAGACCGAAACTGGCGATCCCACCCAAAACACCAAACATGATTAATAAGAATGGAATCTGCGTTGCCCCTGAAATCACTAAAGGACGAATCACGTTATCGGCCGTACTCACCACACAAACACCCCAAGCCATGACGCCAATGGCTTCAATGGTTTGACCTTGTGAAAATAACCACAACGACACAGCGGTATATGAAATTGGTGGACCAAACGGAATCAGTGCCAACATGAAGGTAATGATGGTTAATAACATCGGGTTAGGCACATCGGCGACAAAATAGCTGACACCGGCAAGTAAAGCTTGGGCAATGGCGGTGAGACCGATGCCATACACTACGGCACGTGTGGTATCCGAGATGGTGGCAAGATAATGATGAATACGTGGCCCAATGACCATTTCGAGGGCTTTACTGACCTGACTTAAAATGGTTTGACCATCACGATAGAAGAAAAATAAAGACATCACAGCAAAACACAGCTTAAAGATATTTTTACTGACTTCGCCGACCAAAACTTTACCGTAGTTCAAATGCCCCTGAATCCAAATTTGTACCGATTGAATAATACTGTTTGGGTCATTGTTCAGTTCATGCAGGGTACGACTGACTTCTTTACCAATAAACGGTAGTTGGCGAATAAAATCAGGCACATTGACATGACCTGAGAAGACCTGCTTTTGTAATTCAAAATACAAGTTACGGCCTTCATGTTGTAGCAAGAAGATCGCAAAAATCACCGGCAGACCCACCACGAGCACCACCAGTAAGATCATCAGCGCCGCACTTAGATTTGCACGATTGCCACAAAAACGATGCACCGATTGATACAGCGGCCATGTCATATAGGCAATAATAGCTGCCCAAACAACAGGCACAATAAAGTATTTGAGTACGCTAAAGCTCAAAAAAATCAGGATAAAAAATAATCCGAACAATAAGACTTTTTGTAATGTAGGTGCGAACGTTGGCAATGCGTGCTCTGATTTTTTCATCATGTTGTGTTCAATCTTAACCGAAAAAAAAGCTCCCGAAAACGAGAGCTTGTTAACTTATGGTGAATATCTTTCAGGCTAGATCCTTGCAAGATTGGCCTTTATATCAGCAAAATGTGGAATGATGGGTTAAAACCACTCGGCTTCGTCTTCAATAATGGCATTGAGCACAGGTTGCCATTGTTGCTGCATGCCGAGGTACAATTTTTGCGTTTTATCAAAAACCGAAAGACCTTGCATGGCAAGTTGACCATAAGCGGTACGTTCAGAAATCCAAGCAACGGGCTGTTGTTCAACTTTATTGAAAAAATCTTGAATTTCTTTGGAATGAGCAGAATTGGGTTTGACACGATTGGCAAGCAATAAGATTTGGACTTTACCTTTACGAATCCGTTTAATTTCTTGTAAATGCTTTAAAAAACGACGGGTCGAGTCGATGTCGAAGAAAGATGGTTGTAGCGGGGTAACGATGGCGTGAGCTTCACTCACCAACTGATCTGCATGTTCACCCGATAACGCACCCGGTGCATCGATAATCAGATATTCAATCCCTTTTGGCACATCACCAATCGACTTTTCATGACGCCAATCTAGGCTCTGAATTGGGGCGGCAGTCTCTGGGCGCTGTTTGAGCCATTGACGTGCAGACTTTTGATTGTCAGCATCTGCCAAGGCCACTTTATAACCTTTTTGCGCAAGTGCAGAGGCTAAACTGATTGCTGTGATGGTTTTGCCACAACCACCTTTTTGATTGGCAATTAATATCGTTTTCATCGACCTAAATAGATTTTATTCTGCTCATCCCTAGCATATCATTGTTTAATGCGGGGAATATGACAAAGAACCAAAGTCTAAGTTTTTTCTATACGTTTCGCTGTAATGTCTTAAAAAGATTAGGAATTTTAAATGTCTGTCTGGATGGCCATGCTCATTGGCGCGTGTATTGGGATTGTACTGACCACCTTAATTTTAAGTGGCAGTCGCAATGGAAGGATTAAGGCAGAATACGAGCAATATATTGCAGAACTAGAATTGGAACATCAGCAGGCATTGGCCCATGCACAAAAACGCAGTGTAAATACCAGTCGTGCTGTTTTAAAAGGCAAAATGGCCGAACAAATGGCGCCGATCATGCCCGAATTTCAATATTTACCTAGCGATGCAAAGTTTCTCGGTGACCCGATCGATTATGTGGTTTTTGATGGTTATACCGACTTTCGTGATGGCGATGGACTCGCTGAAGACATCGAAGTGGTGCTGATTGATATTAAAAGTGGTGGCGCACGTTTGACCAAAGGGCAACAAGCGATTGCTCAAGCCATTGCCGAAGGGCGAGTGCGTTTTGAAACCATCCGAATTGATTTTGAGCATATTTAAGCTCGTGTGACTCAGCCTCAGAACCGTCGAAAAGTAATAAGGACAGAATATCCACATGGAAAAACTCTTAGCGACTGCAGCCGTTTTTGCGCTCATGCTGTGGATATGGTCTGAATATTTTCGTGCCATTCCACATTTAGAGCAGACTGGTGTGCTGAAAAATTTTCAGGTCACAGCGACTCAGGCATTTTCCGGTGAATATTTGCTGTTGGATAAACGCTACTACAGTGCCAGTAGTCGTACATTACATCCGGCAGCACCGACCGTGGTGGGTGGCTTTCAAGACTTGGCGTATGTCAGCAATATTGATCTGCTACTGAGTTCAGGCGCAAATGATATCCAATCTTTAAAATACCATCTTGAATGGTCTCAGCAGAACCGCTGTTTTAGTGTGCAAGCGAAAGACGCGCCCTCGACACAAATTGAACAGCTCAAGTCCGAATTGCAAAATGTTAGTGTGATTGCTCAATCCGAAGATGTCGCAAATCGTATTCGCCGTTTAAAATCAGGGGATCGTGTGGAGATTTTGGGTAAATGGGTGGATGTACATTCCATCAAAACAGGGAAGTCGTATAACACCTATAATGTGTTGAATAAAAAGCCCTGCCATATCCTAAAAATTAATGCCATTCGACTAATCAAAGACTAGGTACTTTTATCTAGATTTGATTTTGCTTAAACATGGCCTTGGACGCTTTAACTCAACTTCCGTGCGCGGGCGAGCAACATGCGCTGACCAATTTTTGGAATGCCTTCAGCATCAAAATACTGCGTTTCAAAACATTCAAACTGGGCATCTTCAAGCAACTTTTGCATATTACGATCCAAATGACAGCCATCCGCGACTTTCTTTTGAATAGGCGTCAGTAGGTGTTGTAACTGCTTAATTTTCCGATTTTCATTGTGTTGTACATGCTCAACCAAATGAAATGTCCCTGTTGGTTTCAGGACGCGGTAGATTTCTTCAAGCGCAGTTTCAATATCAGCAATGCTGCATAAGGTCCATGTACTCACGACATGATCTAGACTTTCATCTGCAAAGGGTAATTTTTCAGCACCGGCTAAAATATGCTGTACCTCAAAAGGTGCTGCATGTACACGTTCAGCAGCTAAATGAAAAATATCAGGATTGGGCTCAAGCGCAAAAACCGTATCGACATTTTGATAAAATGCTAAATTCAAACCTGTACCAAAGCCAATTTCGAGTACTTCACCAGATACGGCTAACAGGAGTTCGCGTCGTTTATCCATCAAGCTTGGTACTTGCATGACTTGATTTAAAAGATGCGGAAAAATGTGTTGTTGATAAAATTTATAAATCATAGTGGGCATTATTGTTGGCTTTTTTTAAAGTGTAAATCATGTCGTGGAGTATGAATATGGGCCAATTGACTGAATAACAGCATTTTGTTACCAAGTTCATAAGGTTTATGCAGACTGTGTGCGTAATATAGAGTTACAACTAGTGAAAACGACATTCATCAGGCTCAACCTACGCGATTTTAAGCTCATGTTCAGGTTGGGGCATTATGAATAGATGAAGTCGGCTCAATTGCAGAATTAAAATTGAGTAATGTGAAGTATTACAGGGTAAGAGGATAACGCGATGATCAAGCGAATTGCATTAAGTACTGTGCTTGCAGGCTTTTTATTGAATGTCGGTGTCCAAGCGTCTTCAGATTATAATATTGCCAAAGGCTTAGCACCTGCTGCCAAAGGCCAGTCAATTTCCACCTTGAAAGAATTTAAAGGTGATTTCCGAATTTTAGGTTCTAAAACCTATCAAACAGATGAACAAGCAAAATTTTCTCCGATCGATTATGCGGTCAGTTGGGGCTTATTTGCAGAGCCAGAAATTGCTCGTACGATTTCAGTCAATCAATATGACCGTTTCTTAAATTGGAAAATGGATCGTGTTCCTGTACCGCAAAAGCAAGCCATGATGATGGTGTCGAATATGCACATCATTCCTGCAAACCCGCAAATTGCTAAACAAATTACTCAAGTAAAACGTGGCGATCTTGTGCGTTTAAAAGGGGATTTGGTTGAGGTGAAAGACAAAGATTTGGTTTGGACTTCATCTTTGACCCCAACAGATACGGGTGATGGGGCTTGTGAAGTTTTTCGTGTAAGTTCGATTCAGTGGATTGAAAAAGTCAAAGGCTAAATTTCGATTGCATCGAGATCGTATTTGAAATCGGTGTGCATTAGATTCAAGGTAAAATAATTTGATGATGAAAATGACGATAAAGAAAAAGTTTATTTTGAGTCTAATGATGGCGAGTGGTTTGGCGCTTGGTGGATGTACCAGTATGAGTTCAACTGTAGATGGGAAAACCCATGTATTTACTGAACAGCAAAGTTGTCCGACTTTGCTTGAGATGGATCGTGGACAGACTTTGGAAGTACTGTTAAACGAAAATCCAAGTACTGGTTATGTATGGTCTTTGGCTGAGCAACCGAAACTTTTTAAAGTTGAAGAAGTGTTTCAGTCAGCTCAACAACAAGCTGCTGCGGATACCACACCAGTACTAGGCGCAGGCGGTCAAAAAACTTATCGTTTTACCGCAACGACTGCGGGTGAAGAATTACTACATTTGAAGCATGCACGGGCTTGGGAAAAAACCGCGATGGCTGAATGGACTTGCAGAGTTCGAGTGTCTTGATTTGAACCAATGATGAAAAGATAAAAAAGCCAGTATTTTACTGGCTTTTTTATTGCAGACGAACTGATTTAGAACGTCCACCTAAGCATTATTTCGCGCTGAGCGCTTGACCGTCAAATTGAATACCTTCCCAACCATTTTGCATAAATTGGCGAATGTTTTGGTGGTCAGTTGCGTCTGGTGTCGCCAAAACAGCAGCATAATGTTCAGCAAAAAGACTTAAGGTTTCAGCTTGGTTTAGACCATTCAATTGGGCAAAAGAAAATACTTTGGCACTGCCTTGGTTTTCAGTCGCTGCATTGGCTTGTTTGCCATTGGTAAAAGCAGTTGGTGTGTGGTTATAACGCGCTTCAATAAATGCAATCACATCTGAAAATTTCGCAGTCCCTGCTTGAAGTTGATCTAATAATTCCTGAGCCATAATGTCCTCTTTCAATAAAAAATACCGCAAAGTGTTGCAGACTATAGCAAGCTTTGGCCCAAACATTTAACACTATTTGCGTAAATTAAATGCGTGTATATTGAAGGGCGACCTTAGGCAGTCTGTTGCCTAAATTGTAGATACCAATGATGTTGAAGTAGGACAACTATGAACTGGCTTTTGGTCGCATGTGGCGGCGCAATTGGGGCAACACTTCGCTATGCAGCAGGACTGTTATTGGCCAAGCCAACCGTGCTCTTTCCGTGGGCAACATGGTGGGTGAATATTTTAGGTTGCTTTTGTGCAGGTGTGTTTTTTGCATTTAGCCAAAAATATCCCGTTCTACAAAATGAAGCACGCTTATTGCTTATGGTCGGGATCTTAGGTGGCTTTACCACATTTTCAAGTTTCGGCTTAGAAACCTTCCAACTGCTTAGACAAGGGCAAAGTGGGCTGGCATTTAGTTATGCCATTTCCAGTGTGGTGATTGGCGTCATCGTATTGGGATTGGGATATTACTTATTTCAGTCGATTTTAAAAATAGATGTTTAAAACAACGCTTGAAATCCACAAAATTTCAGACATAAAAAAAAGAAGCTCAGGCTGGAGGAGGGGAACCCTGAACTTCTTCAATGCTTTAATTTTAAAAGCAAAACCTTAATCGAAACTGAACTTATTGTGAGCGTTTGAAACGCGCAAAGCGTTTATTAAAGTTCGCAATACGTCCTTCGTTATTCACTTGACGTTGTTCACCTGTATAAAAAGGATGTGATGCACTTGAAATATCGAGTGTCACATAGGGATAAGTTTTGCCTTCAAACTCTTTGGTTTGATTGGTGCTTAAAGTACTGCCAATGACAAAAAAGGCATTGGCATTGGTGTCATGAAAGAGCACTTCACGGTATTCGGGATGGATGTTGGCACGCATTCTTCTGTTCCTTAAACTTATTGATTAAAGAAATGTTATAACATAACAATATAAAATGCAAATATTGCCCGAAATTCATCGGGCAATCATCAGCGCTTTACGCTCCCTTAAGCGCTAGGTGGGACCAACTCATCAAAGAGATCATTGAGATTGTCATTCACTTTCAAATGAATCAAATTCCAATAATGCCCTGAAACAGTCCGGTTCACCATCAAGGTATCCGGTGACGGTTTAAACACATCCCAGTATTTAAGAGAAGGTTTAATTAATTCTACCCCGTCATGGTGCGCTGAGTTTTCAGCAAAGTCGTATTGTGTGGTCAGTGGACGCATCAGTACTTCAAGCCATTGTTCATACAACTCCGCAGGGAATTTACCGAGTTCATTGAGGGAATGTAGGGCATCGAGTTGCTGTTCCATCAGTGGAATATCGTGCTTGCGTGCAGCATTAATCAATTGCTTAAAGTGTGACACGATTTCAGGAGACAGGGTTTTCACACCGCCGTAGTCATACACGATGACTGAACCATCTTCACGAAAGGCGAAGTTGCCCGGATGTGGGTCACAGTGGAAACGTTTAAGGAAGAAAATTTCACGGCCAATGGCACGGAATAACCGTCTTCCCAAGGCATTTCGGGTTTCTTGTGACCATGTGCTGGCAGTTTCTATACTGTCGCCAAGCTCTAGGCTTAAAGTCAATATATGACGTGAAGAATAATCTTTATAGACCTGTGGAATGATGATTTTGTCATCCAGCGCACTATGAAACGCACGGGCCACATTTAAGTTTTGCGCTTCAATTTCGTAGTTCAGTTCGTTGTCCAAACTGTCCTGAATTTCACGAAATAGCTTGTTTTGTAACTTCCGATCAATTTTCAATACGCCCATCAGACGAAGGGCAAGGCGAACTTGTTTTAAGTCACTTTCACAGGCTTCTTCGACACCCGGATATTGCACTTTCACCACCACCTGCTGACCATTAGGTAACACGGCTTTATGCACCTGCCCAATGGATGCAGCGGCAAAAGGTTGTTCTTCAAAACTTTTAAAAATTTGCGCGAGGGGTTTGCCGAGTTCTTGTTCTACTTGGGCCTTAATTTCAGCAAAAGGCATGGCTGGCGCTTGGCGTTGTAATTTACTGATCGCTTTTGCGACTTCAGGTGGAAAAATGTCTTTGTACTGCGAGGCAATTTGTCCGACTTTCATCACCGCACCTTTCATTTCACCCAAAGTGTCTGCAATTTGCAGACCGATGTCCTGAAAAAGTTTACTGCGAGATGCATTTTTCTGTTCTTCATCGGCAGTGATATTGCGGATGGAATTGGAAACGGTTTTAGTAGCAATGCTTGCCGTCATACTGGCAAGTTTCATAAAGCGACGACCCGGTGTGCTAGCCGTTTTTGCCATGTGATGTTCCTCAAGATCATCATTTATTATCTAATACCGATCATAGGCGACAAAACACAAACTGCCTACTTTAAATTGTTAAGACTTTATTTGCATTGATAAAATGATGGGCAAAAATGTAAATACTGAAAATAATTCAGGCAAATTTAAGCCACGTGCTGAATGGTTTAAAATATCGCGTCGCTAGAAGAGAACTGAACGATGAAAGTGTATCGCTATTTAACCGGTAAAGATGATGTCAATTTCTGTGCCCGTGTGACCAAAGCTTTAAATGAAGGCTATGAATTGTATGGCTCACCGACCATGAGTTTTAATGGGACAGATGTGATCGTCGGGCAGGCGATCGTGAAAGACGTAGAGGACGACAGCCAAGTGCCACAAGGTTTAAAAAATGCCATCGAGGCGCTTAATTAGTTGGTTTTTGCTGCTTCGCTCGATTCAGTTTTTTCCAGTTCTAAATGTGGACTGAGATATTTACTGCATTGGTTATGGTGTAAATTTTCATTCAAGGTGATGAGGTTTTGCGTCACGATAAAATCCTGATCATCCGCAGAGGTAAACTTTTGATTGGCCTTGATGAAGTCCTGATAGGTATACGCCATACCAGACTGCTGACAACTTAATTTTAAACGTGCGGTATATGAGTCCGCCTGTTGTTCATGATAAAAGCGAAAGGCTGTCCAAAGTGCTTGATTGATGTAATCAAATTCGGGTTGTGATTGGACTTTAATGGGTGCGTGATATAAAGTAAATTCATGTCGGTTGATCGTTTGTTCAGCTTGTAGTGACATGGAAAAGCCTAAGCTCAGACAGAGACTGATCGAGCGAAATACATGGGACATGTTTATTTTCCTCTTCTTCATGCTTTTTATTTATGGCATTGCTATGCAGGGTGTTAATTTGCATTAATCTTCTGCATAGCGTAGCCGTATTTTTAAGTAACTTTTTAGATGATTTTTAAGGGCTTATCCCGCTTGAGCTAAACGTTTATTCATCATAAATAAACGTGTAAGTAGCAGTATACAGGCGACAGTCAGACCCACAATTAGGCCAATCCAAACGCCTGCAGCACCAGTCGTGGTGAAGCGTGCAAGATAGATCCCGACAGGGAAGGCAATGATCCAATACGCGATCATGGTGATCCACATTGGTCCTTTGGTGTCTTGCATACCGCGTAAGCACCCTGCGGCACTGACTTGCCATGCGTCCATCAACTGATAGGCAATCGCGAACAACACCAAGTACACCGCAAGCTGAGTCACATCATAGTCATTGGTATACAGTGACACAATTTCATTACGTAAAAGCCAAAGCAGCAACATGGTAATCAGGGCAAATACCGTCCCTGTCAACATACCGACTTTCTGGACTTTTCGCATAGCCAGCCAGTTCTTTTCCCCATAATAAGTACCGACCCGAATGGTCAGCGCAATCGCTAGTGACATTGGAATCATAAACAATTGCGAGGTAATCGAAATGGCGACTTGATGCGCTGCAATGGTGACTTCGCCCAAGGGACTCAACACAATAGCGGCTGTACTAAAAATACTGACTTCAAAGAAAATGGCTAAGCCAATAGGAAAGCCGAGTTTTAAAATACGTTTGATCCATTCACTGTTCATTTTTTCAAAAGCAGCGAAAGGTTGGGTTTTTTGATAGGCCGATCCTTTGAAAACGTACATCGCCAAAGCAAAGAACATTAACCATTGCAAAATCGCGGTGGCAAAACCACATCCTGCTGAACCCAGTTCAGGGACTGGGCCTAAACCATACATAAAAATAAAGTTCAGTGGAATTAACACCAATAAGGCCAGCAGACTCAGCACAGTGACTGGACGTGGATGCCCCAATGCTTCTGAGTAACCACGTAAAGCTGCGTACATGGTGACAGCAGGCATACCTAAACTAATGGCGTGTAAGAATAAGCTCGCCTTCGGAAGTAATACTTCAGGGACACCCAATAACGGTAAAAGCAGCGGCATAGCTTGTAAGACTAATGCGGCAATGATCCCTAAAAATAATGCGACCCACAAAGACTGACGGGCGATGGTGGCAATTTTTTCAGGCGTGCGAGCACCATTGGCTTCTGCCACTAATGGGGTGGTTGCAATCATAATGCCGCTGAACAGCAGCATGACCGGTATCCATAAACCGACCCCGACCGCAATGGCTGCAAGGTCATTGGCGGACATGTGTCCAGCCATGATGGTATCAATGAGACCAAATCCCGCTTGCGCAAACTGCGTGATCAATATCGGGATCATTAAATGAAACAGTTGTTTTAATTCATACTTGCTGCTTGTTACAGCCGTGACAGTAGACACAGAATGTACTCATTTCTTGTGAGGTGCTTAGGAATGAGGTCTTAGCGTTGGAAAGTGAGAAGCACACCAATAAAAATCACCACGCCACCCAATAAGCGTTGCCAGTTAATCGGGGTTTTTTCAGTGCCGAGCAAGCCAAAATGGTCAAATACCATCGACATTAAGATCTGTCCAAAAATAATCAGACCGGAGAGGGATAAAAAACCCAGTTTCGGTGCGGTATAAATACTGATACTGATGGCATAAACACCCAAACATCCCCCCAGCCATAAATACCAAGGGATTTGAGCAAAACTTGCAAAGTCCGGTTTTTCGGCCGATTGAAAAAACACCATAAAGGCGAGGACTATTGTACCAACCAAAAAAGAAAAAAGGGCAGCTTGCAGCGGTGAATATAAATATTCACGCAATTGGCTGTTGATCGCTGTTTGAATGGTCATAGCGATACCAACACCCATCGCGAGCGGCAGTAAGTACAATAAATGGCTGCTTATTTTCATCTTCTAATCATCTAATTCTTCTTTAATTTTATTAGTCTACTGTATTGTGGATGAGTTTTCATAAGCGCTCTGATGCAGTCATGTTAAAATGCGCTTACTTCTTTTGTTCCTTTTGAGCATTTTCCTTGGCTGAATTAAATCCTGCAGTTGTTCCGTTATCTTTATACATTCACATGCCGTGGTGTGTGCGCAAATGTCCATACTGTGACTTTAATTCGCATGCGGTGCCGAATGGTGAATTGTCTTTGGACTTAGAACAAGAATATTTACAGGCGTTGGTTGAAGACTTTAAAACCCAAGTCGATTTTGCTCAGGGTCGCCTGATCCATAGTGTATTTATTGGTGGTGGGACACCATCTTTGATTTCTGCCCAAGGCTATCAATGGTTATTTGCTCAGCTCAAAGCGTTGCTACCGTTTGAAGCAGGTTGTGAAATCACCTTGGAAGCCAATCCCGGTACGGTTGAGCACGATCCTTTTTCCGGTTATTTAGATGCAGGGATCAATCGTCTATCTATCGGTGTGCAAAGTTTTAATACCGACCAGCTGAAAAAGCTGGGGAGGATTCATTCGAATGATGATGCGATTTCTGCCATTCAGCATGCAAAAGAGGTGGGTTTTGAACGAGTAAATGTCGACTTGATGCATGGCCTGCCTGAACAAACCATTGAGCAAGCGCTTTTGGATTTAAAACTTGCTGTGGAAAATGGGGCAACCCATGTGTCGTGGTATCAATTGACCATTGAACCCAATACAGTTTTTTTCCGCACAAAACCAATTTTACCTGTCGATGATGTGCTTGAAGATATTCAAGAACAGGGCGAAGCCTATTTAACAGCGCAAGGCTTTATCAATTATGAAGTATCGGCATGGCGTAAAGAAAAGCCGTCGGCACATAATTTAAATTATTGGCAGTTTGGCGATTATTTGGCGATTGGCGCAGGCGCACATGGTAAAGTGACCATGCCAGACGGGGTGTATCGTTTCCAAAAAACCCGATTGCCGAAAGACTATTTAGCCAAAGTACCTGCTGAACATCTTCAGTTTAAGCGCATCGAAGCAGCCGATATGCCTTTTGAATTTATGATGAATGCACTTCGTTTAAATCATGGGGTGGAAGCCAAGCTATATAGTGAGCGTACAGGGGAAAGTTTAGAGCCAATTGCCGAGTTATTGAACTCATTACGTGAACGTAAATTGATGGTCAGTGATCCAACACTTTTGTCTTGTACCGAGCAGGGACATATCTTTTTAAATTCAGTATTGGAAGAATTCCTGTAATGAAAGCTATGTCAAACTTGTTTTAAAATTTGAGCGACAAGTAATTTTTCATATTTCGAATGTAATTTGCAGAATGTGTATGAAATTATTCAGTTGATAATTGAATTTACATGGCATAAAGGAACTTCAGAAAATGAAATATATTTTAACTACGACGTTATTAACTATAGCTTTGGTGGGTTGCACCGATAAAAAAGCACCATCAGAACAAAATGTTGCAACAGAGGCAACGATCGCAACTACACAAACAAACGATGTTGCAGTAGCTCAAGATGAGCAAGTGATTCACTTTACAGGGCCACAAGATCTAAGCCTTGAGTTAAAAACCAAAGATAATTTTGAAACCGCACAATTGACTGATAATTCTGATCGTGTGTATGAATTGAAACGAGCAGTTTCAGGAAGTGGTGTACGACTTGCCAACGACCAAGGTGTTTCAATTCACTTTAAGAACTTTAATGGTGTGAATGAAGGGACAGTTGAGTTGGTAAAAGATAAACCCATAGAGATTAAAGAATTTATTGCTGATAAAGCAAAGTAAATATTAAAAAAGACCGCATGAGCGGTCTTTTTTGAATTCAGCTTAACGATGTTTCGGTGGCATAGGCGGTAACTTATGATGCGGAACAGGCTTGGGTTGACTAGCTTTAAAAGCTACTGCTTTATGATTTTGTTTGGCAAATTTTGCATGAACTTTTTGATGCTCTTTTTTCACCATGTGGGGCCCAGCAGATTTGTGATGTATTGCTTTAGGCGGTACAGGTTTTTTATCAAAGTATGGAGCAGGTGGTGGATTTTTATGATCGAATGCAGGCGCTGCCATTGCAGACATTGTCGCAGTTGTTGCAATCAGACCAACCATCAATGAAGAAATCAATTTTTTCATGGTTACGCTCTCTATGAATCATTGAAGTCATCATAGGGGGAGGCAGTGGAGAAGATATGAAGTTGTATGAGATACAAATGTAAAGCTAAAATTATGGAGTTAAATTTACTTTAAGTATTTAATATTTATTAAATAAAATTATGTTTTGGCGATAAGGTGTTCTATTTTTGTTGAAAAATACAACAATATTTCTCCATATAAAGTTCATCTTTATACATTGTTATTACCTCATGAAGAAATTAAGAATGCTGCTCATTATCGCTATAGATGAAAATTAAAAGAGAAGACAAAAAAGACCGCCGAAGCGGTCTTTTTATAGAGTCATTTAACTCGGTTTAAAGCTTAGTAGTCAAAGCTAAAGTGTTCAGGAGCCAAAGAAGTCATGGTCTTCGATGGGTTAACCATTGCTTCAGCGTGACCTTGTGAGCGTGGTAATAGACGTTCAAAGTAGAAGTCAGCCACTTTGATTTTTGCTTTATAGAACTCAGGAACTTCTGCACCATTGCCTTCTGCTAATTTTTCAGAAGCTACGGCAGCTTGTTGTGCCCAGAAGTAAGCCATCATCACGTAGCCAGAGAACATTAAGAAATCGACAGAAGCAGAAGATACGATGTCACGGTCTTTACGTGCTGCAAGCATGATACGAACCGTTAATGCATTCCACTGTGCGCAAAGCTTCGTTAAGTCCCACGCAAAACGACGCATGTATTTGTTACGTGCATGTTGACCACAGAACTTCAAGATTTCAGCTGTGTAGTCACGAATCACTTTACCTTTAGAGGTCAACAGAACTTTACGACCAATCAAGTCTAGTGCTTGAACACCGGTTGTGCCTTCGTAGAGAGTAGAGATACGTGAGTCACGAACGATTTGTTCCATGCCCCATTCTTTAATATAACCATGACCACCGTATACTTGCATACCATGGTTTGCAGCTTCATAACCCATTTCGGTTAAGAAACCTTTGAGAATCGGTGTGTAGAAGCCTAAGTGGTCATCATGTGCTTCAAATGCTGCTGTATCACCGCGGGTTAAAGCATCAGTCATTTTGTCCGCAATTTGAGCTGCATAGTAAATCATTGAACGGCCGCCTTCAGCGATCGCTTTTTGAGTTAAAAGCATACGACGTACGTCTGCATGGTGAATAATCGCATCGGCTACTTTTTCAGGATCTTTTTTACCTGAAAGTGCACGCATAGACATACGTTCTTTCGCGTATGGAAGTGCGCCTTGGAATGCCAATTCAGCATGTGCAATGCCTTGGATCGCTGTACCAATACGTGCAGTGTTCATAAAGGTGAACATTGCATGTAGGCCTTTGTGTTTTTCACCGATTAAGTAACCAATCGCATTGTCAAAGTTCAAGACAGCTGTTGCTGAAGCACGGATCCCCATTTTGTGTTCAATCGAACCACAAGTCACAGGGTTGCGTTCGCCCACTGAACCGTCTGCATTCACAAGGAATTTTGGAACGATGAACAATGAAATCCCTTTAGTACCTGCAGGAGCATCTGGAAGACGAGCAAGTACGATATGCACGATGTTATCTGTTAAATCATGCTCACCCGCAGAGATGAAGATTTTTGTACCAGAAATTGCATAGCTACCGTCAGCTTGAGGTTCCGCTTTGGTTTTTACCTGACCTAAGTCGGTACCGCATTGAGGTTCAGTTAAGCACATGGTGCCTGACCAAGTTCCTGCAACGAGGTTCGGTAAATATTGGTTTTTCTGTTCTTCTGAACCAAATTGAAGAATAGTGTTGATACAGCCCACGCTGAGGCCTGGATACATTTGGAATGACCAGTTCGCTGTACCCATCATTTCAGATTTGATTAGGTTTAACGACTGTGGCAAGTTTTGACCGCCAAATTCTTCAGGGAAAGACAGACCTTGCCAGCCACCTTGTACAAATTGGTCATAGGCTTCTTTAAAGCCTTTTGGTGTTTTCACATCGCCATTTTCAAAATGACAGCCTTCTTCATCACCCGTTTGGTTCAAAGGCGAAAGGATGTTTTCACAAAAATCCGCTGCACCTTCTAAAATCATGTCGACAGTGTCTGCATCAGCAGCTTCACCATTAGACAAAGTTTTGTAATGTGCTGGGTAATCGAGCACTTCATTCATTAAGAAACGAATATCGTGTAAAGGCGCTTTATATGCAGGCATAGTCTTAATCCTAATATCTAAATTTTTTTGGATTATCTGTATTGATGATTTGATTATTCATAATTTCATCAAAAAAACATTGATGAATACGCCCTTAAAAAATGTCAGAAAGGCGAATTGTAATATTTAACCAACATGTGAAAAATAAACTTCTGATAGACTTGATGTTGATCTTTTGATCATTTTTTTCTTTTAATAAATCATAAAGAACGTAGGTCTTTCGTACAATTATGCGATTAAAATATATAACACTTTGTTTACTGGGTTTGAGTATTACTGGGTGTGCTCAACATGTCATAAAAACCAATTCAACAGAGCAGTCTCTCGGGCAACAAGCCACTCAAGGCTTAAACGCAATGTTTGAAAATGCCAGTTATGACATGAAAGGGCAATTTTCAATTCAGACCGATATTCAGTTCGATGAAAAAAAGCCTAAAACCAAGTCAAAGCCTGCAACTAGTACACAGCCTGAGCTAGATCCTAAACTTAAAAAACAACTGGATCAGTTGATTAAAACCCAAAATATTCCGTTTAGCCAAAAAGAAAAGAAACAGCTCTATCAAGCCATTGCCAATGAATCGATCCCACCATCAGCGCGTTATAGCGATGAAGAGGATGGCGTTTCTCCGCAATCTAAAATTGCTCAATCACTGCTGAATGTGTTGAATGATTTACAGTTTAGCTATAGCGGTTCAGTACATTTTAGAGAAAAACTTGCTGCCTTAACCTTGCAATTGAGTTATCAAAAACCGACTTTGCAGGTCAATGCACAGTTGCCGATGATCATTGATTTTAATCAACATAAATTTTATACCAACTACTTTGCGTTCATGCCGTTTATGGTAAATCGTGAAAGCCAAAGCAGCTTGGCTTATGTGGATTTTTCAAAACATAAAGAGACGATTGCTCAGTACGATTTGAAAAAATTTGCTGACTATTTAAAACAAATGAATGCTTTGCCCTATGTCTTAGCAGAGCCGAATCAAGTGCAAAATATTGCTTTAACACGTGATGAAAAAAATGCAGGGCTGACTAAAAAAATCCGCTATGTGGGTGATCTCGATGCGCTATACACCCAGCTTGAACTTTTCGATTTTGTGAATGCCAACTATTACACCACGCAAATCAAAGGTCAGCGCAATAGTGACGCTGAGCAAGATGAATCTGTGGACGCTGCTGCGCATCTCAGTGCTTCCGAAGAGGCGATGGCTGCGGCTGAAGCGGCGGGAGGGACTGCAGTAGCGGCAGCAGCTGAGGATGAAGACTTTGATGCGGCTTATGCATCTGTAGAACGTGTGAATGAGCTGCTCAATGCGAAAATGCATGGCCTGATGTATCACCAACATGAAACGGAAGAAGAACAAACGTCTTCTGCCGCTGAATCTGCTGAATACGCGATCGATACTGCAAGTGCATATGCGGAGGCGACCGCGGGTGATGACGAAGAAACCTATAGTTCAGATACTGAAGTAACCGAAGCTTATGCGGCTTCAGAAGAAGATGAGGAAACAGCGAACTTATCTGAGGAAGTCTGTCAGGCCTTGATGAACACCAAACAGGTGCCGATTGGTAAAGTCACGCTTTGTCAGGATTATCAAGATGTTCGGGTGATACCGCTGCAAGAAGATGCTGTACCATCGGCCTCTGCTGCGGACGCATCCAATACAGATTCTGAGATTGCGGACGCTGTTGAGCAGTTAAAGCCGGTATTCCAGCAATATCAAAGTGAACAACTTATCGATGTAAAACAATTCCAGCAATTATGGCAAAAGCATCAAGCTGAAATTGCACAGGTGCTGAATACACAGGATAAATCATCTTCGAATGTCGTGATGGATGTAGGCTTAGATCATAAAGGCCGAGTCAAAGTAATGGACTATCAATTGGCCTTTAATGAGCCACGTTTAGGTCAATTAAAGCTGAAAAGTAGTAACCAAATCTTGAATTATGGCAATGCGACTAAAATTGATCGTCAAGCCATGAAACAGGCAAAATCCATTGAGGAAGTCAGTAAAGATTCACTCTTTGAAAATATGTTGAAAGGCCTGCTTGCGCCAATCACGGGAAATGATCCTCTGCTTGCTGAAGCAGAAACTGCATCGGTCGATGATGTCCGTGCTGCAAATGAAGAAATCGAACTTCCTGAATATCTCAGTACTGTGGCATTGCAAAGTTATAAACGTCATCAATCTGAAGTGAAAGCCTATCAAGCGGCATTTGTCGTGGCATTTGCTAACTATCGCGCTCAGTATGTGCGTTATTACTCAGCCAATGATTTGAATGAAATTGCAGAAGTTTATGCATATCGATTTGTTGATGGCTTAAAAGAACCAACAGGCAATGCGCTGAAGCGTTTAAATCAATTACGTGATAAGCATGCTTTGCATCGCTATCAAGACTTTGATGACTTAGGGTCTTCGGTCAACCATTATGTACAGTCAGGAATTGGCGAGTACAAAGCTCAGGTTGAATGGAAGCAGTTGCAAAAAACCTATAAGACTGATCAGGCGATATTTGCACATTTATATCAACAAAACTTTTTAGCCAGTTATGAACTGGAAGGAACTGAAAAAGCGCATTTGGTGAAAGCATCAAAAATCTATGCGCAAGCCTTTGCTGATGATATCAAAGGAAAATTATCAGAAGCGTCATTGCAAGGCCTAGCAGCAGAACACGAAGAGTTGTTCAGCCAATCGGCTTATTATGAGACCTATAAAGCGATACAAAAACACAAGAACTAAGTTGGATCAAAAAAAGAACCTCAATTGAGGTTCTTTTTTTAGGTGTTTAGCCTGCTCAGAAAGTGAATTGAGCAAATCATTTTGAATTATAGAAAGTCTTTTAGATCAGGTTTAATGCCATTCCAAATGGAAAAAGATTCAATCGCTTGACCAACCAACATGCCAAAACCTTCTGAGGTCGGAACATGGCGTGCTTTGGCTTGATCCAAAAACGTCGACGGTTTGCCATAGGCCATTTCATAGGCGTGCGTGAATTGTAAAGCTTCAGGCAAAATCAGTGCATCACCCGTTAAGCTGGCCGATGTGGCATTAATCACCAGATCAAATTGACCTGCTAAGTCAGTGAGTGCAATGGCTGCAAGTTCGGCATTCGGTACGGCAGTTTTTAAGTCAGCGACCAATTGTTCAGCACGCGCTAAAGTACGATTGGCAATCACGATTTTTTTGGCCCCAGCTTGTACCAGTGGGTAAATCACGCCACGTGTCGCACCGCCTGCACCAATGATCAATATATCGGTCTGTTCTAAATTCCAATCTAAGGCACGGATGGCATCGACTAGGCCTTGTCCATCGGTATTATCGCCATGGAGTGTGCCATCTTGCATCCATAGTGTATTGACCGCACCTGCAATTTTGGCACGTTCAGTAAGGACGGCACATTGTGCATAGGCTTGTTCTTTAAACGGAACAGTGACATTCATACCGATGCCACCTTCGGCAAAGAAGGATTCGACACTGTGCTGAAAACCATCGAGTGGCGCAAGTCGTTTGCTGTACTGAATGTCGAGGCCTGTTTTTTCAGCGAAGGCATGATGAAGTTCAGGTGAGCGTGATTGTTCAATCGGGTTGCCAATCACGGCAAATTGTTTGCTCATTGCACAGCGTCCATGTAGATGTGAAAGAGCAGACAATATACGCCAAAACCGAAGATGGCTAAAGTTCGGGCAGTCTTAAAATCGTGAAATAAAGGGGGAAATTAAGGATTACAAATATCTAATACGCTTTGAATCAAGATGCTGGCAGCACTGATGACTAAACCAATCAAGGCAACCACCATGAAGCCAATGGCCAAATTATCATTCAAAGACGTTTCAGAAAAAATATTGGTACTGATGGCGCTGATCAGCACAACAGCAAAGCTCCAAAACACCAATGGAGTAAGATTGACAGCTTTTTTATTGAGTATTTGATGTGTCATGTGCGTTGTACTCCGTACAAGAAAATAACAGCTATGAGTTTATTGACACATTGTGCAATGACATAGCTTAAAGCTGTTTAAAAGATGTGTCATTGTTGAGCAATCTGATTACAAAGTAAATGCTTAAAAAAATTATTTATGCGTCAATATATTACCTAAAATGAATACTCTAATCCTCAGGCAATAAAAAGCCCCTGACGGACAGGGGCGAATACATCTTTATCCGTTTTATTTCAGCGTATTCAGCCAGTCTTGCGGTTTTAAATAAAAGTCGGTGAGTTTTTTCTCGGCAGAATGTTCTTCCCATTCAGGACGATACGACCAGCCTGCCAAGGGTGGCATACTCACTAAAATCGACTCAATACGTCCGCCAGTTTGTAAGCCAAATAAGGTGCCACGGTCATAGACAAGGTTATATTCAACGTAACGACCACGACGGTAAAGTTGGAAGTCTCGTTGTGCTTCGGTATAGGCTTTGTCTTGGTTTCTTTGGAAGATCGGTAAAATTGCCTCTAAATAACCATTACCGACGGCCTGCATATATTTGAAACAGGTTTCAAAGTCCCATTGGTTGAGATCATCAAAGAATAAACCACCCACACCACGTTGTTCATCACGGTGTTTTAGATAAAAATAGTCATCACACCATTTTTTATGTTCATCATAGAGCGTATCGCTAAATGGGGCACAAAGATCATGGGCAGTTTGATGCCAAGACAAGACATCTTCATCATTTGGATAAAATGGAGTGAGGTCAAAACCACCGCCAAACCACCAAATCGGATCTTGGCCTTCTTTTTCCGCGACAAATAAACGCACATTGGCATGTGAGGTCGGGACGTTGGGGTTTTTCGGGTGAATTACCAATGACACGCCCATGGCTTGCGCTTTTGCACCTGCAATAGCGGGATGGCGTTCAGTCGCAGAGGCCGGTAATTTTGAAATGTTAATGTGCGAGAACATCACGCCGCCTTTTTCAATCACCGTTCCATTTTGAAGAACACGTGAGCGACCACCACCACCTTCAGGGCGTTCCCAGTCATCGATCGCAAATTCGGCACTTCCGCCACCAGCACGTTCTTGCTGTTCCAATGCGGCACAAATCCGTGCCTGTAAATCGCGAAGGAATTCATCTACACGTTGAATATCGGCTGAAGTTGGATTCTGCATGGTGACCTTTATTAAAATAATTTAAAGATAAGTGTCATCAAAGCATAAATTACGTGAAAACTTAAGGCATTTTTCCCGATACTCAGCATCGGATCTTTGCTTGAACTTCAGAAATCTAACGATTAAACAAAAAGATCATGCAGAGTTAGCAGCAATCACTCAGGCTGAAATTGGGGCTATTCCGACAAATTTGCTAGGTTGAATTCACTTCTGAAGCTCAGCACAATAATCATAAGGTAGATTTAAATTGAATCTCATTGATTGAAATGGTGCATCGATGTCTCAGCAGGCGAGTTCTTTAATTCAAAAATATAATGTACCGGGTCCACGCTATACCAGTTATCCAACCGTGCCGTATTGGGAGGAAGCTGAGTTTTCATTGCAACAGTGGAAACAGGGCTTGAAGCGATCATTTGATGAGACTAATCACAGCGAAGGCATCAGTCTGTACATCCATCTGCCATTTTGTGAAAGCTTATGTACGTTTTGTGGCTGCCATAAAAAAGTCACGAAAAAACATGAGATGGAGCTGCCTTATATTCAGGCGGTGCTGAAAGAATGGGACTTATATTGTCAGCTCTTGGTCGATCGACCGATGATTAAAGAAATTCATTTGGGAGGGGGGACGCCTACCTTCTTTTCTCCTGAGCATCTCACCCAGTTGATTCAAGGCATTCTAGCGCAGGCAGATATTGCCGATGTACATGAATTTAGCTTTGAAGGGCATCCGAACAATACCACACGTGAGCATTTACAAGCCTTGTACGATGTGGGGTTTCGACGCGTGAGTTATGGGGTGCAGGATTATAATGAGAAGGTGCAAAAAGCCATCCACCGTATTCAACCCTTTGCACATGTTGAGCAAGTGACACAGTGGGCACGTGATATTGGCTATACCTCTATTTCGCATGACTTGGTTTTTGGTCTGCCATTTCAGGATTTAAACGATGTGTTGCATACCATTGAACAGACCACTCGTTTGATGCCAGATCGTCTAGCCTTTTATAGCTATGCACATGTGCCGTGGATTAAGGGCAATGGTCAGCGTGGTTTTAAAGATGCTGATGTCCCGAAAGATGATTTAAAGCGTCAATGCTATGAAGAAGGAAAAAAACAGCTACTGGCGCAGGGCTATCATGAGATTGGAATGGATCATTTTGCATTAACCCAAGATCCGATGTATCAAGCTTTTCAGCAGGGCAGTTTGCACCGTAATTTTATGGGCTATACCGCATCGAAAACCCAAGTAATGATTGGTCTCGGCTTATCCTCGATCAGTGACTGTTGGTACAGCTTTGCACAAAATGAAAAGAAAATTGAAGATTATTATGCACGTTTAGAAGCGAATGAAATTCCAGTCTATCGGGGGCATGTGCTGACAGATGAGGACTTAATCATTCGTAAACATATTCTCAATTTGATGTGTACCTTCCAAACTTCTTGGGCAGGTCCAGAAATGCAATTTCCTGAGCTTGATGAAGTACTAGCGCAATTGGCTGAAATGCAAGAAGATGGCTTGCTCGAGATTTTTGATCAGCACATTCAGGTGAGTGATGCAGGCAAGCCTTTTGTCCGTAATATCTGCATGGCTTTTGATTTACGATTAAAACGTCGTGTTCCTGAAAATCGTATTTTTTCGATGACGATTTGAATCTCCCCTAACCCCTCTTTAATAAAGAGGGGAAAGCCTCCCTTTTGTAAAGGGAGGTTTGGAGGGATTAATTTATGGAGAATTTAAAGGATTTTTAAAAATCATCCTTTTGATACATATGCGACATACGATCATGTTTGGTTTTTAAATATTGTTCGTTAAAGGGATTTAAACCCACAGTCAGCGGAACACGATCAACGACATTCACGCCTTGTTCTTGTAGAGCTTCAATTTTTAACGGGTTATTGGTAATGAGGCGCACCGCAGTAATGTTAAGATGATTCAACATGATAGGACACATATCATAACGACGTGCATCAGCAGGAAGATCCAATAATAAATTGGCATCGACTGTGTCATGGCCTTGGTCTTGTAGGGCATAGGCACGGATTTTATTGGTTAAACCAATCCCGCGACCTTCTTGGCGTAAATATAAAATCACCCCTTGGCCCGCTTCATTAATTAATTTTTGGGTGGCTTGAAGTTGTGGGCCGCAGTCACATTTAAGTGAAGCGAAGGCATCACCAGTCAGGCATTCGGAGTGGATACGTACTAAAACAGGTTCAGTGGGAGCTTGTTCTAGTCCTTTAGAGAGTGCGACATGTTCTTCACCGGTTTCAGGATCCTGAAAAACCGTAATATTGAATTCACCAAAAGCGGTCGGTAATCTTGACGTTGCGACAAATTCTATAGGCACTGCTTAACCCGTTTATTCGATTATAAATTGGCTAAAGTATAGCGTAATGCTTGGACATTGGTAGAATTGCAACGACGAATTTATGCAGAACATTTTCTTTTTTGTATAAAGCGAACGATAATAGTTGATAAATAGGAAGATTATTCAGGATAATCTGACTCATTCAAAATCTCCCCAACGAGATCATTGCTAAAAATTACATCGCTACAAGTTTGGCTGATTGTAAGGTGATACAATTCGACGATATGATCGAGTTACCCATTTAGACCGAGCTTAGGAATTTGCCAGGCTTTAGAAGGCTTTGCCACATTATGCTGTATAAAGAAATACCATCTCAACGCCCTGTAACACCGTTGCTGGATACGATTAACCATCCTCAACAACTTCGTTTACTCGAGCGCAGCCAATTAGAGCAAGTGGCGGATGAGTTACGTCAATTTATTTTGTATGCGGCCGGACAAAGTGGTGGGCATTTTGGTGCCAATCTTGGGGTGATCGAATTAACCGTGGCATTACATTACTGTTTTGAAACGCCACGTGATCGTCTGATTTGGGATGTGGGTCATCAAGCCTATCCGCATAAAGCCTTGACCGGTCGTCGTGAACAATTAGTGACGATTCGTGCCAAAGATGGTTTGGCTGCGTTTCCTGCCCGTGAAGAATCTGAATTTGACACCTTTGGCGTAGGCCATTCATCAACAGCGATTTCTGCTGGTCTTGGGATGTCATTGGCACGTCGCTTCAAGCAAGATCCCTGTCATGTGGTTGCAATCGTGGGTGATGGCGCGATGACAGCGGGCATGGCTTTTGAAGCCATGAACGATGCGGTGGCACACAATGCTGACCTTATGGTGGTATTGAACGACAACGATATGTCGATTTCATGCAGTACCGGTGGTTTTGCCAAGCATTTGGCTGCGATTTGGGAAAGTGGTCAATCGGTTAATATTTCTGAAAGTGGCGAAGCCTATATTCAACCGCATCCTGAATGGGCGTATAACTCACGTCTACATTGTGCTGCGACCGATGCTGCAGATAACTTATTTAAAGCCATTGGCTTTGACTACTTTGGTCCTTTTGATGGGCACGATGTTGAACAATTAACAAATGTGTTTGAAGCCTTAAAAAAACGCACAGGCCCACGTTTAGTGCATGTCTATACCAAAAAAGGTAAAGGCTTTGCACCTGCCGAAGCAGATCAAATCAAATACCATGCCATCAGTAAAGTGAATGCACCCGTTGCAGTGGCAACTGCACCGAAATATTCAGATGTTTTTGGTCAGTGGTTATGTGATGAAGCTGCACAGGATGATCGTTTATTGGCGATTACCCCAGCGATGTGTGAAGGTTCAGGCATGGTGCAATTTGCCAAGCAGTTTCCTGAGCGTTTCTTTGATGTTGCCATTGCAGAACAACATGCGGTGACTTTGGCTGCGGGGATGGCCTGTGAAGGGGTAAAACCGGTTGTTGCAATCTATTCAACCTTCTTACAACGTGGTTATGATCAACTGATTCATGACGTCGCTTTGCAAAATCTTGATGTGACATTTGGTATCGACCGTGCAGGTTTGGTTGGTGAAGATGGCCCAACGCATGCCGGTGCATATGATTATGCCTTTATGCGTACCGTGCCAAACATGGTGATCATGGCGCCGAAAGACGAAAATGAATGTCGTCAAATGTTGCATACGGCTTATTTGTATAAAGGCCCAGCGGCGGTACGTTACCCACGTGGTAATGGACTGGGTGTTGAGATTCAGCAAGAGATGACCGAGCTTGAAATTGGCCGTGGTGAAATTCTTGCAAACTTCAATGATCAGCAAGATGACACCATTTCTATTCTGGCTTTCGGTAGTCGTGTTCAAGCGGCACTAGAGGCAGGACAGGCTTTAGCGACAAAGCTAGATGTGGCTGTACGTGTGATTAATATGCGCTTCGTGAAGCCATTAGATACACAGTTGATCGATCAAATCGCAGCAAGTACGCAACTGTTTGTGACAGTTGAAGAGCATGCAGTCATGGCGGGTGCGGGCAGTGCAGTAAATGAATATTTAGCCCAAGCAGGCGTGGTTAAGCCTGTGCTGAATTTAGGTTTGGCTGACGAGTTCATGCATCAAGCAACACATGCTCAAATGTTGCATCAGGCTGGACTGGATGCTGAAGGCATTAGCGCTTCTGTGACACAAAGCTGGCTAAAACATAAGCAAACTGTGGTTTGTTGATTTTCTAATTTTTAGAAACATTTTTTCCCTAAAAGCCCTTATATTTGATAAGATATAAGGGCTTTTATGCATTATTCTTTATCAGTATCTTCAAATTTGTAGTGGGTGTTCAATGGAACCTATGGTGGTTATGGCTGCGCGTGCGGCTCAATTAGTTGGTCAAGAGCTTTTAAAAGCGCATCAAAATCGTCATAAACTCGATCTACAAGTCGAAGAAAAAGGAATTGATGGTCCAGTAACGCGTGTAGACCGTTATTTGGAACAATTGACTATCGATACCCTACGTAAAAGCTATAAAAATCACAGTTTCCTAGGCGAAGAGTTTGGTCTTCAAGAAGGCAAAGGTCACGACGCTGATTGGTGTTGGATCATCGACCCACTTGATGGCACATTAAACTTTGTCAATGGTGTTCCACATTTCTGTATCTCTATTGCAGTTCAACATAAAGGTGTAACTCAACACGGTGTTATTTATGACCCTGTGAAAGATGAGTTGTTCTCTGCAAGCCGTGGTCGCGGTGCGATGATGAACCAACGCCGTATTCGTGTAAATGTAAAAGACAGCTTAGAAAACACTTTCCTTTCAGTGGGTCATGCGTATCGTAAAATTCGTAATGGCGAAGTGGTTTCTTATGCGAAAAACCATTTCAACTCATTGTTAAATGTGACTGAAGCCGGTGCTCAATACCGTCGTTCAGGTTCTGCTGCTCTTGATCTAGCATATGTTGCTGCAGGTCGTTTCGATGGTTATTTCGAACTTGGTTTGAAACCTTGGGACATTGCTGCGGGTGAACTTATTGTGAAAGAAGCGGGTGGTACTGTGGTTGATGCTCGTGGTGGTAACGACTCAATGGACAATGGTCAAGTACTTGCATGTTCTATGAAAATGCTTAAACCGCTTATGCAAGCTGTAGTTCCAGCTTGGGGCGAAGCTGCTAAATAATAGAACGCTTAGTTCGAGTTTATTGACAGAATAATGAAATAAAGCCCTCTTTATGAGGGCTTTATTTTTGTCTAATCGGTCAAAAATAATGGCTTAAACACCTATAACTTAAAGCTTCTTACAAAAAATATTCTGAAGTTGACTAAAACAGGTGACATTTAAAAACTTTCTGCTATAATCCCCGCACGCACTAAATTTCGTTCATTACCTGAACATTCTCTTCTATCATTGTGTATGCGCGTTCCGGTCCAAAGAGAGGACGATATTTCGCGCCCCACCCAATCGCTAAGCGATTCCTTCAGGTTGCGGCTGTAATCATGTGTGCGTTATACGCATCGTCGTTCTCGGATCGCCGCTGATTCTATATTTTCAGCGTCTTTTGCTGTGCCGCTTTTTGCCGATGTCCATCTGAATTTATATTTTTAATGGAGCACCCATTTTTGGGGTGAAATACTCTATGAGCAAAACTTTTGCTGATTTTCCTTTACATGAGTCGTTACAACTAGCATTACAAGGTCTAGGTTTTACTACTCCGACTCCAGTGCAAGAACAATCAATTCCAGCTGCATTAGAAGGTCAAGACCTTCTTGTATCAAGCCAAACTGGTTCTGGTAAAACTGCTGCATTCTTACTCCCAACTGTGAATGCTTTGGCTGGTCAAGACACATTGATGTCTTTCAAAGAGCGCATGAAAGCGGTAACTGCACCGTCTATTCTTGTACTTTGCCCTACACGTGAATTGGCTCAACAGGTTAGCCAAGACGCAATTGCTTTAGTACGTCACATGAAAGGTGTTCGTATTGCTGCAATCATGGGTGGTATGCCTTTCGGTAAACAAATCCAACAGCTTAAAGGTGCACAAGTTGTCGTAGCGACTCCAGGTCGTTTACTTGACTTGGTTAACCGTCGTCAAATTAAATTAGACAACGTTGATGCGTTAATCGTTGACGAAGCTGACCGTATGCTTGACTTAGGTTTCTCTGAAGACCTAGAAGCGATCAGCGACTTGGCTGCTAACCGTAAACAAACATTAATGTTCTCTGCAACATTTGCGCCGCGTATCATTACACTTGCAGAACGCATGATGAATGATCCACAGCGTATTGCGATTGAAACTGGTCACTCTACAAATACTGACATTACTCAGACTCTTCACTGGACTGACGGTTTCGAACACAAGAAAAAACTTTTGACTCACTGGTTATCTGATGAGTCTGTAGATCAAGCAGTTGTATTCGCATCTACTCAAGAAGATACAGATATGTTGGCTGAAGAACTTGCAGAAGCAGGTCACTCAGTTGTCGCTCTTCACGGTGCAATGCCACAAACTGTACGTAACCGTCGTTTACGTAGCATTCGTGAAGGTCGTGCAAAAATCTTAGTTGCGACTGACGTTGCTGCACGTGGTCTAGACGTACCAACAATTTCTCACGTAATTAACTTCGGTCTTCCAATGAAGAACGAAGACTATGTACACCGTATCGGTCGTACAGGTCGTGCGGGCCGTACTGGTAACGCGATTACTTTAGCGACTTACCGTGAACGCGGTAAAATCCGTGCTTTAGAAGACTTCTTAGATGCACGTTTAAATGTGTCTGAAATTGAAGGTCTTGAGCCATCTCCACCTCCTGCACGCGGTAGCCGTGATGGCGGTCGTGGTCGTCGTGATGGCGGTCGCGGTGGTCGTGGTGGTTTCGGTGGCGGTCGTCGTTTTGAAGGTGAATCAAACTTCAAACGTCGTGAAGGCAACCGTGATGGCGAACGTCGTTCATTCGGTGGCGAAGATCGTCCACGTCGCGAATACAACAACGATCGTCCACGTCGTGAAGGCGGTTTCGAAGATCGTCCACGTCGCGAATTTAACAACGATCGTCCACGTCGTGAAGGCGGTTTCGAAGATCGTCCACGTCGCGAATTTAACAACGATCGTCCACGTCGTGAAGGCGGTTTTGAAGATCGTCCACGTCGCGAATTTAACAGCGATCGTCCACGTCGTGAAGGTGGTTTTGACCGTCGTTCTAACGATGACAACCGTGGTAACCGTGTAGATTACAAACCAGCTCGTGAAGGTTATGGCGATCGTCCAAAACGTTCATTTGGTGAAGATCGTCCACGTCGTGAATTCAACGGTGACCGTCCTCAACGTTCATTTGGTGAAGATCGTCCAAAACGTTTCGGCGATGACCGTCCAAAACGTTTCGGTGATGATAAACCACGTGGCGAACGCACTTTCGGTGAAGACCGTCCACGTCGTAAATTCAATGACTAATTGAATTTCGAAGGAATATCGAAAAAACCGGTGGAAACACCGGTTTTTTTTATGGATTTAAATTAGCTTTTTAATCAGAAAAATGTATACTTGATCAAACTTTATGTGTTTAATGATAATTAATATGAACGGAAACGCGTTGGCAAATATGCGTACAGTGATGATCGAGGTACTTATGCCTTATATCGGTTTGACACTCTTATTGTGTAATATCGTTTACTATATATACAATTATTTTAACTAAATTCTTCTATTGGGTTGAAAACACCCTTTATAAAATCGCATTAATAATAAAAAACAATTTACCTGATGGAATGCAGGGATATGCGCTCATGCAATGGTAACATTTTAAACTTCAATCCTTTATAGTATGCATGCTGAAAAAATGCAGGAAAATCCTCAGCTATGAATAATCAAACGTCTTCTCAGACTCAGGCACTGATCGAAGTGAAAAACCTGAGTTTTAAGCGAGGAGAGCGCGTCATTTATGACAATGTCAGTTTAAAAATTCGTCGTGGTCAGATCACTGCAATTATGGGTCCATCTGGTACAGGTAAAACGACTTTACTCCGTTTAATTGGTGGTCAATTGACTCCCGATAATGGAGAAGTGTTGCTTGATGGGCAGGACATTGCACAGATGTCACGTCAGGAGCTCTTCGCTGCGCGTGCGCGTATGGGGATGTTGTTTCAGAGCGGCGCATTATTTACCGATATGTCGGTATACGAAAACGTATCCTTTCCCATTCGTGCGCATACCAAGTTGCCAGAGCATTTGATCGCTGAAATTGTTGCGTTGAAATTAGAGTCTGTTGGTTTACGCGGTGCAGAACAAATGATGCCTTCTGAACTTTCAGGTGGTATGAATCGTCGTGTGGCTTTGGCCCGTGCAATTGCACTCGATCCTGAGTTAATCATGTATGACGAACCCTTTGCAGGGCAAGACCCGATTGTGATGGGGGTTTTAACCCGCTTGATTCGTTCGCTACGTGAAGCTTTAGATTTAACCACCATTATTGTCTCGCATGATGTAGCTGAAACCTTATCAATTGCAGATTACATCTATGTGGTGGCTGAAGGGAAAGTGCAGGGCGAGGGAACACCTGAGCAGTTAAAAGCACATGCTTCGCCTTTTGTGAAGCAGTTCTTGACGGGTTCGGTAGAAGGTCCGGTCGATTATCAATTCAGTCATCAGCCCTATTTAAATCATGAGGTTCGTTCATGAATGCTATTGCCGCATTAGGTAGACGCGTCATTGAACGTGTTCGAGGAATCGGCGTAGCAACCATTATGTTGCTGCAGATTCTTTTTTCCATGCCGACTTTACTTGGCGTGAAATTGTTTATTTATCAGATGTACCGTGTTGGTGTGCTTTCATTACTGATTATTGTGGTATCTGGCTTATTTATTGGCTCGGTACTGGGTTTGCAGATGTATAGCATTCTGTCGACTTTCGGTAGTGAAGCGATGCTCGGCACCGCAGTTGCACTGACGTTACTGCGTGAACTTGCACCTGTGGTTGCGGCTTTACTCTTTGCAGGTCGTGCAGGTTCAGCTTTAACGGCTGAAATTGGTTTGATGAAAGCCACTGAGCAGTTGTCGAGTATGGAAATGATCGGGGTCGATCCCTTAAAACGAGTGATCTCGCCTCGACTTTGGGCCGGTATTTTTAGCTTGCCAATGTTGTCGGTGATTTTCGCTGCGGTCGGCATCATGGGTGGTAAATTGGTGGGTGTTGATTTTCTGGGTGCAGATCAAGGCTCTTATTGGAGTGGCATCGAGAACAGTGTGCAATTCTTTAAAGACGTCTTTAATGGCACCATCATCAAAAGTTTTGTTTTTGCATTAATTTGTACATGGATTGCGGTCTATCAGGGTTATGCCTGTGTCCCAACTTCAGAAGGTATTGCAACGTCGACCACACGTACTGTCGTGTATTCTTCGTTGTGTGTTTTAGGATCAGATTTCGTGTTGACTGCGGTCATGTTCGGAGGTATTTAATGAAATCACGTACGAGTGAACTGGCCGTCGGTTTTTTTGTCATTCTTTTTGCTATCGCTATTTTCTTCTTGGCGATGCGTGTGAGTGGTTTGGTCGGCAATAACATCGAAGACAGTTATGAATTGACCGCGACATTTGAAAATGTAAACGGGATTAAACCCCGTGCCAAAGTCACCTTAAGCGGTGTCAAAGTCGGTCAAGTGGAGTCGTTGAAACTCGATCCTGTGACGCGCTTAGTGACAGCACATCTGATTATGGATGGCTCATTAACCTCTTATAACGCAGAACAATTAAAAGAAGTGCAAAAGAATGCACTCGAAGAACTGCGTTACACATCAGATTATGAAGCAGCAACACCTGCGAAACAAAAAGAAATGGAACAGCAACTGATTGCTAACATGAAATCCATCACCAATATCGATGAAGATGCTTACATTATGGTGGCAACCAATGGTTTATTGGGTGAGAAATATTTGAAAATTGTACCGGGTGGTGGTGTCAACTTCTTAAAACGTGGTGACCAAATTGGTAATACCCAAGGTACGATGGAAATCGAAGATTTGGTGTCTAAATTTGTGACCGGTGGTGCAGGGAACAAATCTGACAGCACAGCAGATACTGAACAAAAAACAGAAGCTGCTGACACAACAACGGCAGAAGAACCTGCATTTGTTGAATAATTTTTAGGAGAAATTAAGTGAACACATTGTTAAAACATACGCTTACAGCAAGTATCTTATCAACTATGATGGCAGGTACAGCTTTTGCTGCTCCAAGCGAAGCACCACCTGCATTTGTAAAAAAAGTGGCTGATGGCCTCATTACACGTTTAAAAGCAGACCACGCAAAACTACAAAATAACCCTGCGGCTGTGAAAGCGATTGTTCGTCAAAACTTAGACCCGTACATCGATTCACAAGCGTTCACACGTATCGTGATGGGTACGTATGCAACGAATCAATACAGCTCAGCGGCTCAACGTGCACAGTTTGAACGTAACTTCCGTGCAACACTGATCGAAAACTATGGTTCAGCTTTTGCCAAGTTTAGTAACCAAACGTATAGCATGCGTCCATATAAGGCGTCGAACAGTAAGAACCCTGTTGTAACGATTGATTTCCATAACAACGGTGAAAAAATTCCAGTCTCTTTCCAGTTGGCGGATAAAGGTTCACAATGGAAAATCCGTAATATCAACGTTTCGGGTATCGACCTAGGCTTACAATTCCGTAATCAGTTTGCGGCAACTGTAAAACGTAATGGCGGTAACATTGATAAAGCAATTGCGAACTTCAAACCTGATGCTGATGCAGCATTAGACAAGAAAAAATAAGATAGGTGATGTGTGATTAAACTTCATCAACAAGAATTGATAGTTTCAGGCAAAATCGATTACAACAATGCCGAATTGTATTATCAAGACGGCTTGAAATTGATTCAACAACAGCAAGCTTTTCCCTTAGTGGTCAATCTTGCTGAGCTTGAACATGGCAGCACTTTGGCTTTAGCTGTTTTGGTCCGTTGGTTACGCCAAACGCCAAAAGCGCAAGGTTTGCAGTTTAAAGCAGTCCCTGAAAAAATGATGAAGATTATTCAAGCCTGTCATCTTGAGCATGACTTGCAATTGATCTAAATAAAAAAAAAGCACCATAAGGTGCTTTTTTTATTTTAGCGGGACAAGAAACTCTCGCAAGTCCGCGCAATAGGAAAGCACTAAATCCATTTCTTCCAGCGGAAGTACATCAATGGGCCAATAAAGAATGCCACGATGATTAAGCTGACCACGATAAAACTGGTTGTACCATGTGCGAAGGGCAGTACATCGGTGTTCATCCCATAGACACTGGCCACTAACATTGGTGGCGCAAGCATACTTGGTAAAATCGAGAATCGACGAATCGTATCGTTCTGTTCGGTGTTAATGAACCCAGAAGTGGTATCTAGTAAGAATCGAACCTTTTGGAACAAGAAGGCATCATGCTCAACAAGAGAGCGCACGTCTTCACTGAGTTCTCGGATGTCGGCATCATAAATATGACTGCCCAAGGCGCGAGGACGTGACAGGAAGGTGAGAACACGACGTAAGTCGATCAGACACAGCTGAGCTTTCCCGAGCATGTCTTCTAAATGCGCAAGTCGGGTAATCATGTCATCTAAGTCTAAAATCATCTCACGATGACGATTATTCAGCACTTCTGTGGAATACTTTTCTAAGTCCTTGTGGATATCTTCCAAGATATCCGCAAGCTCATCGAGTTTGGCTTCTAAAAGACCCAATAAAATCCAAGTTGGATCTTTATAGTCAATTTCATAGTCATTACGACGCGCACGGGCACGAAAGGCACGGAAAGCCACCAGCTTTTCACCCCGTAAAGTGAATAAGCGTTCTTTATGCAAAATAAAGGCAACCGTTTGTACGGTAGCTAAGGTGCTGGCATTTTCTTCGGGTTCGCCATCGACCTGAAAATTTTTATTTTTCGTTAAAAAATAGGTGCTGATGTGCAAAATACCATCGTCATCACGGTAGAATCGTGCACTCGACGAAATATCTTCTAATGATTTTAATGTAGGTAAATTTTGATCATAGGCATCCATAATCCATTGCTGCTCTTCCTGAGACGGGGCAATGAGATCGAGCCAGACTAAATCCTGATGTAAATCGAAGTCACCATTGATGGTGACATCTTCCAGGCTACCGCGCTCTGTGGCGTAAAAGGCTTCAAGCATGTTGTCTTTTCCCCTTGCGCAGTAAGTTAAAAATGAATGGGTGTATTTTAGACAAGGATTTGCTGAAAAACACTGTTCTAATGCTTATTTTATGAAAAAATCTGTTTAAAGTTGATTTTTCCAGCATAGCGTTCCTGATCTGATGGTGATTATAAATGAAATCTATCGCAATTTTCTGTGGTTCCGCCCTTGGTAACAATCCTGCCTATTTACAGGTGGCTGAAAAAGTCGGTCGTCATTTAGCGGCACGAGGCATCACACTGGTCTATGGTGGTGGTCGTTCAGGTTTGATGGGGGTTGTGGCAGATAGTGCTTTGCGTGCAGGCGGGCAAGTCATTGGGGTGATTCCAAAAGTCTTGGTCGATAAAGAATTGGCACATCCAGATTTAACCGAATTGCATGTGGTAGAAAATATGCAACAACGTAAAACCAAAATGTCTGAACTCTCGGATGGTTTTGTGGCGATTCCAGGTGGAGCAGGGACTTTAGAGGAAATTTTTGAGCAGTGGACGTGGGCTCAATTGGGCATTCATTTAAAGCCATGTGCCTTTCTCAATGTAGATGGTTTTTATGACGATTTATTGAATTTTCTAAAAACAACTGCAGAAAAAGGCTTTACCCATCCGCGTTTTATCGAAGGCTTAATTACAGAAGATAATATTGAAACGATTGTTGAAAAGTTTCAACATTTCACTGCGCCAGAGCCGAAATGGGGCATGGTTGAACGTACAGCCTTTATCACCGATTTGGAACAAGATTGATGAAAACTATCACTGTTGCCGCAGCCATTATTCTAAATGAACAGCATGAACTTTTAGTGGTTCGTAAAAAACACACGGCATTCTTTATGCAAGTGGGTGGCAAGTTAGAACCCAATGAAGCCCCTGAAATCACCATGCTACGTGAAATTCAGGAAGAAATTGGCTGCGCTGCGCAGATTGAACAATTCATTGGTCGTTTTGAAACGGCCGCTGCGAACGAAGCCGATCATCTACTGGTGAGTTATGTCTATCTGGTCCAGTTGCAAGGTGAACCGAAAATTGATGCAGAAATTGCAGCGATGCAATGGGTCAGCTTGGATGATACACAGACAAAACTCGCACCTTTAACACGTGAGGTGGTGATTCCTTGGGTGAAGCAGCAGGCGCGATCTCTTGTTGAAAGCTAAACCGCTTCGCTTGCTCAGTTTCTTTATTAGTGGTTGATGTTAGAAACTAAGGCTGTGCCGCAGCAATGCATGCGACATATACCTGCGTGCAATGTAGCTGATGTAACAGCGTACTTAATGCATGGATTGAACTCCCCGTGGTCACCACATCATCAATGATGAGGACTTTACGGAAACGGCGTTTTTCGGTTGGGTTGATAATAAATTGTTGTTCGATATTTTCTAGGCGTTCTAGCCGACTTAAACCTTTTTGAGCGTGCTGTGCTTGACGAATCACCGGTTGCCAAACAGGGATGCGCAATTTCTTTGCCATCATCTGTGCAACGAGCAGCATTTGGTTATACCCACGGTCTTTAAGGCGTTCTACTGAAATAGGCATGGGGACGATGGCTTGAACCCTAGCTAAGCGCAAGCTTAAAAGGCTCTGTGCCAGTAAATTTTGATAGTGCAATTGTTGCTCATACTTATAGCTTTGAATGATGCGATCTATAGGGAAATCATAGTAAAAGGCACAAGAGATGCTGTGTTCATGGCGATCAACCGCTTGTTTAAACCAAGGCAGTTGTGCCCAGCAGTCGGTACAAAGCGAATGATGTTGTTGTCGATCGATACCGCAGAGCAGGCAAGGGGAAACGCTCTGTATTCCTTTTTGGATGAAGTGTTGGATAGATTGGAGCATGTTTTTATTCTAATCATTCTTTTTTGAGTATTTTGCACAGTTCGTGGTGAAGTGCAATCACAACACCACAGCAACCTGTTCGACAAGCTTATTGGTTCAAGCCAATCTGTATAATTAGGATGATCGATCTGTCATCCTAATAATTATTATACATAGGCGTATCGAGGAGCTTCCGGCAGCCATCGTTTTAAAAGCGCTTGAGCCTGTGCAGGATAGTCATTCAGGACTTGTTGAGCCACATAGTGAGCCTGATTGAGTAAATGGTCATCTCGCTCTAATTTTGCTACACGAAAGCCCATATCGCCCGTTTGTTTAGTGCCGAGGAGCTCACCGGGGCCGCGAATTTCCAAATCTTTTTCAGCAATAATAAAGCCGTCATTGGTCTCGCGCATAATGCGTAAACGCTCTTGCCCATTTTGCGACAAGGGATTTTTATACAGCAAGGCACAGAAACTGGCTTTGGCACCACGCCCTACACGACCACGTAGCTGATGTAGTTGTGAAAGCCCTAGGCGTTCTGCATTTTCAATCACCATGATTGAGGCGTTCGGGACGTCAACACCGACTTCAATGACGGTGGTTGCAATTAGTAATTGCAATTCATTATTTTTAAATTGCTGCATCACTGCTTGCTTTTCATCGGCCTTCATTTTGCCGTGAACCAGACCAATATTGAGGTCTGGGAAGCGTTCTTTAATTTCATTAAAAGTTGCTTCAGCGGCTTGAGCATCTAAGGTTTCGGATTGTTCCACTAGGGTACAGACCCAATAGGCTTGTTTGCCTTCAGCACAATTGCTGGCAATCCGCTGTAGCACTTCTTCACGACGATCCAGTGGAATGGTGACCGTTTGAATCGGTGTACGACCGGGTGGTAGTTCATCAATGACAGAGGTGTCTAAGTCGCCATAAGCCGACATCGCCAAGGTACGAGGAATAGGGGTTGCTGTCATCACCAGTTGATGTGGTGTCATGCCATTGAGACCTTTGTTCCGAAGTGCCAAACGCTGATCGACACCAAAACGGTGTTGCTCATCAATAATCACTAAACCCAATTTGGCAAATTGAACATTGTCTTGAAATAAAGCATGTGTGCCGACCACTAAATTAGCAGAACCATCTTGAATACTTTGTTCTGCTGCAGCTCGAGCTTTACCTTTTTGCTTGCCTGAAAGCCAGGACACGGTCAGTCCCATAGGCTCAAACCATTTTTTGAAATTTAGATAATGTTGTTCGGCCAAAATTTCTGTTGGCGCCATCATGGCCACTTGCCAACCTTCCTCAAGCGCATGACAGGCTGCAACGCCTGCAACCAAGGTTTTACCTGCACCTACATCGCCTTGTACGAGTCGCAGCATAGGTTTGTTCTTTTTCAGATCGACCGCAATTTCTTTGGACACGCGTTTTTGTGCGCCGGTCATTTCAAACGGTAGTGTACTTAAAAGCTGTTTGGTGAAGTTCTTACTTGCAGAGAATGACGGTGCTTCGATTTGTTGAATATAAGCACGGCGGCTGAGCAAACTGACCTGATGGGCAACCAATTCTTCGAAAATTAAACGTTGCTGTGCAGGATGAGAACCTTGGCTGAGTTGCAACATATTGGCATCGACAGGGGGGTGATGAATATAGTCCAGTGCTTGTTTTAGGGCATAGCCATTGGTGAATTTTTCTGGCAATAATTCAGGTAAGTCATCACTATATAACTGTAGTGCTTGTTTGACGTATTCACGCAGTTTGGGCTGTGTTAAGCCTTCAGTTGCAGGGTAAATCGCAGTGAGTTGGGTTTGAGGTAAAGGCGTGTGTTCAGTAATCACCTGTAGTTCAGGATGATACATTTCTAAGCCACGAGCACCAACACGGACTTCACCAAAAATCCGTAAACGATTTCCCGGTTTTACCCGATCAGTAATGCCTTTGTAGATATGGTAAAAACGTAAAGTGACTTTGCCACAATCGTCATCCAAAAGGGCGGCCATCGATTTACGCTTACCGGGTGGGAAGTCGATATTTTTGACCGTGCCTTCTAGTAAATAACTGCGGCCCACGGTTAATTGGTTCATGGGGATGATCGTGCTACGATCTTCATAGTCGCGTGGCAGATGAAACAAAAGATCATCTGTCGTGAAAATATTTAGTTTTTCAAGTAAAGCAGCGGCGGCATTGCCAACCCCTTGCAATTGATGGACGGCAGCCATGTCCCCTCAACTTCGGTTTATATGATCTAAATGGATCAGTTCTGAGAATAGGTCGTTTGATGCATATTCTATTTATCGGTTATGGTAAAACATCGCAACGTGTTGCTAAACAATTATTTCAGCAAGGTCACCAAATTACCACAGTGAGTCGTAGTGCGAAAGAGGATGATTTTGCAGAACATTTAATCCAAGATGTTCACCAACTGGATTTGTCGCAGGTTCAACCGATTGATGTAGTCTATGTTCTTTTGGCTCCTGCACGTCATGCTCAACTCAATGCTGTGGATGCTTACCGACACACTTATGTCGATTCTGTACAGCCGATTGTTCAAGCATTAGCACATCATCCAATACAACGTTTAATCGTGGTGTCTTCCACTCGTGTCTATGGTGAACATGCGGGGGAGCGGATTGATGATGACACTGTGCCACATCCGATCGATGAGCAGGGCATGTTGTTACTGGAAATGGAGCATCGCTACACACAAGCATTTCCTAACGAATGCGTGATCGTACGTCCCTCTGGGATTTATGGCACATCGACAACACGAATGCAGAAACTGGCAGAAACGACTCATCGCTATCCCAATATTCATTGGTCAAATCGAATACATATCGATGATTTGGCAAAATTTCTGTGTCATCTACTTCACGTGGAACATCCTGAAAAATCATATATTTGTACTAATAACCAACCTCAACCTTTGCATGAGCGAATCTTGGAATTGCAAAGAGCTATGCATTTACCCGAATTGGTTTTAGAGAGTGAAGTAGAAACAGGTAAAAAGATTTATGCAACGCGGATGATGGAGAGTGGTTTTAAGTTAGCGCACGATTGATTGTGATGTGTATGTAAAATTGGCGTGACGTATAAAATTCAGAGCAGCTTTGTGAGTATTAAAAGAAATTCTATAAATGAATAAGATAGGTCTTTTACAACATGTATTGTTCAAATTTTCGGATGGATCTCAAAGGATAAAAATTAAATAATGACAAAATCATTTGCTGAACTTACTCAGAATCTACCCCATAGACCGATTTTGGAAAAAGCTTTGAGTTATTTTGAAAATTTACCAAAGATCTCGATTGATTGTGGTTGTGGTGCAGGAAATGAATCATCATTTCTACTCCGTCATAATTTTAAAGTATATGCATTTGATCCAACTGTTGAAGCTAAAAATATCTGTCTAATTAAATTTAAAGACAATAAGAATTTTTTATTTTCTAATCATGCCTTTGAAGACTATAGCTTTCCTAAAGCTAGTTTAATTATTGCTTTATTCAGTTTATTTTTTTGTTCTACGGATTCGCTTGAAAGTGTTTTAAAGAAAATGCAGGAATCCTTAAGTGAGCAAGGCATTTTACTCATACAACTGTTAGGGAAAGATGATGATTGGGTAAATAATTTTTCTGGAAAATTTATAGGTTTTGAACAGGAAGAGCTTAAACAATTGTTTGATGCGGACTTTGATATTATTTATATCGATGAATTTAAAGGCAATAAACCGCTAGCCAATGGAAATCCAAAATTTTGGAATGTACATACCTTAATTTTAAAAAAGAAAATATTAAATACTTTTGTATAGTCCAAAAAATAGAGACAAGCTTTTTACAACTTGTCCCTAATTTTGCTCAAATTCTTTTGCTTTTATAGTGAAAAAAATCAGAACCGTTTATTTTTTCTTACGTTTCAAGCGCTTTTTAGCTTGTTCCGCAGCAACTTTATCTAGTGCTTCTTTTAACTCTTCATCACTAAAGGTTGTAATGTGCTGCAACATTTGCAGGGTCACATCATCCAAAACGAGGTTGGCATATTGCGCAACATTTTGGAAATTTTCATCAAACACAATGGCGTTGTTTTCATTGGTACTGATATAACCTTGTTGTGTTAAGACTTTAATAAAGCTTTGGAACAATGCCTTATCAAAGAACTCTGGCGAGTTAAATTCATATAACACAGACAGACGTTGACCAACCAAGTGGCTGAGTTCTTCAACCTGACGCGTCGAGATATTGCCCGAACCACGTTGTGTGATTAAAGCCAAAGTCATGTAGTAACGCTCAAGACTTTGCATCACAGGTGCAGCTAAGACCACTAACTGATTGTGCTGCTCTGAGTTAGGCGCAGGGGAGATCAGGTTGCCTTCTGCATCTTCAGAAATTAGCTTGGCTTTGATCAGTACTTCTGCATACGCACAGATCTGATCTTTAAGCTCTTCATCATTCCACTTGAGGAATAACTCAGCTTTTAAGAATGGATAGAGTGTACGAATGACATTAATCAAATCACCACGGCGAATAGAACCATTATGTTCAACCAAAGCGGCAATGAGTGATGGCAAAATAAATGCGTGCAGGATGTTGTTACGGAAGTAGGTTAACAGCACCGCTTGATTATCAGCAATGGCAATAATATCGCCAAGGACATGATTAACACGTTTAATCAGCTTGAGTTTCAAGCCATAAGCAATGATTTCTTTACCCGATAGCGGTGTCACTTGCATGCGCTCATCGTAAGGTAAGGCAGTTAAAAGATCACGATAGGTATCTAACTGCTTAATGCAAATCTCTTCATCTAAAGTATGTTTAGATGTTGCCAATAAAATCAGTGAAAGCAATGAAACTGGGTTCACCACTGCTGCACGGTTAATATTTTCTAAAATCACGTGTGCAGAACTGTTAATGGCATCCGAAACTTCTGGCGGAATTGGGTCGTCATTTTTCTCGATTTTGATGTTGCTTGCATTATGCTGTTTCAACATATCATCAAGGAAAACCGGCTCACCAAAGTTCAAATGCACTTTACCGAAAATACGTTCGATCTTACGCAGAGTTTTCATAATCCCGATGATCGATTCGCCCTCTTTCGGCTTACCATTCATTTCGCCAACGTAGGTCGCACCTTCCATTAAACGCTCATAACCAATATAGGTCGGTAAGAACACGATCGGTTTGGCTGGATTACGTAAATGACCATGGACAGTCATGGCGAGCATGCCGGTCTTCGGTGGTAATAAACGACCAGTACGTGAACGACCCCCTTCGATGAAGTATTCAAGCGGCGTATTACGCGCCAAAATACTGTAGAGGTATTCTTTAAATACGGTGGTGTAGAGACCATTGCCACGGAATGAACGACGAATAAAGAACGCGCCGCCGCCACGTAAAATTTGCCCGACAAATGGCATGTTTAAGTTATCGCCCGCAGCAATGTACGGCACCATCAAGCCACGTTTATAGATCACATAAGACAATAATAAATAGTCGATATGGCTACGATGACATGGGGTGTAAATGATCTCGTAGTCTTTGGCTAGTTCACGAACGGTACTGAAGTTATGTACTTCGACGCCATCATAAAGCTGTGTCCATAGGCGAGTCAGGGCTAAGTCAGCAAAACGTACTGTTGATGCAGAATAGTCAGAAACGATTTCATTTAAATAACCAATCGCACGACGTTCAGCTTCAACCATGCTGATTTTACTGCGAATGCTTTCACGACGAATCGCATCTTGCACATCCGTAGATTTGATCAGGCCGTGCATCACATTACGACGGTCAGATAAATCCGGCCCCAAAACTACTTCACGCTGTGCATCTAAATAATCATTCAGTGTGCTGACAATATAAGTCGCAGGTGACAAGTTTGGATGTGTAGTTTTGGCATATTCAACCAAACGACGCAAAGACTGTGGCTCATGGAATTCAAGGTAGGATTGACGACCGTGCAAACCAATATTGACCAGCTGCTTCACTTTGCTTGGTGTAGACCATGTATCGGTAAATAATAATTTAAACCAAGAATCTTCTTTATCGGGTTCACGGCCCCACAGCACGGTTACAGGAACGAGCTCAACATCCGCATCAGGATTTTTTTCCAAAACCTCAATTAAACGTAATAAACGAGGTGGAAAGGCATGTGGCGGTGGATTGAGTAAATTGTCTTCATCATGATGTTGTAAAAACACCACAGAGGCTTTTTCTGTTTGCGTACCCACTGTCATTGGGTCGAGTGCAGGGTGTAGCTTTAAACGACGGGTTTCACCATCGACAATTAAAGCATTACTCCGTGAATGATTTTGCAGAACGTAGCAGGTAATTTTCGTTGTCTGTACGCCGGTATCTGTATCGGTTTCAGTCACTACAGGTTCTACAGGGACTTCACCTAAAACATGCGGTGTTACCACAAGGTCAAGCAGTTTACTCGAAAGCTTTCGATACATCTGACCAAAGCCGCTCTTGGACATACAAACTCCTACTTTTCATGACCAAACCACAGAGATTCTGAGGGGAATCTATTCTGCGTAATTGTACTTAAAAACTGTATGTCATTTTCTGACAAATTGCATAGATATTGTAAGATTTTATCGTTAAAAAACGTATTTTTAGCAGTTATATTGCATCAGTAAGGTGACAGATCAGTCAGCGAATCTTTAGGGTTTTAGTCTGGATTTATGGCAAAATGGAAAATATATTTAAACATCTGTTGATGTTGCCTGCGTTAGCTTAATCCCGAATGATAGATAGGTTTGTTATGAATGCCTTAACACAAGAGTTGGTTGATTTACTCAGTCTTGAAAAATTAGAAGAAAATATTTTTCGTGGGCAAAGCCGAAATTTGGTCGGGAAACGTGTCTTTGGTGGACAGGTTTTAGGTCAGGCGCTACGTGCGGCATCTTATACCACAGATCGACCTGCTCATTCCTTGCATGCCTATTTCTTATTCGGTGGTGATATCAATGCACCGATCATTTATGAAGTGGATCGTATTCGCGATGGACGCAGTTTTGTGAGTCGTCAGGTCCGTGCGATTCAACATGGTAAAACCATTTTCATGTGTATGGTGTCATTTGCAGAGCAAGAAGAAGGGTTGAACTACCAAGTTGCAGAGCCAGAATATCCAGCCGTTGAGGATTTAAAATCTGAAGCTGAGCTAAAACGAATGATGGTGGAGTTTGTTCCTGAAAACGTCCGTGCATCTTTTATGCGCGACCGCCATGTAGAAATTCGCCCGATTGATCCACAAAACCCGTACCAACCGCAGCCTGCTGCGCCATCGTATGCACACTATATTCGTACCCATGACACGATTGCTGCCGATGTTGATGACATCTCTTTACATCAGGCTATTGCGGCATTCTATTCAGACTTTACGCTGATGACGACTGCACTACGTCCACATGGTTTAAGTTATTTATCACCTAGTTTGCAGTGTGCGAGTATTGATCATGCCATGTATTTCCATAAGCCATTCCGTGTGGATGAGTGGATGCTTTATGACATGGATGCCACGGTCAGTGCCAGTTCACGTGGTCTAAATTTCGGTCGCATGTGGCAAAACGGTGAGTTGGTCTGTAGTACGACACAAGAAGGCTTGATTCGTTTACGTGAAATTGAAACCCAATAAGCTTTGAGCACTATGTGTTAAGTCGTGCATGTTGAAATACTGAAAAAACCGAATCTTCTGATTCGGTTTTTTATATCCGTCAATTTTTGATATGAAGCTACTTGCGGAATGGAGTTATCTAGTTAGGGGTACTGTACAAGTTGAATGGAGCTGAATTCATGCTTTGCAGAATTGTAGCAGTACATGTGACAAAAAATTCCTCGATTCCCGGTGGGTCGCATGGCATAGTGCCTGAATAAAGGATGATTAATGCAAGGCACAATGAGCTTAAATACGCAGATTTTAATTGCCGCAATATTGGGTGTGGCATTTGGGTTTTTATTAATTCAGTTTCCAGAGACGCAGTTTTTATCCGCCAGCCTGTATGGCTTGGGGATTGCCAGTAGTATTTTTATTGGCTTGCTGAAAATGATCTTGGTTCCGCTGATCTTTAGTTCGATTGTGGTGGGGGTATCGAATTTACAAGCGGGTGGTCAGCTGAGTCGAACGTGGAAAATTACCTTAGCGTGCTGCGTCACCACCACAACTTTGGCACTGATCTTGGGTCTAGCATGTGCGCATATTTTTAAAGTTGGGCAGGGCGTGGACATCGTCATGTTCCAAGATGCAATGCAACAACATCAGAGCCCTGACACCCTTACAGCAGGTTCATTCTTTACCAATTTTATTCAAAATACACTGATCAATCCGTTTAAAGCCTTTAGTGATGGCAATGTACTCGCAGTCGTGGTGTTTTCACTATTTCTAGGTGTGGCCTTGGTCAAAGGCGGTGAAAAGTTCCGAAGCGTGAGAAAGCTGAGTCAGCAATTTTTTGACATCATGATGATGATCATCGGCTGGGTGATGAAGCTTGCACCGATTGGTATTTTTGCATTATTGGCTAAATTGATTGCTACAGAAGATATTTCGGTGTTGAGTCGCCTCGCGGAGTTTGCTGCGGTGGTCACGGGCACGACGATTTTCCATGGGGCAGTGGTGTTACCTCTGCTGCTTTGGATTTTTGGGAAAATGAGTCCACTGACATTTTTTAGAGGAACACGAGCTGCCTTAATCACTGCTTTTGCAACCAGTTCAAGTTCAGCAACGATGCCACTGTCGATGAAATGTGCGCAGGAAAATTTAGGCGTACGTCCTCAAACAGCAGGTTTTGTGATTCCATTGGGCACACAGTTAAATATGGATGGTACAGCGTTGTATGAAGCTGCTGCTGCGTTATTTATTGCTAACTTGATGGGCTTAGATTTAACCTTGGGACAGCAGTTAATTGTCTGTGCAACCGCCATGATTGCGTCACTCGGCGCACCGGGCATTCCAAGTGCTGGAATGGTGACAATGATTATGGTTTTACAATCGGTTGGGCTTCCTGCAGAAGCCATTGCGATATTGCTGCCGATCGATCGTCTATTGGATACGGTACGGACTGTGGTGAACGTACAGGGTGATATGATGATTAGTGTGGTGGTGGATCGTCATACGCGAGATGTAGATGAACCAGCGTTGTCGAATTAAGCAGATAAAGAGCTAAAATGTGGGTTGTAGACGATCTCCCACAGATGCCCATCTAAGTCTTGAAAATAGCCTGCATAACCACCGTAAAACGTGGGCTGTGCTGGCTTAATTGGTTTTGCACCAGCGCGTTGGGCTTGTTGCATGATTTGATCGACGGCTGCGGTACTGTTGACGTTATGTCCGAGAGACATTTGAGTTGGACAAAACGCAGATGTACTGATTCCGGTGTCATGACTCAGGCTATCTTGCGGCCAGAGTGCGAGCTTTAAACCGTGTTGTAAATCAAAAAATGCCACAGCGCCATGTTCAAATTCAGTCCCAATAATCCCTGTGCTATTTAGACCTAAACCCTCCTGATAAAACGCGAATGCAGCGTGTAAATCTTTCACAGCCAGTGTAATAACGGAGATGTGAGCGTGCATGGAGATGCTCCTGAACGGTGTATTTTTATTTTAGGATAAGGCTGAGTATAAATGCATTTTAAAGAGAATAGGGAACTTGGAATAACTGTACTTTAAACATCGAACTTATGAGCCTATCCATCTTGAGTGTGTTGATTGCTCAGTAAAAAAATGGAGCGTAATGGATGTGAGCACAAAAAAAGCAGGGCGAACCCTGCTTAATACAAATTTTAAATGGTGTTTAAGCAACTTTCAGTGCGGCGCGTTTTGCAGCAGGAGAGTTGTCGAGATAGGCAATCGCATCTTCAGTTTTTGCTTCATGTACAGGATCGTACCAAGGCATTAAATACCCCAATTGCTGCGACACTAACCAAAGTGGATGTGGCAATAAGCGATTGTCTTTTTGCGCGATACGCGCCCATTCACGCCAAATCCACGGTTTATATACAGCAGGTTTAATCGATGCATAGCGCGAGTCTTGCTGCATGATATGTGCTGCACCATCGACCCATAGACCAAGTACGGCAGCAATCACGATCACACTTTGATAATAGCGAGAAATATAGCCCCCACCGAGATGACGATACAAATCAAAAGCCACGGTACGATGTTCTATTTCTTCTGCACCATGCCATTTTACTAGATCGAGCATATTCGGATCGGCACCGAGGTGTTCCCACTCTTTGTTGTATAAAGCATATTTGCCTAGTACACAGGTCATGTGCTCAACCGTTGCAATCACCCCTAAACGAAAGAGATCCCATTGATGATCCAAGGCTTTGGGTACGCTGAGCCCTAAAGGTTGGTCCGCAAGCAGTTTGCCAAAGAGAAAGTCCATGATTTCGAGGTTGCGTTGAATACTGATATTGCGCTGAGACAGATATTCTTTATTGGCAGAGTTATGCGCCTGAGCATGCATGGCTTCTTGGCGGATAAATGCTTTAACGTCCTCTGCTAGTTTTTCATCTCTAATTTGTGGCAATACTTTGTTATACAGACGGCAAAACCAAAACTCACCTGCCGGTAAGATCATATTAATTTCATTAATAAAATAGCTGACAAAAGGTTGGTTGGGTACCCAGTCAACTTGAGTATCTTGCCACTCAAATTTCACTTTACGTGGCTTAATTTTATATTCGATTGATGATCCAAGTTTTGTGTTTCTCAAGCGGGAGAGTAATTTCATGACCTATCCTTGTTTTTATGTGATCGAGTACACATCTGATGTATTCAGTATCCAAAAAAAATCCTGCATTGTGATTAGCAATACAGGACATTTCATTATCTTCAGATGATACTTTTTGTCAGACAATCATCCTTGCGCTGACTTTAAAATTACTGGATTAGTGGTCTGAATTTTTGCCTTCAGCTTGGGGTAAATCTTCAGATGTAGTGTCGACGTCATCGAATGCTTCCGCATCTGCATCGATTTCAATATCATCTTCCGATGCTTCAGGAATGCTATCAAGATCAAACTCTGTCGATTGTTCTAGAGTGAAGTTAAGACGACCCGCCATGACACTCGCTAACTCTTCTAAACCTTGTTTATTCAATGATGAGAACAATTGGATAGAGAAGTTCAGCTTCATTTTTTTCAATGCTGCTTTCACTTCTTGTAGTGCTTTAGAGGCTGGGCCACGGTTTAATTTATCTGATTTGGTGAGCAGTACGTGCACGAACAATTTACGAGAATGTGCCCATTCCAACATCATGACGTCAAAGTGTTGTAGTGGATGACGGATATCCATCAACAGCACAAGACCTTGTAAACTTTCACGGTGTATCAGATAGTTTTCTAACTCTTTTTGCCACACGATTTTCATCGCTTCAGGTACAGCGGCATAGCCATAACCCGGTAAGTCGACCAAACGCTGATCAGGATTTCCTAAACTGAAAAAGTTGATCATTTGGGTACGACCCGGTTTTTTCGACGCACGAGCCAATTGCTTTTGGTTGGTGAGCGCATTAATGGCACTCGACTTCCCTGCATTTGAGCGGCCAGCAAAGGCAATTTCATAGCCGGTATCTTCAACGCAGAGGTTGAGTTTAGGCGCACTCATTAAGAACTCAGCTTTGCGTAGCCAGTTGAGCGAGCGCACAGCATATTCAGTAATCGCAGAGTCTACTTTTTTCTCATAAGTAATCTTTTGCTTCGGCGCATTGGCCGCTTTACTGTTTCGTGATTTTCCTCTGTGCTGATGCATAACCCAACTTCAATAACTGATTTAACAACACGCATTATAAAGGAAGTCGGGCAGGCAAGCGAATTTTGTCGCAGGCAAAGTGAAATTAGAGATTGATCATTTGAATCGGAGATTGTGTTGTAAATTTAGATGCGCTGCTTGGTTGCAAGACATCGGCAAGTTTGTACTGATCGAGACTTTGATAAAACTGTTCTAAAGCTTGGTCTAAAATGCTTTTTAAACCACAATGACTGCGCAGTACGCAGGGTGGGTCATTGCATTCAACAATCTGGTGATTACCTTGCAAAATCCGTACGATTTGACCGAGCTGAGCCTCAAGTGCTTCAGGGTTTAGACGAATACCGCCACCTTTGCCGCGGCTGGTGATTAACCAGTTTTGTTTTGCCATAAAATGCACAATTTTCACCAAGTGATTACGCGAAACATGCAGGTCTTCTGCAATTTCAGCAATGTTATAAGGCACATCACGAGGGCGTGCGATATAGAGCAAAATGCGTAATGCATAATCGGTGAATTTATTGAGTTGCATGATAATACTGTGAGTCTGAGAGAAATAAATAAGGGCTAGTCTAGCATAACTAAACTAACCCTTTGTATTTCAGGTGAATAGCTTAGTTAGTGTTTTACACCACCAGTGCCGAAAGCTTCGCTGTGAATATTGCTAGCAGGAATACCACGAGCAATTAAAGCTTTCTGTTGTTCAGCCATAAATGGCATTGGACCGCAAAGGTAATAATCCGCATTGATCGGTAACAGTGCAGTATCCATGCTGCCTAAGTCTAGACGACCAGCAGCATCATAATCTTCACCTAACTTATCATTAGCATGAGGGAACTCATACGCTGTAAAGGTGCTAAGACGTGGGTATTTTGCTTCTAAATCCTGAATGTGTTTATGCATTGCATGCACTTGTTTGCTACGGCAGGCATGGATAAAGGTTACAGGTTGTGGCATGTCTAAAGTCACCAACTGATTCAGCATCGCAATCATTGGTGTTAGACCTACACCACCACTGATAAAGACATTGCGTTTTTGTGAATCAATCAGGAAGAAATTACCTGTTGGTGCAGACACTTCGATTTCTGAACCGATCTCCAAGCCATGCAGTGTATTTGATACCCAACCTGGAACCAAGTCACCTTTCTGATCTTCACGTTTTACAGAGATACGTAAGTAGTTGTCTTGTGGGCTGGTAGACAGTGTATATTGACGTGGTTGTTTTAGACCCAGCTCATCGACCAATACACGTACAGAGATGTACTGACCTGCTTCATATTTTGGTAAATCACCACCATCAGAAGGCTCAAGGTAGAATGAGGTGATTTCATCACTTTCAGCCACTTTTTTCGCGATTTTGAAATTACGCCAACCTAACCAACTGCCTTTAGTTTGCTGATGTTGCTCATAAATCGCTTTTTCAGTGCTGATAAACAAGTCTGCCAATTGTCCATATGCTGCTGCCCAAGCTGCAATCAGTGGATCTTCCATTGAAATGCTTAATACTTCACTGATCGAGTGCAGCAAATTTTCGCCGACAATATTATAGTCTGGCGCTTGAATGTTAAGACTCACATGTTTATGCGCAATTAATTCTACAACTGGTAAAAGTACAGATGGGTCCTCAATATTTTCAGCATAAGCCAATACAGCACCCGCCAAGGCTTGTGCCTGAGCACCGCTGCGCTGATGTCCCATGTTAAAGGTTTCTTTGAGGTCAGGGTTATTGCCCAACATACGATTATAGAAGTAACCAGTCAGCGCGACACCATTTTCACGTAGAACAGGAACAGTTGCTTTTACTAGGTCAATTTGCTGCGGAGTCATAGCTGATCTCTCATGGCTGTTATTTATAAGATGTATTTAAAATACATTTTTAAATACATCCGCGCAATACATGTTTTAGTAAAAACCATAAAAAAATTATGGAATATAAAAAGATTCCATAAATTTGTACTTTTTAATTGGGCTTTTAGATTATTTCTTGCCGAAGATAGAACCTAAGAGGCCACGGATAATTTTCTGACCTGTCGACCCACCCAAGCTGCGTGCTGCACTTTTTGCAAAAGTTCCTACAGTGTCTTGAATCAGTTTTTCACGTTGTTTGGCTGAGCGCTCAGCGTCTTTTTGTTGTTCGCGTGCAAGGCGTTCTTGTTCACGCGCTTGCTGTTTAGCGAATGCATCTGCTTCTTTGGCTTGTTGTTTGGCCAACGCTTCTTGTTCTTTGGCTTCTATTTTATCTTGTTCCGCTTGGACGGCTTGTTGTTGGCGCTCCGCCACTTTATTTTGTAAAAGTTCATAGGCACTTTCACGATCTGCTTCGGTGTCATACACACCTGCGACAACGCTATTTGCCATCAGAGCTTTGCGTTCTTCTACAGCAATTGGGCTAAATGAAGAGTAGGGTGGCATCACCCAAGCACGTTCAACAATTTGAGGTGTGCCTTGTTCATCTAGACAGCTGATCAGTGCTTCACCTACAGCCAGTTCCGTAATCACTTGATCGACTTTAAACGCAGGATTGGCTCGGAAAGTATCTGCTGCCGTCTTAACAGCTTTCTGATCTTTGGGGGTAAATGCACGTAGCGCATGTTGAACACGGTTACCCAGTTGTCCTAAAACACTCTCAGGTAGGTCAAGTGGATTTTGCGTTACAAAGTAAATGCCGACCCCTTTAGAGCGAATCAGACGAACCACTTGTTCAATCTTTTCTTGTAAAGCAGGGCTGGCGTTATCAAACAATAAATGCGCTTCATCAAAGAAGAACACCAGTTTGGGTTTATCCATATCTCCAACTTCGGGCAATTGTTCAAACAGTTCTGACAGCATCCAAAGTAAAAAGGTTGCATAGAGCTTAGGGGTATTCATTAACTTGTCGGCGGCGAGCAGGTTGATGTTGCCACGACCTTGCGCATCCGTTTGAATGAAATCCATAATATTGAGTGCAGGCTCACCAAAGAACTTGTCACCGCCTTGATCGGCTAATGCGAGCAAATTACGTTGAATTGCACCTAAGCTTGCAGGTGATAAATTGCCATATTCATTTTTAAATTCGGATGCATGTTCACTGACGTAGCTGATCATGGCTTTTAAGTCTTTAAAGTCGATGAGCAATAAGCCCTGATCATCGGCAATACGAAAGACCGCAGATAACACACCTTCTTGCGTGTCATTTAAGTTGAGAATTCGGGCAAGGAGCAGTGGGCCAATTTCAGAAATGGTGGTGCGAATGGGATGTCCTTGTTCACCGAACAAATCCCAAAACACCACAGGGGAGGCTGCAAAAGGAATGCTCTCGATATTTAAACTTTTAATTCGTTCGTCAAATTTAGGATTGTTTTCACCTGCTTTAGCAAGGCTAGAAACATCCCCTTTGGCATCGGCTAAAAATACGGGTACACCCAGCCGAGAAAAACTTTCTGCCAACACCTTCAACGTCACCGTCTTACCAGTACCTGTAGCCCCAGCAATCAAACCATGGCGGTTTGCAAATTGTGAATGAAGCACCACATCTTGTGTGGTGTCTTGTGTCTTTTTGCCAATAATAATTGGTGTACCCATAGATGTTCCTGTATTTATTCGAGTTGTTGTTTATTTAAATGTTGTAGTGCGTTTTCTATATCTTGTATTAAATCTGCAGGATGTTCTAGTCCTATACAAAAGCGAACCAGTAAGCCGGTTTGAATATGTGAATGTTCGAGTACACGCATATCTTTTAAGTTATATAGCATGACTAAACTGACTGGGCCACCCCAGCTAAAACCGAGCTTAAAGAGTTTCAGCGCATCGCAAAAGCGGCGTACATCTTGCAAACTATATTTTTCATTAAATATCACGCTGACCAAACCGGCACTGTGTTGTTCTGTACAAATTTCTTTCCAATACTGATGTCCTGCGGAAGCTTCATCAGCAGGATGTAAAACCTGTACAAAGGCTGGCTGTTGTTTTAGCCAATTTAATAAAGTTAAAGCACTTTGTGACTGGTGTTCATAGCGCAGGCGCATAGAAGCCAGACTGCGTTGTATTTGCGCGGCATCATCACCAGAGATGCTAATGCCTTGAATGGCGTGCGCACGAAACAGTTTGTGATGAAGCTTTTTATCTCGTGTAATTACCGAACCCATCAAAATATCCCCGCCGCCACTTGGGTATTTGGTCAAGGCATGCACACTGATATCGACACCCAGGTGCTCAGCACTAAAATCAAAAGCATTAAAGGCAAGTCCTGCGCCCCACGTATTGTCCAGTGCAGTGAGAATGTTCTGCGCTTGAGCTTTTTTGACCAAGCCGACTAAATCTGGAAACTCTAAAGTGACAGAACCCGCCGCTTCTAACCAGATAAGCTTGGCTTGCGCTGAAGGGCTAAATGAATCGACATCAATAGGGTTATAAACCTTGATCACGATGCTATAGCGGGTTTCTAAATTGCGTAAATGGTCCATATTTGGGCCATAGATATTATCTGCGACCCACACTTCATCCCCTTGACTTAAAAAACATGAATTGACCAAATTAATTGCAGATAAACCGCTTGGTGCGAGTAAGTGATACAAGCCACCTTCAATCTGAGCAATCTGATCGCCTAGGGTAAATGTAGTGGGTGTGCCATGTGTTCCATAGCTATAGTCATAATCATCAGTCCAATGGCGATTAAATAGCGCATCTGTATTTTCGAAAATTATAGTGGATGCACGAAACAGGGGAGGTTGAACACTATTGATGTATTGCGGTGCCTTTCTTGGTGCATGAATGAGTTCGGTTTGAGGATTCTTTTTCACGTGGCGCTCTGAAATGATCAAAATAATAATGAATGTTCAAAAGAATACGACTAAAACGCATGGATTTACGATGCTTTTGTATAGAAAATTAAGTGAAAAGCAAAGTTGGCTTCATTCTTGCAAAACCGATAACAGAGCAACAACAATAGGTTTAGCGCATGAAGTCGCATTTAAAAGTACATTATTTTCAGCATATTGCTGGTGAAGGGTTCGGCAGTTGTTATGAATTTTTAAAACAGCATCAGGCCAAAATTACGGCCACAGAATTCTTTGCATTACCTGTCGATCAAGCCTTAGATCTCGAGGCTTTGCCGCATGTTGAAGATGTCGATTTACTTATCATTATGGGTGGAACCATGAGCGTAAATGATGAGGCAAATTTCCCATGGTTAAAAATAGAAAAGCGTTGGCTGCGACGCTATTTAGCCCTCGGTAAACCCGCAATCGGGCTTTGTTTAGGTGGGCAATTGATTGCCAATGCCTTGGGTGGGGCGGTGAGTCGAAATGCACAACAAGAATTGGGTTGGACGACCATCCGTAAGGTCGCAAACGTACCGCATGACTGTTTCAAACTACCTGAAGAGTTTAAAGTCATGCAGTGGCACAGTGAAACATTTGAAATTCCCAAAGGAGCGGTATTACTGGCGGAAAATGATGCATGTCGTAATCAAATGTATCAAATTGGACAAAATATTTTGGGCTTTCAATTTCATCCTGAAATTACCCCTGAAGTACTCGATTTATTTTTGGAAAATGATGAAGAGGTGGCATTTTTTTCAGGAACACATGTACAGCCAGTACATGATCTGCGGAAAAGCGCAAAAAACAAATTTATTGAGGGAAATCAAATACTAAACCAAGCAATAGAGTATGTATTAAGAAAAAATGCCTATTGATTAAAAGTTAAGCAATTGATCTTGCATAAAAAATGAAAAATATAAGAAAAACAGCAAAAGGGATTTGCTTATGCATTAAACAATAGCTATAATGGGCGACCCTTTGATGAAGGGGGTTAGCTACGAATAAAGTAGTTAACATCGTGACAGTCACGGCATCGATCGTGACCTTAGTGATATTTCACTGCTCTTGACACTTGCCTCTTTTAAAGTGGGGTGAGATGCGTCAAGGGTGATTCTTTATATATTTGGCTTGGAGTTAACTGGTATGTCTAACCAGAGAATTCGTATCCGTCTTAAGTCTTTTGATCACCGTCTAATTGATCAATCAGCTCAAGAAATCGTAGAAACAGCAAAACGTACTGGTGCACAAGTTTGTGGTCCAATCCCGATGCCTACACGTATCGAACGTTTTAACGTTTTAACATCACCACACGTTAACAAAGATGCGCGTGACCAATACGAGATCCGCACTTACAAACGTTTGATCGACATCGTTCAACCTACAGATAAAACTGTTGATGCATTGATGAAGTTAGATCTTGCAGCTGGTGTTGATGTTCAGATCGCTTTGGGTTAAGGCTTTCGGTTAATTAACGCTCTAAGTTAATTAGGCCGCTTTTTTAGAGGTTTATGCACATGGCTATTGGTTTAGTCGGTCGCAAGTGCGGTATGACACGTATCTTTACAGATGCTGGTGTTTCTGTACCTGTAACAGTGATTGAGGTTGATCCTAACCGCATCACACAAATCAAAACGCTTGAAACTGATGGTTATCAAGCGATTCAAATCACTACTGGTGAACGTCGCGAATCTCGCGTAACTAACGCTCAGAAAGGTCACTTTGCGAAAGCTGGTGTAGCTGCTGGTCGTCTAGTTCAAGAATTCCGCGCTACAGAAGCTGATCTTGAAGGTCGTGAAGTTGGCGGAACTATCGGTGTGGATGTGTTCACAGTGGGTCAAATTGTTGACGTTACTGGTACATCTAAAGGTAAAGGTTTCCAAGGTGGTGTTAAACGTTGGAACTTCCGTACTCAAGACGCTACACATGGTAACTCTGTATCTCACCGTGTTATCGGTTCTACAGGTCAAAACCAGACTCCTGGTCGCGTGTTCAAAGGCAAAAAAATGCCTGGTCACTTAGGTGCTGAACGTGTAACTACACAGGGTCTTGAAATCGTTGCTATCGACGCAGAACGTTCAGTTCTAGTTGTTAAAGGCGCGGTTCCTGGTGCTACTGGTGGCGACGTTACTGTTCGTCCTACTATCAAGGCCTGAGGGGAAATAACGTGAATTTAAATACTGTTTCCGGCTCTGCTGTTGAGTTATCTGAAGTTGCGTTTGGTCGTGATTTTAACGAAGCTCTTGTACACCAAGTTGTTACAGCTTACTTAGCTGGTGGTCGTCAAGGTTCTAAAGCGCAAAAATCACGTGCTGACGTTTCTGGCGGTGGTAAAAAACCTTTCCGTCAAAAAGGTACTGGCCGCGCTCGTGCTGGTTCTATTCGTAGCCCAATCTGGGTTGGCGGTGGTAAAACTTTTGCTGCTCGTCCACAAGACTGGTCTCAAAAAGTAAACCGTAAAATGTATCGCGGTGCTATGCAATGCATCCTGGCTGAGCTTGTTCGTCAAGATCGCCTTGTTTTAGTTGAAGAGATTGCTGTTGCAGCTCCAAAAACTAAAGAATTGCTTGCAAAACTTAACGACTTGAATGCACCTCGTGCATTAATCGTTACAGATGCTGTTGATGAGAACTTGTATCTTGCTGCTCGCAACATTCCACACGTTGATGTGGTTGATGCTGCTGCAATCGATCCTGTTAGCTTGATCGCGTTCGATAAAGTTGTTATGTCTGTTGCTGCTGCTAAGAAAATTGAGGTAGAACTCGGATGAACAACGAACGTATCTATCAAGTCCTACAAGGACCTGTATTCTCAGAAAAAGCACAAGTTTTAGGCGAAACTGCTGGTGTTCAAGTGTTCAAAGTTGCACTAGATGCAAACAAACTTGAAATCAAAAAAGCTGTTGAGCAACTATTTGGTGTTCAAGTTGTTAAAGTTAACACAACGATCACTAAAGGTAAGACTAAACGCTTTGGTAAAACATTAGGACGTCGTTCTGATGTTAAAAAAGCATACGTCACCCTGAAAGCTGGCCAAGATGTTGAAATGGCTGACTTGGGCGATACCGCTGAAAACGCAGCGGAATAAGGACGAAAATTATGCCGATTCAAAAATGTAAGCCAACGTCTCCAGGACGTCGCTTTGTAGAGAAAGTGGTTCATAACCACCTTCACAAAGGCGCGCCATATGCTCCGTTGGTTGAAGCTAAAAAACGTACTGGCGGTCGTAATAACAACGGTCACATTACAACTCGTCACGTTGGTGGTGGTCATAAACAGCACTACCGTATCGTAGACTTCAAACGTAACAAAGACAGCATCCCTGCTGTAGTTGAGCGTATTGAATACGATCCAAACCGTACAGCTCATATTGCTTTATTGAAATATGCTGACGGTGAACGTCGCTATATTATTGCACCTAAAGGCCTTCGCGCTGGTGATCAAGTTCAATCTGGTAACGATGCTCCAATCCGTCCAGGTAACTGCTTACCACTTCGCAATATGCCTATCGGTTCTACTCTTCACAACATCGAGCTTAAAATCGGTAAAGGCGCACAATTAGTACGTTCTGCTGGTACATCTGCTCAATTGTTGGGTCGTGACGGTTCTTACGCTATCATTCGTCTTCGTTCAGGCGAAATGCGTAAAGTACACGTTGAATGCCGTGCTGTGTTAGGTGAAGTTTCTAACTCAGAAAGCAACCTTCGTTCACTTGGTAAAGCAGGTGCATCACGCTGGCGTGGCGTTCGTCCTACCGTACGTGGTATGGCGATGAACCCAGTAGACCATCCACATGGTGGTGGTGAAGGACGTAATAAAGGTATTCAACCTGTAAGTCCATGGGGTCAAAAAGCTAAAGGGTACAAAACACGTACCAACAAGCGTACGACTAAGATGATCATTCGCGACCGTCGCGTTAAGTAACAAGTAAAGGAATCTGACAATGCCTCGTTCTCTGAAAAAAGGCCCATTCGTCGATGCGCACTTGTTCGCTAAGGTTGAAGCGGCTATCGCGGCTAATAACCGTAAGCCGATCAAAACTTGGTCGCGTCGTTCGATGATCTTACCGGATTTTGTTGGTCTAACAATTTCTGTACACAATGGCCGTAACCATGTTCCAGTGATCGTATCTGAGCATATGGTTGGTCATAAATTAGGTGAATTCGCGCCAACTCGTACCTATCGTGGTCACGGTGTTGACAAGAAGTCTAAACGTTAATAGGTGCTATGATGGAAGTAACTGCTAAATTACGCGGTGCCGCTATCTCGGCACAAAAAGCACGTTTGGTTGCAGACCTAATTCGCGGCAAATCTGTTGCGCATGCTTTAAATATCTTAAACTTCAGCAACAAAAAAGCTGCAGTTTTAGTTAAAAAAGCATTGGAATCTGCGATTGCAAACGCTGAACACAATAACAGTTTAGATGTAGACGACCTTAAAGTTTCTACGATCTACGTTGATGAAGGCATGAGCCTGAAACGTATTTTGCCACGTGCTAAAGGCCGTGCAGATCGTATTACTAAGCGTACTTGTCACATTACCGTTAAGGTAGGGGTTTGATATGGGTCAGAAGGTTCATCCAATCGGTATCCGCCTAGGTGTTGTGAAACGTCATAACGCTAACTGGTATGCGAATCCGAAACAATATGCTGAATATTTGCTAAAAGATCTTCAAGTTCGTGAGTTTTTAACTAAAAAACTTAAGAATGCGATGGTAAGCAATATTCTTATCGAACGCCCTACAGGCGCAGCTAAAGTAACTATTAGCACTGCACGTCCTGGTATCGTGATCGGTAAAAAAGGCGAAGACATTGAGAAATTACAACGCGAATTAACAGCCATTATGGGTGTTCCTGCGCAAGTAAGTATCAACGAAATCGATCGCCCAGATTTAGACGCTCGTTTAGTTGCTGAAGCAATCGCTTCTCAATTAGAAAAACGTGTAATGTTCCGTCGTGCTATGAAGCGTGCGGTTCAAAACTCTATGCGTGCTGGTGCTAAAGGTATCAAAGTAGAAGTTTCAGGCCGTCTAGGTGGTGCTGAGATTGCTCGTACTGAATGGTATCGTGAAGGTCGTGTACCTCTTCATACTCTTCGTGCTGACATCGACTATGCTACTATGCGTGCTGAGACTACTTACGGTACGATCGGCGTTAAAGTATGGATCTTCCGTGGTGAGATCTTGGGCGGCATGAAACAAGTCATGAACCCAGCTCCAGCTGAAGAACGTCCAGCTAAACGTGGCCGTGGTCGTGGTGAAGGTCAAGAGCGTCGTGGTCGTCGCAATGATCGTTCTGCTGAAAAAGGAGAATAATCCATGTTACAACCTAAACGTACTAAATTCCGTAAAGTGCAAAAAGGCCGTAACACTGGTCTAGCACATCGCGGTAGCTCAGTATCTTTTGGTACTATTGCACTTAAATCAGTTGAACGTGGTCAAATGACCGCACGTCAAATTGAAGCAGCGCGTCGTACAATCAGCCGTCGTATTAAACGTGGTGGTAAGATCTTTATCCGTGTTTTCCCAGACAAACCAATTACTGAAAAACCATTAGAAGTTCGTATGGGTAAAGGTAAAGGTTCTGTGGAATACTGGGTTTGCCAAATCAAACCAGGTAAAGTCTTATACGAAATTGATGGTGTTAACGAAGAACTTGCTCGCGAAGCGTTTACGCTTGCTGCTGCAAAACTTCCGTTTAAAACCACTATCGTGACTCGGACGGTAATGTAATGAAAACTAATGATCTACGTGAAAAGTCGGTAGAAGAGTTGACAGCTTTGCTTGATGAGCAACAGCTTAACCAATTCCGTCTTCGTATGGCGAAAGCAACTGGTCAATTGGGTAAATCGCACGAAGTTGCGCTTACTCGTAAGACAATTGCTCGTATTAAGACCCTCCTTACCGAAAAACAGGGGAACGGACAATGAGTGAACAAACAGTTCGCACGTTAACCGGTAAAGTAGTTAGCGACAAGATGGACAAGTCTATCGTTGTTCTTATCGAACGCCGCGTTCAACACCCGTTGTATGGCAAATCAATCCGCCGTTCAACTAAATTACACGCTCATGATGAAAATAATGTTGCTAAAGTTGGCGACGTAGTAAGCATCAAAGAAAGCCGCCCAATTTCTAAAACTAAGTCTTGGACTTTAGTTGAAGTTGTTGAAGCTGCTGCTGAGTAATTAAACGTTCTTGCATCATCGGTCAATTTCGAGTACTCTTTGAGCCTTTCGAAATTGCGACCGGTGATGCTCGGTTTTGGAGTAGGGCAATGATTCAAACCGAAAGTATGCTCGACGTAGCAGACAACAGTGGTGCTCGCCGCGTACAATGTATTAAAGTACTTGGTGGTTCACATCGTCGTTATGCTTCTGTTGGCGACATTATTAAAGTTACTGTAAAAGAAGCTATTCCACGTGCACGTGTTAAAAAAGGTGACGTGATGAATGCTGTAGTTGTACGTACAAAATTCGGCATCCGTCGTGCAGATGGTTCAGTTATTCGTTTCGACGATAACGCAGCTGTTATTTTGAACAACAACAAAGCGCCGATTGCAACTCGTATTTTCGGACCAGTGACTCGTGAACTTCGTACTGAACAGTTCATGAAAATTATTTCATTGGCTCCTGAAGTTCTATAAGAGGCACTCATGGCTAAGATTAAAAAGGGCGATCAAGTAATTGTGATCGCAGGTAAAGAAAAAGGCAAACAAGGTACTGTTTTGTCTGTTTCAAATGACCGTGTTAAGGTTGAAGGCCTTAACTTGGTAACGAAGCATCAAAAGCCTAACCGAGCTACTGGCGCTGAAGGCGGCATCGTAACTCAAGAAGCTGAGCTTCATATCTCTAACGTGGCAATTTTTAATGCTACAACCCAAAAGGCTGACCGTGTTGGTTACCAAGTGATTGAAGGCGTGAAAACTCGCGTATTCAAATCTAATGGTGAATCAGTGGCGGTAGCGAAGTAATAGGTTGACTAGGCAATGGCCAGACTTAAAACGCGTTACAACGACGAACTTAAGGCTCAATTAAAAGAAACATTGGGCGTTAAGAATGTGATGGATATTCCTCGCATTACAAAAATCACCATCAACATGGGTGTTGGTGCTGCATCAGCTGACAAGAAATTGTTAGATGGCGCTCTTTCTGATATGCAAGCAATTGCTGGTCAAAAACCAGTACTTACTTTAGCTCGTAAATCTATCGCTGGTTTCAAAATCCGTGATGGTTGGCCGATCGGCTGTAAAGTTACTTTACGCGGCGAACGTATGTACGAATTCTTAGACCGTTTGATCTCTATCGCGATCCCTCGTATCCGTGACTTCCGTGGTTTCTCTGCGAAATCATTCGATGGTCGTGGTAACTACTCAATGGGTCTTAAGGAACAAATCATGTTCCCTGAAATCGATTTTGATAAGATTGATCGTATTCGTGGTATGGACATTACCATCACTACGACTGCTCGCACCGATGACGAAGGCCGTGCGCTTATGCGTGCATTCGGCTTCCCGTTCAAATAAGAGGTCGATATGGCTAAGAAAGGTATGATTAATCGCGAATTGAAACGCGAAGCTACTGTTGCTAAATACGCTGCGAAACGTGCTGAATTAAAAGCAATTATCGCAAACGTTAATGCATCAGACGAAGAACGTTTCGAAGCGATGATGAAATTTCAAGCATTACCACGTAATGCGTCTCCAGTACGTCTACGTAACCGTTGTGGTTTAACTGGTCGTCCTCATGGTTACTTCCGTAAGTTCGGCTTAAGCCGTAACAAATTACGTGAAACAGTAATGCAAGGTGATGTACCGGGCGTTGTTAAGGCAAGCTGGTAAGGAGCACTATAAATGAGTATGCAAGATACCGTTGCCGACATGCTAACACGTGTTCGTAACGCACAAATGGCAAAGAAACAAACTGTTTCTATGCCAAACTCAAAGTTGAAAGTTGCGATTGCTAACGTACTTCAACAAGAAGGTTATATCGCTGATGTAGCTGTTGCTGACAATGAAGGCAAAGCGACTTTAACGATTACTTTAAAATATTTCGAAGGCAAACCAGTTATCGATACTGTGAAACGCGTAAGCCGTCCTGGTCTACGTCAATATCGCGGTAAAGATGCACTTCCTAGCGTTAAGCAAGGTTTAGGTATTGCAATTGTTTCTACAAGCAAAGGCATCATGACTGATCGCGCTGCACGTGCTGCAGGTATCGGTGGTGAAGTTATTGCTTTTGTTTCTTAATAGGTGATTCCTCATGTCTCGTGTGGCTAAAGCCCCAGTAACTGTACCTAACGGTGTTACAGTTACTCAGAACGGCCGGCAGGTCGAAGTGAAAGGCAGCAAAGGTACATTGTCTTTCAACCTGCATGCGCTGGTCGAGCTAAAACAGGAAGACGGTACTCTAGTTATTGCTCCTAAAGCTGAATCTAAAGATGCTTGGATGCAAGCTGGTACTGCTCGCGCTGTGCTTAACAACCTTGTAAAAGGTGTTAACGAAGGTTTCGAACGTAAGTTACAGCTTATCGGTGTTGGTTATAAAGCTGCGGTTAAAGGTAACATTGTTAACCTTAACCTTGGTTTCTCTCACCCGATCGACTACAACCTTCCTGAAGGTGTAACTGCAGAAACTCCTACTGCAACTGAAATTGTACTTAAATCTGCTGATAAAGCTAAATTAGGTCAAGTTGCTGCAGAAATCCGTGGTTACCGTCCGCCAGAGCCTTATAAAGGTAAAGGTGTTCGTTATTCTGACGAAGTTGTACTTCGTAAAGAAGCTAAGAAGAAATAAGGCGCGAGGTTCTTATGAACGAAAAGAAACAATCCCGTTTGCGTCGTGCGAAAAGCACACGCTTGCACATCCGTGCATTGGGTGCGACTCGTTTGTGTGTAAACCGCACTCCGCGTCACATCTATGCTCAAGTTATCTCTGCAGATGGTGGCAAAGTATTAGCGCAAGCTTCTACTTTAGACGCTACTCTACGTGCTGGTACTACTGGTAACGTTGAATCGGCTCAGAAAGTTGGTGCTTTAATTGCAGAACGTGCTAAAGCGGCTGGTGTAACTAAAGTTGCATTTGACCGTTCTGGTTTCAAATATCATGGTCGTATCAAAGCCTTGGCTGATGCTGCTCGTGAAAACGGCTTGGAGTTCTAATCATGGCTAAAGTTGAACAAAACGAAGGTCTTGTTGAAAAGCTGGTTGCCGTTGATCGTGTAGCCAAAGTTGTTAAGGGTGGTCGTATCTTCTCTTTCACAGCATTAACTGTTGTGGGTGATGGTAATGGTCGCGTAGGTTTTGGTCGTGGTAAAGCACGTGAAGTTCCAGCTGCTATTTCTAAAGCACTTGAAGCTGCTCGTCGCAACATGATTACTGTTGACCTTGTTGACGGTACTGTTCAGCACCCTATCAATGCTCGTCACGGTGCAAGCCGCGTTTACATGCAACCTGCTTCTGAAGGTACTGGTGTAATTGCTGGTGGCGCTATGCGTGCAGTTTTAGAAGCTGTAGGTGTACGTAACGTATTAACTAAGTGTTATGGTTCTACTAACGCTGCTAACGTAGTAAACGCAACTTTTAACGGTTTGCGTGATATGACTTCTCCTGAGAAAGTTGCTGCGAAACGTGGTTTATCAGTAGCACAAATTCAAGGGTAATCAATCATGAAAACGATTAAAGTTACCCAGACTAAATCTTCATCGCACCGCTTGAAAAATCACAAGCTTAGCCTTAAAGGTTTAGGTCTGCGTCGTATTGGTCATACAGTTGAAGTGCAAGATACGCCTTCTAACCGTGGTATGATCAACCAAGTTTACTATATGGTTAGTGTAGAGGAATAAGCCATGACTCTGCGTTTAAATACAATTGCACCTGCAGAAGGTGCTAAGCGTGACAACCTTCGTTTAGGCCGTGGTATCGGTTCTGGCGTTGGTAAGACTGGTGGCCGTGGTGTCAAAGGTCAAAACTCACGTAAGAGCGGTGGTACACGTCCTGGTTTCGAAGGTGGTCAAACTGCGTTATACCGTCGTTTACCTAAATTCGGTTTCACTAGCCAAATGGCTTTGAAAACTGCTGAAGTACGTTTATCAGAACTTGCTAAAGTTGAAGGCGACATCGTGTCTCTTGAAACTTTAAAAGCTGCTAACGTTGTACGTAAAGATATGTTGCGTGCACGCATCGTACTTTCTGGTGAAATTACTCGTGCATTCACTGTTCAAGGTGTTGCATTGACTAAAGGCGCTAAAGCTGCTGTTGAAGCTGCTGGCGGTAAAGTCGAGGAGTAATCCCCAGTGTCTATGACTCCTAGTTCGACAGGTCATGTTAACATGATGAAAGGCCAACCTTTTCATGTGAAATATCGTGAAATTATTCGCCGTATGATGTTCCTCATCGGGGCGTTGTTGGTTTTTCGACTGGGAGCACATATTCCAGTACCGGGCATTAACAATGCCGCACTAGAGAATCTGTTTAATGCAAACCAAGGTACGATCCTTGGTTTGTTTAACATGTTCTCAGGTGGTGCATTAGAGCGTATGTCAATTCTTGCTCTTGGGATTATGCCGTATATCTCTGCATCGATTATCGTGCAGTTAATGTCTACGGTTGTTCCTTCGCTGGAAGCTTTAAAGAAAGAAGGCGAACAAGGTAAGCGTAAGATCAATCAATATACGCGACAAGGCACATTGTTTCTTGCACTTGTGCAAGCCGTTGGGATGTGTGCAGGTCTGATTAGTCAAAATATTACTTTGACTAGTGGACTTGCTTTTTACGTTCCTGCTGTAACTTCTTTGGTTGCAGGTACAATGTTCCTGATGTGGTTAGGTGAGCAAATTACTGAGCGTGGAGTAGGGAATGGTATTTCCATGATCATCTTCGCTGGTATCGTTGCTGGTTTGCCGAACTTGGTTCTGCAATCTTTAACCTCAGTAGATAATGGCCAATCAAGTTTAATTGGTCTTGCAATCTTTGCATTGCTATCTGTTGCAGTGTTAGCAGCAATTGTGTTTATTGAGAAGGCGCAGCGTCGCATTCCAGTAAACTATGCTCAAAAACAGCAAGGTCGTCGTGTATTTACTGCTCAGCAAACACATTTGCCATTAAAAATTAATATGGCGGGTGTGATTCCTGCAATTTTTGCGAGTTCATTGCTATTGTTCCCAGCGAGCTTAGGGCAATGGGTTGGCAGTGCAGACCCAAATGCTGGCGTGATTAAACGTGGCCTACAAGATTTGGCACTCGTATTGTCGCCGGGTCAACCGATGTATTTGGTGCTATTTGGTGCATTAATTATCTTCTTCTGTTACTTCTATACTGCGCTAGTATTTAGTCCGAAAGAAGTGTCAGAGAATTTAAAACGTAGTGGTGCTTATGTACCGGGTATTCGTCCTGGTGAGCAAACTGCACGCTATTTAGATCATATTTTGAATCGTTTGACTTTTATTGGCGCGGTTTATATCACAATCATCTGTTTAATGCCGATGATTCTACAAAGCTCATTTGGTATTCCATTTAGCTTAGGTGGTACGTCTTTACTGATCGTAGTGGTGGTGGTGATGGACTTTATGGCTCAGCTCCAAGCTCATCTCACATCGCATCAATATGACAATCAATCGTTAATGCGTAAAACGACTGCTCATCCGAAAGGATAAGCGCACTTAGAGGTTTCATTATGAAAGTTCAAGCTTCTGTAAAGAAAATTTGTGGTAGCTGTAAAGTTATCCGTCGTAATGGGGTTATTCGCGTAATTTGCAGCGCAGAACCTCGTCATAAGCAGCGTCAAGGTTAATCTGATCAAGACCTGTTGATTTCAGTAGGCTAATTAGGTTATTATCCGCCCCTCAAAGATTTTGTCGGGCGGTTGATTATCTTAACTGCCTTTTTGGAGAAAATTGAATGGCTCGTATTGCCGGTGTAAACATTCCGGATAACAAGCATGCTGTTATCTCTCTAACGTACATTTTTGGTATTGGTCGCCACACTGCAAAAGCTATCTTAGCTGCTGCTGGTATTGCACCAACAACTAAAATTCGTGAATTAGATGACGCTCAGCTTGATGCGATTCGTGCAGAAGTTACTAAGGTTCCTACCGAAGGTGATTTACGTCGCGAAATTTCCATGAACATTAAACGTTTAATGGATTTAGGCTGCTACCGCGGTCTTCGTCATCGTCGCAGCTTGCCTGTCCGTGGTCAACGCACCAAAACTAACGCACGTACCCGTAAAGGTCCGCGCAAACCTATTAAGAAATAAGATTTCTGGAAGCTAAAAGATGGCTAAAGATACTCGCACACGCAAGAAGGTCACTCGTACCGTCTCTGAAGGTGTTGCACACATTCACGCTTCTTTTAATAACACCATTGTGACTATTACCGATCGTCAAGGTAATGCACTGGCTTGGGCTACCTCTGGTGGACAAGGCTTCCGTGGATCACGTAAATCAACTCCGTTTGCTGCTCAGGTAGCTGCTGAAGTTGCTGGTAAAGCTGCTTTAGATTACGGTTTGAAAAACTTGGACGTCCTTGTAAAAGGTCCTGGTCCAGGTCGTGAATCTGCGGTTCGTGCTTTAGGTGCAGTGGGTTATAAAATTAACAGCATTACCGATGTGACGCCAATCCCGCACAACGGTTGCCGTCCACCTAAAAAACGTCGCGTGTAAGGAGAAACATTCATGGCTCGTTATATTGGTCCAAAATGCAAACTCTCTCGCCGCGAAGGGACAGACCTGCAATTAAAATCTGGCGTTAAACCATTTGACGTCAAAACAAAAAAAGCTGCTAAAGCACCTGGCCAACATGGTGGCGCTCGTGGCGGCAAACAATCTGAGTACTCACTACAATTACGTGAAAAACAAAAAGTACGTCGTATGTACGGTGTTTTAGAGCGTCAATTTAGTAACTACTACAAAGAAGCTGCTCGTGTTAAAGGCGCAACAGGTGAAAACTTGTTGAAACTTCTTGAAAGCCGTCTAGATAACGTTGTTTATCGCATGGGTTTTGGTTCTACACGTGCAGAAGCTCGTCAGCTTGTATCTCACCGTTCAATCACTTTAAATGGTCGTCGTGTTAACATCGCGTCTATCCAAGTTAAAGCTGGTGACGTTGTTGCAGTTCACGAAGGTGCTAAACAACAATTGCGTATCAAAAACGCAGTTGAGTTAGCGACTCAACGTGGCATTCCAGCTTGGATTGAAATTGATCATTCTAAATTGGAAGGTACGTTCAAAGCTGCACCAGATCGTTCTGATTTACCTGCTGAAATCAACGAAAGCTTGATTGTAGAATTGTATTCTAAATAATCCTTGAGGTAGCAATAATGACGCGTACTGCAAATGAGTTTCTAACTCCGCAAGCGATCAAGGTCGAAGCGGCAAGCGGGACCTCGGCAAAAGTTATTCTAGAACCATTAGAGCGTGGCTTTGGTCATACTCTTGGTAATGCTTTACGTCGTATCCTTTTGTCTTCTTTACCTGGCGCAGCCGTGGTTGAAGTAGAGATTGAAGGTGTCGAGCACGAGTACAGTACTTTGGAAGGCTTGCAGCAGGACATCGTCGAGCTCTTGCTGAACCTAAAAGGATTGTCTATTAAGCTGTTCGATCAAAATGAAGCTTATCTGACATTGGAAAAACAAGGTCCTGGCGACGTTACAGCCGCTGACCTTCGTTTACCACACAATGTTGAAGTGGTTAACCCTGAACACTTGATCGGTACTTTAAGTGCTTCTGGCTCATTAAAAATGCGCCTGAAAGTTTCTCAAGGTCGTGGTTATGAGACTTCTGATTCACGCTTCCCTGAAGGCGAAACTCGCCCAGTGGGTCGTTTACAATTAGATGCTTCTTACAGCCCAATCAAACGTGTGTCTTACACAGTGGAAAACGCTCGTGTAGAACAACGTACTGACCTTGATAAATTGATCATTGATCTTGAAACCAACGGTACTGTTGATCCTGAAGAAGCAATCCGCAAAGCGGCAACAATCTTGCAACAACAAATTGCAATTTTTGTTGATCTTCAGAAAGATCAAGCACCAGTTGCTCAAGAACCTCGTGAAGAAGTTGATCCGATTTTGCTTCGTCCAGTAGATGATCTAGAGCTTACTGTTCGTTCTGCTAACTGTTTGAAAGCAGAAAATATTTACTACATTGGCGATCTTGTTCAACGTACTGAAGTTGAGTTGCTTAAAACTCCTAACTTAGGTAAAAAATCGTTGACTGAGATTAAAGATGTTCTGGCATCGAAAGGCTTGCAATTGGGCATGCGTTTAGAGAACTGGCCACCGGCTAGCCTCCGCATGGACGATCGCTTTGCTTATCGTAGCCGTTAATTAAGTAGGACTATCACCATGCGTCATCGTAATAGTGGTGTGAAATTAGGCCGTACAAGCAGTCATCGTAAAGCGATGTTCCAAAACATGGCTAATTCTTTGTTCGAACACGAGTTAATTAAAACTACTGTTCCTAAAGCAAAAGAATTACGTCGTGTTGCTGAGCCTTTAATCACTTTAGCTAAAGTCGATTCTGTAGCAAACCGTCGTTTAGCGTTTGCTCGTACTCGTTCAGCTGCAACTGTTGGTAAATTATTTACCGTTCTTGGCCCTCGTTACAAAGAACGTAACGGCGGTTATCTACGTGTTCTTAAAGCGGGCTTCCGTGCAGGTGATGCTGCACCGATGGCTTACGTTGAGCTAGTAGATCGCGAAGTTAACTAATTTCGTGAAGAGCAGCGTACGTTGTTCTAAAAAAGGTCGGTTTTTAACCGACCTTTTTTAATGCCTGCAGTTTTGTTTTGGCTGTATATTGTTAGACAATAATTCAATTTGTCCTTAAAAGATAAAAATAAATCGCATTTTGCTTAAACTTGACATTGTGCATTGTCAAAAATGTGATTTAATAAATATAAATCTAAGATAGTTTAAAAGAACAACATGGAAAAACAAGTTGATATTCTCATTGTAGGTGCAGGGATCTCTGGTGTAGGTTTGGCTGCTCATCTTTCAAAAAATTGTCCAAATCGTTCATTTGAAATTATTGAACGACGTGAAAGTTTCGGTGGTACATGGGATCTTTTTAAATATCCGGGTATTCGTTCTGATTCGGATATGTCAACTTTTGGCTTTAATTTTAAGCCGTGGAAAAAATCTAGTGTGCTTGCTGATGGGTCTTCGATTAAAGGCTACCTTTCTGAAGTGATTGACGAATATAAGATCAAAGAAAAAATTCATTTTCAGCAGCGTGTTATGAGTGCGAACTACGATTCACAAACTCGTAAATGGTCTGTTGTTATTGAAGATGCGAAGAAGAAACAACAAACCTGGGTTGCAAATTTCGTCTTTGGCTGTACGGGTTATTATAATTATGACCAAGGTTTCCAACCTGAGTTTAAAGGGCAGGAAAACTTTAAAGGTACCTTCATTCATCCACAACATTGGCCTGAAAATTTTAATTATGCAGGCAAAAAAGTGGTGATTATTGGTAGTGGCGCAACAGCAATTACCCTTGTGCCAGCTATGGCAAAAGGCGGTGCAGGGCATGTGACTATGCTACAGCGCTCTCCGACCTATATTGCCTCAGTACCTTCTATTGACATCATTTACGACAAAATGCGTAAAGTATTACCTGAAGATGTTGCTTATAAACTTACCCGTGCACGAAATATCGGTGTCCAACGGGCTGTTTATGCTGTTGCACAAAAGCAACCTAAATTACTCCGTAAATTTTTATTAAAATCAATTGAGTTGCAGTTGAAAGGTAAAGTGGATATGAAGCACTTTACCCCAGATTACAATCCTTGGGATCAGCGCCTTTGTGTGGTGCCAGATGGTGATTTGTTTAAAATTTTACGCGAAGGCCGTGCATCTGTTGAAACCGATCAAATTGAAAGTTTTACTGAAAATGGCATTCAATTGAAATCAGGTAAACATCTTGATGCAGATGTGGTGATTTCAGCTACAGGTCTCAACATTCAAATTTTAGGTGGCATCAGTGCCACAATCGATGGTCAGCCATTAAATACCTCTAAGCATATGCTGTACCGTGGTGTCATGGTAAGTGATGTACCAAATATGGCGATGATTATTGGCTATATTAATGCTTCATGGACATTAAAAGTCGATATTGCTTCTGAATACATCTGTAAATTGATTAACTATATGGATCAAAATGGTTATAACCAAGTGATTCCACAAGGCGATGCGACCGAGTTGTTAGAAGATACAGTAATGGGAAGCTTGACTTCAGGCTATATTGCACGTGCAGCAGATGTGATGCCAAAACAGGGTAAACATGCACCGTGGAAAGTCAGCAATAACTATTTGGCAGATCGTAAAGAATTAAAGCATGCTTCATTTGAAGATGGGGTGCTGAAATTTGAAAAAAAGTCTGATCAACTAGCGGCTAAACCCAGATTAGTTTCTTAAGTCAGTTACATAAAAAAGGAGCATCATGCTCCTTTTTTTTGCTTTAGATATGTGACTTTAGGGTTTTATTTGATGCGCATTATTTGTTGAAAAATATATCATGTTGAAATAAGGAAAAGTACACAGGGTTAATGTGAATATTCAAGAACATTCAGAATTTATAAAATTAAATGCTTATGAGCTATATACCAAAGCTTGGCAGCCTGAAACTACAGATAAAGATGCAACTTTGGCTCCGATTATATTGATGCATGATTCACTAGGCAGTGTTGATTTGTGGCGTGATTTTCCTGCGCAATTGGCTGCTGAGTCTTGCAGAACGGTGATTGCCTATGATCGGTTGGGCTTCGGGAAATCATCAGCGAACCCTGATCCATTAAGTACTGATTTTGTCTATGCTGAAGCACAGCGGAGCTTTAGGGCGCTTCTTCAATATTATTCCATTCAACAGTTTATTGTGATGGGACATAGTGTCGGTGGGGGAATGGCAGTCGTCATTGCCAGTGAATATACTGAACAATGTCGAGGTCTGATTACCATAGCAGCACAGTATGAAGTGGAAGAACTCACATTATCGGGTATACGTGAAGCTAAAACAGGGTTTGCGCAGCCGGGACAGCTTGAACGCTTGGCTAAATACCATGGGGATAAAGCCCAATGGGTTTTGGATGCTTGGACGGAAACTTGGCTTTCACCGAGTTTTCGTCAATGGAACCTTGAGCATTATGTTGGAAAAGTACAGTGTCCAAGCTTGGTCATACATGGAGAACTGGATGAATACGGGACGACAGCACAAGCTCAGAAACTTTTTTCGGGTATACAAGGTGATGCTGAGCTAGAGATTTTGGAAGGGCTTCATCACATGCCGCACAAAGAGCAACCCGCATTGGTCGCTGCACTCATCTGTGATTTTGTGAATGATTTAAGTTGATATCGAAAGAATATAAAAGCCCATCCGATGATGGGCTTTGTTGTTATAAAGAGCGGGAAATCAGCTCTTTCATAATTTCATTGGTACCGGCATAGATACGATTGGCACGGTTGTCGATATAAGCCCGTGCAATTGGATATTCAAGCATATAGCCATAGCCGCCATGCAACTGCAGACATTCATCCACGACTTTGGAGAACATTTCTGAAATTTTGTATTTAGCAGCTGCGGCTGCGTCAATACCGAGCTGTTCCTCAAGTTGCAGCTCCATACAACGGTCTAGATAAGTTCGACAAAAATCGATTTCAGTGCGTAGCTCTGCCAATTTAAAACGGGTGTTTTGGAAACTAGATACGGTCTTGCCAAATGCCTTACGCTCTTTGGTGTATTGAACAGTGTGCGCAAAGGCTGCTTCTGCACCGGCTTGGCAAATAATCGCGACCAACATACGTTCCCAAGCCAATTCCTTCATCAGCATCATAAAGCCCATACCTTGCATGCCAAGTAAGTTGCTTTTAGGGACGCGGACATTGTCAAAGAACAGTTCACAGGTATCCTGACCTTTCATGCCAATTTTGTTTAAAGGTTTGCCTTTACTAAAACCGACGCGATCTGCCTCGACGATAATTAACGATAAATTGGCAGAGCCTTTTTCACTATTGCCTGTCTTACAGACCACAATCGCCATGTCACATAAATAGCCATTGGTGATAAAGATTTTTGACCCATTAATAATATAGTCATCACCATCTTCTGTAGCTGTCGTGCGTACGGCTTGTAGGTCTGAACCTGTGCCCGGTTCGGTCATTGCAATGGCAGTCACGGTTTCGCCAGATGCCATTTTCGGCAGCCAATGCAGCTTTTGTTCTTCATTGCCAAAGTTATGAATATAATTGGCCACAATGTCGGAATGCAGTGAAAAGCCGGTAGAGGAGTCCATAGCATAGGCCTGCTCTTCAATCAGAATCATGCTATAGAGTCGGTCTACACCATAGCCACCGTAAGCTTCGGGCATGGTCGGGCAAAGCAAGCCCATGGCACCAGCTTTATTCCATAAGTCACGGTCAACATGTTGTTGTTTTTCATATTTTTCGATATTGGGTACAACTTCTTTTTCATAAAATTTTCGTACTGTTTCACGAAATGCATCATGCTCTGCATTAAATAATTGACGTGGCAGCATGTTATTGAGTGGGCGAATCGCTCCAGATTGCATTTTGAATATCCTATTCATTTTTATGGCTTTGTCTTCAAGTTATAAGATGCAGCGTGTGACTGCAATGTGCAGAACATTCAAAAGCAAGAATTGCGTTGAAGCATTCGGTCAATCTTTGAAAACACTCCACTTCAATGGGGTGGATGAGTTACACTAGACGGGTTCAACGATTGGGGAAGACAATGACTGATGAAATCAGCTTAGAAGAGCGTAAAGTGATCTACCGCGCACGTCGTGGTTTAAAAGAGATTGATGTTTATTTTGATCCCTACGTCAAAAATTACTATTTACAAGCCGATGCAGCTGAAAAAGACATGTTTGCAGAACTCGTTGCTGCAGAAGATCCAGATTTGTTGGATTGGTTTATGGAAGTTAGTGAACCGCCACGTCCTGAATTAAAAACGTTTATTCAAAAATTAAAACATTACGTTCATGGATAATCGGCAATTCAAACTGAAACGCAGTTTTTTATCGCATGCGTTTCAGTTTTTTATTTTTGCGGTATTGATGACGCTGCTTTATCAGTTACTAACACCTATGCTTTGGGGGGTATTTTTCCTCATTGGACTAGTGGTTTATGTACTGTTTTTCCGTAAGCATTTACACGTCACCAGTCTAGATTATTTGGATGGAACTTATTGGTCTTTGCAACGACTCAACCGTCCGGTGCAACGCGTTCAAATTAGCCATATTTTGGATCATCAAATGTATATCGTGGTGTATTTTATGCATGCGCGTGCAAAACCAGTGATTATTTGGCGCGATCAATTGTCCTTGAAACAGTGGAAATCACTCAAAGTATTGGCCAAAATGATCTAATTGTTAGACAGCCTTAATTTTTAAAATTCAATAAAATGAAAATATTTCATTATCTTATATTGCAGGTAAAATAATCTTGTCTGACAGGATTGGATTTTATTGGCAAAATATTTAAATTGTCTGACAATTTTAAGCTGTGCGGTGATTCTCTGCCTATATATTAGCCTTACCAACAGCCGTTAAATGAAATCATCATGATGATGCCAACTTGGATGTTTCTGGTAATAGCGATTGTGTTAGCAATTGTTATAGGACGACTAGGAACAGTGCTGAAGGAACAGTTAACTCAAAAATAAGCAGTCAAACGCTTTCACAGTTAATAAGTAGCATGTGCCGAACCGTCGCTATGCTACTTTTTTTTTGCCTAAAATTTAGTCTTTCTAAAAAATCAGTCAATTGCATTCAGCGTGATTCATGGCACAGTGTGTCGTTCAAATTAGAGCAAATACTCTTTTATTCATTTTTTGCTTCTGATATGTTTGTCGTGATGGACATAAACACAATTATAGAGGACAGGAAAATGTCGAGCGTCCAAAAAATATGCCAGGGTGTGGCAGTTGTAGCAATAACAAGTACATTATTCGCGGGTTGTTCACAGGTTGTAAAAACCGGTGCTAATGTTGCACTCGGATTTACCGAAAAACATATTGTGCCACCAATTTTAGCCATGGAAGATGCTGAAATGGTGTGTAATTCAGGTAATTCATTAACCCCAGCCATTATGGCCACCAAAGATATGGGCGCAGACCCAACACGTGTGGCTGTGTTGATGTATTCAGCAGCAGGGATTTGTGCAGAACAAAAAGCCTTGGATGCAGAGTTACGTTATTTACGTGCATCTAAAGCTAACCAAGTAACCGAAGCACAGGATGCCCGTGTTGAGCAAAAGCGTTGGGCGGCACTTGCGGCACAGCGTCAATATACCGGCTATCAATTATTTCAAGATCGTTTTGAAAAGAAGTATAAGAAAAGTCTAGGTGAAGGCTGTCCAAAAATGAACAGCGACATTGACCAAACAGTGTATATGTTGGGAATGTTAAGTGGCTTACAGGCCATGACCAATGATATTAACTCAGGTGGGGCGGTAAACGTTCCTAAAGACATTGCTGCGATTGTTGAACGCGGTATGGTGTGTCTGAATAATGAAAAATTCTGGGGCGCACCAAATGCAACCCGCGCTGTGATCTGGACGTTATTGCCGGGTGCAGGTGATGGAAAACCTGATCCATACCAAACATTGAAACAATCTACGCAAATTGGTGAGCAAAAGGGTGTGAGACTGTCACATGCTTTATATGCGGTTGCTGCACAAGCCAGTGGCGATGATGCGAAAATCCGTGATGCCTTACGTACCTTTGCACAAGCGCGTAGCGATGAGAAACCTGTTAATCCACAATTTAAGCTCATCGATAGCATGGCTGAAACCATGGTGAAAGGGATTTCAGATCGTTATTGGACTGAACATACAGGCGTTCGTACGGCTGATGATGGTATGGAACATTTCTGGGATGAAAGTGCCAATAGTTCTGAACTCGATGATTTGTTTAGTGGTGATATTGAAACCAGTGGCACAGCTGCAAATTAATCTTTGCAATAGCGTTTAAAAGTGAGGTACAGGAGGAGCGAAAATGAAACTACAATTTTTAATACCGAAAATTGTCTTTCTTGCCCTATTCGTTTCGATCTGTGCCTCGCTACAGGTATTTAAAGATTATTTTATCTATTGGCAAGATGACTTATTTCATGATTTTTGGCGCTTATGGACCGCACATTGGGTTCACGTCGGTTGGATTCATTTTGTTTTAAATATATTGGCCTTTATTTGCTTACCGTTTATTTTCCCACGAGTTTCGACATGGCATTTTGTTGCCATTTTATTGATTTTATCTCCTTTAATCAGTCTAAGTTTCTATTTTTTCTTACCCGATATTGAAGCCTATGCCGGATTATCTGGTGTCTTGCATGGTGCCTATGTCGCGGTCGCTTGTGTGCATTTGATGTATCGACGGGAGCGAAATTTTGCAGCCTTTGTATTGTTGCTGATTTTGGCAAAATTGGTGTGGGAAAATACCGTGGGCAATACGGGAACGGCTGAATTAATTGGAAGCCCCATTTTAGTCGAAGCACATTTATTGGGGGTGATTTGGGGCATTATCATCGCCTTGTTCTATCTTGTTGGCAATTATTTCTGGGATCGTTAGCTCACTTTAGGTGATTGGGTTGACAAAAAAAACCGAAAAGAAAATACATATTGTCATTTTAATGTTTTGAATATTGATGCAAATTTAAACGTAATAATAAAACAGTTAGGTCAGGGAAAGGAACTTCTCGAACCGATAAGGAAGAGGATGCTTAGTCCAGCTAGGCTCCAAAATAAAAATAGGAAGACTCATGCAAAATGATGCACAAAACAGATCCAGCATCGTTGGTCTGTTACGTTATGTCTGGACAGAATGGATTTCGACTCTAGTCGTATTGATCTTGCTTCTGCTTACACTAATTATCGGTACAGGGGAGATGATCCATGGGCAGTTGCTCCGTATGGGAGAGCGACTGTATGGTGACACTGCAACAGGTATGCAGTACTCTTTTTTAAGGGCTGAGCCTGCCAAGCCTGAATGTGACCGTAACCCGAATGTCGATGCGTTGGTGAAAACTCAAATGCAAGCCAATGCAGCAGATGAGTTTGCTGATTTTTTTGGTACGGCATCTGAGAATGACGTTCGTTCGTCTATTTTAGCGGGTGTGCAGCAGTGTGAAGAAAAGTATCAATTTTATGATAAAGCCATGCAACATATGGAGAAGCATCCGAGTATTCGCGCCTATCGTAATTTTGAAACAAGCTTCTTCGGTATCTTTAAATTTGGTACTGAAAATCGCGCCATTTTGTTGATTTTTATGGTGGTTATAGCTGCGATTAGTGCGACATTGAAAATTCATCATATTGGTCTACGCGGTCCTGCAACCAAGAAGGATTATCGTGTTTATAGCCTGATGATGAGCTTCGGTAATGGACTGTTAACCTACTCAAGTATCAGCCAATTCAATTCAGTGAAAAATTCGGGAGTTCCAATGACTACCGAAACTGAACTGATTTATTGGATGTGGATGACGCTGTTCTCAATCCTGACATTGATCAGTGTTTTGCAATTGTTTAGTCCGCCAAAAGATGCCAAAGAGGGCGGTAGTCTTAGTTTCGCGTTCCTAAGCGTGCCTTTATATGCGTATATGGCGTTGATTACAGGTATCGCCTTTATCTTCTTTATGGACTACCCGATGGGTCAAGGTATCTATTTAGGGCAATTGGTCGAGTTTTCAAGTATTTTCCTGAATCTAGCGTTATTCATTTGGGCGGGTATGTTGTTGAAGCAAACCCGTGTCGTAGATTTATTCTTGAATATTTTACGCCCATGGAACTTAGCTCCTGAGACTTTAACATGGCTGATTTTAATCGCAGCAGCATTGCCTACAGCCTATACTGGCGCATCGGGGATCTTTGTCATTGCGGCAGGCGCGATTATTTATAAGGAAGTGTGGAACGCTGGCGGACGCCGTCAATTTGCCTTGGCTGCAACAGCAATGTCCGGTTCGCTTGGGGTGGTTTTACGTCCATGCTTATTGATTGTGGTTGTTGCATCGCTAAATAAAGAAGTGACCACGGATCTGCTTTATCAATATGGTATTTATACGTTCTTGCTGACATCTACGATGTTTTTAATTGTGTCGTTATTTTTTGCAGAACATAAGTTCCGTATTGCTCAAGCCAATGTGGCAGCGCCGCAGTCAGGACGTGCCTTCTTAGCCGTTATTCCTTATATTGTGATTTTCGTGCTGATCTGGATGTTCTATAAATATTTATTGAATACAGATTTAAATGAATTTACTGCACCAGTCATGATGCCTGTTATTCTGCTGATGATCGTTTTAGTGGATAAATTACGTCATCAGCCAGCACCATTGTCAGCAGTTGGGCATTGGGATGAAACACTAACAGCAAATTATAGTGCGAATGCTGAACCTGCTTTAGCCGGCGCACAGGTTGCACATGCAGAATACCGTGAAGGATTACATGGCAATAGCACAGATGATGGGCAGGCTGCGAATCATACAGTGGCTCAATCCAGCTCTATGCAGATTCTACGTCAAGTTGGTTTTTGGAAGTCGATGCATATTTCGACCAGTGAAACCGTTGGACATATCGGTGCTTTGGTTATTTTGATGGCGCTTTCGGTAAGCGTTGGTGGATTGCTAGAGCGTACTGAAGTCATGAGTTTATTCCCAACTGATATCAGCAGTACTTTTTTGGTTATCACATTGATTGTCGGATTGATGGTCTTTGTGGGTATGATTATGGATCCGTTTGGCGCAGTCATTTTAATTTCTGCAACTATTGCTCCTGTAGCCTATCAATACGGTATTCATCCTGTGCATTTTTGGATGATTACACTCATTGGTTTTGAGCTAGGTTATGTTACGCCTCCAGTTGCATTGAACCACCTCTTGGCCCGACAGTCGATAGGGGATGCTGAAGTAAATGAAGCGGATGCTGAAGTTCGTCACTTGTCGTTTTATTACCGTTATGAACGTTGGATTTTGCCGCTGATTGTGCTGTTCCCTGCAATGTTGATTATTGCGTATCTGCCGTATTTCTTTAAGCTGTTTGGTTGGTATCAATAAATTAATTTTGAAGCATTAAAAAAGCACCTTCGGGTGCTTTTTTATTGAATAAGGGGCTGTGCATTTGATGGTAAATGGTTTGAATCTTTATGACTTTTTAAACTTATTTTGTAGGATTGGACTACAGAGCAAAATCGCTAAAAATATAAAAGCAAAGCCGAATAGGCTGTAAATGTCTGGCAGTTCCTGCCAAAGAACAAAGCCCCAAATACCTGCAAAAATAATCGTGATATAGTTCACGGGGCCAATTTGACCTGCGGGTGCGAGCTTATAGGCATTGGACATAAAAATTTGACTGATATTGGCCAAAAGTCCCGCTGTAATCAGAAAAGCTAACTCTTTTAAACTATAGGGACGCCAGAGCCAAAACATTGGGATCATGGAAATAAGTGTGCCAAAAAAGCAGAAATAAAACACAATGCGTTCAGGCGGTTCTGTTGCTGTAAGCGCACGGACAGTGACAAATGCCATGGCTGCCAAGAAGCTTGCGCTCAGTCCGATGAGTGATAACTGATTGAACATTCCTGCATCGGGCTTTGCGACGAAGAGCACGCCGATTAAACCAATGACTGCGGCAATGAGCATACTCAGGGTCATTTTTTCTTTTAAAAATAACCATGCAATTAAGGGGATAAAGATCGGTGAGGAATAGGTGAAGACCATGGCATTGGAGAGTTTTAAGTGTGCAATGGCATAAAAAAAGCCATACATTGCCACCAAGCCTACGATTGAACGCCATGTATGCATCCACAGTTTTTCAGTTCTAAAAAATGTGCTCCCTTTTTGCAGGATCAAAGGGAGAAAGATCAATAAGCCAACCGCATTTCGAAAAAATACGATGGTGGCATTATCTACCGTGTGAGATGCGTAGCGTATACAAACCCCCATGATGGAAAAAAGCAGCGCTGACAGCATGAGAAAGCCAATTGCTTTGGGGATATTCTGTGGTGTAGTAGTGGACATAACAAAAAGGCTAAAAAATCTGATGATATTCTAGCCTATAAGTACGCAGGGTGTAGCAGAAGTCGGTTATTTTGCTTGTTGTGCTAACTGGGCTTCGAGTAATTTAATTTGTTCTTCTTTCAGTTTAATCAGCTCATCTGCATCTGAATGCTGCTGTTTTAAGCTTTGTTCCTGATCATTCAATTGCTGTTGAATGTCATCTAATTTGGCAATTTCTTCTTTGGCTAAAGAGGCATTTTCAGGCACAGCTGCATCTAAAATGTCTTCTTCGACCAATTTAATGGTGTCAGTCTCTGCGGTAGGGACTGATGCTTCAGTTTCAGATTGGACAGGGACTGCAACAGGCGGTTTAGCCGGTGCAGCGACCATTTCTTCTTGAAGTACAGATTTATCAGCTGTACTGCTGCTTAACCATTGATATGCAAAAAAGATAGCAATCAATAACGTTAAGCCCCCAATGATTCCAACTAACAGTTTTGGATTATTTCTTTGATCTACTAGCATTATGTGACCTTAATTTTTATTTAGGCTGGCGCGGCTTAAATTGGATCACACCGATATCATCTGGCACGGCTGGTTGTTCAGGTTGATCGACATGAGTCGGTCGATTTTCACTGTAACCACAATCAATGCATTCGATCCATTCGTCTTCGCCAGAGGTCAGCATGACAACCCGGTCCATCGCTTGGCATTTTGGACATTTTGCACCTGCAATGAAGCGTCGTTTAATGGTCATCATACTTACCTTGAATCTAACTAAGGTCACTAGTTTAAGCGTTTTTAGATGCGTTCGTCCAACCTTGATGACGCAGCAAAGCATCTATTTTTGGCTCGCGTCCACGGAAATTGATAAATGCGTCAAGTGCCGTATCTTTTCCGCCAACTGCTAGAATAAATTGTCTAAACGACTTGCCAGTCGAAGTATTAAAAATTCCTTCATTTTCGAATCGGTCGAAGGCATCACTTGCCAAAACCTCTGCCCATTTGTATGAATAATAACCAGCAGCGTAACCACCTGCAAAGATATGACTGAAACCATGTTGGAAACGGTTGTACGAAGTAGTGGGTGCAACTGCATATTTTTGACGAATATCATCTAAGGTTTGTTGGATGCCTGCAGCGTCCAAAGCAGGGTTGGCCTTATGGATATTTAAGTCAAACATGGCAAATTCAATTTGACGTAAAGTTTGCATCCCAGACTGGAAGAAACGTGCATCTTGTAGTGCTTTTAACAGATCGGCTGGTAAAGTTTGTTTTGATTCGATATGTTCACTGAGTAAATCTAAACTTTCTTGATCCCAAGTCCAAAATTCCATGAATTGACTTGGTAGCTCTACTGCATCCCACGCCACGCCATGTGTACCTGCGACAGCAATATTATCGACTTCCGTGAGCATGTGATGTAAGCCATGACCAAATTCGTGGAACAGCGTTGTTACTTCATCATGGGTAAGTAAAGCAGCTTGCTCACCGACAGGTGGAGTGAAGTTGCAGACCATGTAGCAAATTGGTTTTTGCAGACCATTTTCAGTTTGCATGCGTGAACGGAAGCCGCTCATCCATGCGCCGCCACGTTTCCCACTTCGTGCATACAGGTCAAAGTAGAATCCGCCAATCACGCTGCCTTGATCTTCAAGTTCAAAGTAACGTGCATCGGGATGCCAAACAGGCGCTACACGCTCGATTACATTGATGCCATAGAGACGATTTACAATGCTGAACAAGCCTTGAATAATTTTAGGTGCAGGGAAGTAGGGCTTCAGGTCTTCTTGTGACAAATTAAACTGTTGAACTTTGAGTTTTTCTGAGTAGAAAGTGGCATCCCACGGTTGTAACTCAGTGATACCGTCTTGCGCTGCAATGGCTTTCAGTTCAGCGATTTCTTTCTCTGCTGGCGCACGCGCATGTTCTGCCAGTTCAATTAGGAACTGATCAACAGTTGCCACATCGGGTGCCATTTTGCTCGCTAAAGACAATTCGGCGTAGTTGCTAAAACCAAGCAGGCTAGCCATTTCCTGACGCAGCTTCAAGATTTCTTCCATGACTGCTGTATTGTCAAATTCAGCAGCGTCTGCCTGATCAGAAGCACGTGTGGTATAGGCTTTATAGAGTGCTTCACGGACTTCACGGTCTTCGGCATAGGTCATAATGGCAATATAAGACGGGAAGTCGAGTGTTGCTACAGCCTGTTCGAGTTCGCGTTGCTGACCGTATTGTTTCAGAAGTTCAATGCTACCTTGAGGTAGTCCTTTGAGCTGCGCTTCTGTTAAAGGTTTGAAGTAGGCTTGGGTGGCATCCAATACGTGGTTGGAAAAGTCTGATGATAATTGTGAAAGGCGTGCAGATATTTCTGCATAGCGTTTTTTCGCTTCACCTTCTAAGGCTACGCCTGAAAGTTTAAAGTCTCGTAACGCAAGTTTAATTGCGCTTTGCTGTGCCGCAGGCAGCGTGTCAAATACACTGTTGTCATGTACGTGCTGATACGTTTGATACAACGCTGTGTGTTGACCTAGCTGCGTATAGTATTCACTCAGGCCGGGTAATAAAGATTGGTAGAGTTCACGAGTTTCAGCATTATTCATCACGGCATTTAGATGCGAGAGCACGCCCCATGCTTCACTCATATTGTTTTCAAGATCATCGACCTGTTCTAACGTATTCAGTTGTTTTTGTACCGAATCTGGAACAACCGTCAGTTCATTTAGAAATTGTTGACCGTGTTGAATCGCATTTTGAATTTTTTCTTTGAGTTGATCTAAGGTAATTTGATCAAATTGAGGAACGGGCAAAGTTGCCTTTTCTAAAGTCATATTTTCTACTTCATATAAATCCTGAGTTATTTATAGATGTAGGGTTTGTTACGGGTTAAATCAAGACTAAATCAGGAATTATTCATCTTCTGCAGAGGTCACTCAGCCTTTACTGACCTGAAGAATCAAAAAGAGCGCCGAAGCGCTCTTGATTTAAACCTTAATCCGCAGATGATTTTGCATTGGATTTTTTCTTTTTTACTTTTAACTTTTTCTTCACTTTATCTTTAGCCTTCGCTTCAGACTTTGTTGCAGATTTTTTAGCAGGTTTTTGGCTGTAGGAGCTGGGTTTTCCTTTGTCTTTTTTGCGTCGTATGGGCTGTTCTCCATCTTCAGCAACGTTGGTTTTACGCTCTGAAAAGACTTCTTCTTTGGCTGTGGGTTTTGCAACACGAGGGGCACGCGCGCGAATAGCACGGCCTGCATGGCTCAATTGTTGAATCAATTCAAAGTCGATTTTGCGCTCTTCTAGATTTACACCAGCAACTTTAATTTTCACTTCATCGCCGAGACTGAAAACTTGACCGCGAGATTGACCAATTAAGCTCTGACTTGGTTGGTCATAGACAAAGAAGTCATCACCCAATTGGCTGACGTGGATCATGCCATCAACATATAAGTCTTTGAGCGTTACAAACAGGCCAAATTCAGCAGTTGCACTGATGGTACCGACAAACTCTTCACCCAAATGCTGCTGCATGTAATGGCACTTCAACCATGTAGTGACAGAACGTGAAGCTTCATCAGCACGGCGCTCGGTCGCAGAGAAGTGTTCACCTGCATCATCCAGCGAAGCACCAGAAATTGGATAAGGTTTTTTCTTCAATTGTGCTTTGATGGCACGGTGCAGTAACAAGTCTGGATAACGACGGATTGGAGATGTGAAATGCGTATACGCTTCATAAGCCAAGCCAAAGTGACCTGCATTGTTCGCGCCATAATAAGCTTGCATCATTGAGCGGAGTAAAACGGCATGAATGCTTGGAGCATCAATACGGTCTTTGGTGGCATCAATCACGGCTTGATAGTCAGCTTGAGTCGGCTGTTCAGGGAATGGCAGCCCCAATAACTTCACAAAATCACGAACCTTTTGAATACGTGAGAACTCAGGTGGTTCATGCACACGGTACAGCATCGGAATTTCGTTTTTTAATGCATATTCTGCCGCTGCGACGTTTGCCAACAACATGCATTCTTCAATTAACTTATGTGCATCATTACGGCTACGCGGTAAGATTTCATTAATACCGCCAAGCTCATCAAAAGTCATATAAGTTTCAACGGTTTCAAATTCCATCGCGTGGCGTTCAGCACGTAAGCCTTTCAACACTTGATACAATTGGAATAAGGTATTGACCGATTTACGCACATCACGGTCTTCAGGAATCGCTTGACTATTACCTTCAAAATATTCGGCAACTTGGGTATAGGTCAAACGAGCTTTTGAATGCATCACACCTGGGTAGAATTCAAACTTGGTAACACGGCCTGCGCGAGATAAGTTTAAATCACAAACCATACATAAGCGGTCTAGGTGTGGGTTCAAAGAACATAAACCATTCGACAGCGCTTCAGGCAACATCGGCAATACAAAATGAGGGAAGTACACCGATGTACCGCGCTCTTGAGCTTCGTCATCGAGCGGTTTACCCGGACGTACATAATGGCTGACATCGGCAATTGCCACGACAACACGATAACCACCACCCGGACGTTTTTCCGCATACACGGCATCATCGAAGTCGCGGGCATCTTCACCATCAATGGTGACAAGCGCTAAATCACGTAAGTCGACACGATCTTCACGATCTTGTTCTGAGGGTTCTTTAAAGCTGTTGGCTTCTTGTTGTACCGCTTCAGGGAATTCGTAAGGTAAACCAAACTCTAAAATGGTTTGTGGAATAATAATTTCAGTGTCTGCTTTATCTGCCATCGACTGAACAATATGACCTGTCGCAAATTCTTCTTTGGTTGGGTAGCTGTCAATCGCAATACGCACAGAGTCGCCGAGTTTGACTTTGGCATGCTCGATTAATTCTTTTTCTAAAGTAATCGGTTGGTGTGCATTGGGATTTGCCGGTTGAATAAAATATTCACCTTCATATTCAGACACTTTACCAATAATTTCTTTGACACGATGCTGTAGAACTTCAGTAATAAAGCCCCATGCCTTGCCTTTACGGTCTACCGATGTTTGGCGGACTTTAACACGGTCACCATTAAACACCTGACGCAACTCACGTTCAGGAAGTAAAAGGTCATCTTCACCGCTAATATTGGCTGTGCCTAAACCTTTTGAGTTGATATAAACCGTTGCTTCATGAGTCGGTTGCTCAGCTGCAAGCTGGAACTTAAATCCATCTTTCATCAACTGACCATCTCGAACCATCGCAATCAGACGATGACTCAGTGCATCAATACTTTTTTGATCGGCAATTTCAAAATGTTCTACAAGATCGGCATGCGACATTGCAGTTTTCAGTTGTTCAATCGTCTCTTGAATTAGAGTACGGCTTGGAATTGGATTGTCATAACGTTCGGCTTCAGCTTTTGCTTCAGGATCGACCCAGTTTTTCATATGTATTTGGCTTCAAATCAGAAGATTAGGATTAGCATAAGTCATGCAAGCAGATACTGCACGCAATTGATTGCAATAAAGTGTTTTATGCCGATATTTTATAAGGTTTAAAGCTGAAAAGTAGAGGACAGCAGTGCGTGCTGAACTAATTTTGCACTAATTTTTTGAAAATCGTTTAAAAAATATCTAATTGAGTAAAAAAATGAAAAAAATATAACGACTGTGCTTGCAGTCGTATCATGATCTTTGTATTATGGCGGCACGTTACGGTGAGATGGGTGAGTGGCTGAAACCACATCCCTGCTAAGGATGCATACGGGCAACTGTATCGAGGGTTCGAATCCCTCTCTCACCGCCACGATTTACTTATGTCGCGCTCATAGCTCAGCTGGATAGAGCACTTGGCTACGAACTAAGGGGTCGGGAGTTCGAATCTCTCTGAGCGCACCAATAAGTAAATCTGAAAACGTAGTCTTTTAAGACGACACAAGTTACGCGCTCATAGCTCAGCTGGATAGAGCACTTGGCTACGAACTAAGGGGTCGGGAGTTCGAATCTCTCTGAGCGCACCAACTTGAACAAATTACCGCACATGTTGCGGTTTTTTTGTGCCTGTGATTTATCGTTTTGATGCAGCCTGTCTTTTGTCTTTTGTCTTTTGTCTTTTGTCTTTTGTCTTTTGTCTTTTGTCTTTTGCTTTTATAAAGCGTTCTATTCCATTTGCTTTCTTCAACAGATTAACGCTTATTTCAGATGTTCATGGTGATGCATTTTTTTAAAGCTAAGATAAAGAAAAGTTGGGTGAGTTAAAGCCGTGATTCAATGAGGGCAATATATTTGTTATCCATTTTGAGCATTTATACGTGAGTATTGCTAAGTTTAAATTTCAAACTTGTGATTCAAAAGCCATTAAAAAAGTAAATCAGGATGATTTTGAACGTGTTTAAAGAGTAATTGTTTATTTGCTGTGCGTTTAGTTAAATTTATATGAAAAAGCTCTTAACAAAAAATAAAAATCACGTATAATGAGCCTCATCAAGACGTCGCGCTCATAGCTCAGCTGGATAGAGCACTTGGCTACGAACTAAGGGGTCGGGAGTTCGAATCTCTCTGAGCGCACCAACTTGATCAAGATTGAAAAAACCGCACATGTTGCGGTTTTTTTGTGTCTGAAATATAGCTAAAAACAATAAATTCAGCTCATCACTCAAGGTTCTAACTTAACTTCTGTTTAACTTTGAGTGCAAAGACCGTATTTCCGCCTAAAGCCGGTAACATGTCGTGATACGGCATACTGCGCATAGCACGAAGTAAAAACGGTGCTTTGTCATCAATCTTCACCGCACTGGTCAATTGTAATAACGACCCTTGTTGTAAGGGGCGAATATGCATTGCACCTCGGACAAACTTTAAGTCCCCACCTGTTGCGGTGTATTGATTTTGCAGTAAGTCGGGATAGTTAAAACGCATCTTAAAATCAAAGGGAATATTGATCACACCTAAACCCACCGAAATTTTATAGTCGGCATCCATGAGGTGCGGATTAATTTTCTGCACTTGCATATGTTTGACTTGTCTTGGAAATAAGTGCTTGAACGAAGACACATTAATCCAGCGCTGTAAGCTCGAAGGCTCTTGTGCATAATATTGAAAACTGGTGCTAAAGCGCATCAATTCATAATTTTGCCCAAAGGGAACGCGCTGCGCTGTCAAAATAAAGGACACAGGTTCTTTCGAGCTTTGACTTAATTGAGTGACCTTGTCGATTTGAGAGGCATTTAATTTGAGTTCAGGCAATTGATTTGCAGCGAGAGTTTCACTGCTAAAGGTTTTAAATCGGCGCTGTAACGATTCGAGTAAAAAACCATTGGTTCCCGCAGGAATCCCTAATTTGGCATCGGGTAAGGCATTTAATATTTTGCTAAACAAAAAACCTTTGGGCTGATTTAAATCGCCCCATTGGGTCACACTAATCAAGGTGTGTTGTGCGTCAATCTCAAACCATTCAATTTTCCCTGCACCAAAGGGCACTGGTGCTTCTAGAACCAAACTATTAATGCTGTTGTGCTGAATTTGGTGCTGTATCACCACGGTTTCTTTAAAGTTTAAAACCGGAATTGGTGTCGGGATATGGATTCGATATTCAACTTGGCTGGTTGAACCTTGTTGTTGCAAAACCTCAGCAGATTTTAGCGTGGGAAATAAGCCAGCATAGTTTGGATAATTACTGAGTAATCTCGCCACATTTTTACTGTTGGTTGGGACAACCACGGCGGCACTTTGAAATTTACCAATGACTTTTTGACCTGCTTTCATCGTGGGTAGACTAATCTGCTGTGAGGGATGTGCAAAAATCACGATGTGATCACCGGCAAGATTTGCCAAGGCTTTGGCATTGCCATTAAATAAGTCCAAACTACTGGGGATCTGGGGCTGCCATTGAACGAATTTGGCCCAACTGGTCGATATGCTCAGTCCACTCAGAAACACCAGCACCATGATTATTTTTGTTATCTGCATGTCACATCCTGCGTATGCAATCTTTTATTTGTAGCTGTTTTTAACGTATTTCTAGATCGAAGGGAAGTGTTACAACCGACTATTAAAAAGCATGAAGCAAGTTTGAATTGTGGTGTAGTATTTAGCGCAATTCATTTTTAAATATTCATACGCTTATGTCTGAAAATCTACCTGCATTATCGCTGCGCTATTTTTTAAATCTAGAAGAATCACAGGATGGTTTTGCACTAGCAACTTTTGGCAAAAAGCAATTTACGCGTTTTTTAACGCCAGCCATTAGCTTTGGGATTATCATCTGGGGTTTTTACTTGGGTGTAGATGGTGTCGGTACCTACTATGTTGGGCTGGGTGCTTTCTTTTTACTTCTTCAAGGTATCATGCGTTATTGGTTTTTACCGATGATGTTTAAACGCCAGTTTGTAAAGTACCAATTAGGTAAAAGTGAACAAGGTATTGATTTATTTCAAGACTATGCAGAAATTCATGCCAATGGTCGTAAGAATATCTTCCATTATGCTGAAGTGGCCAATTTTGCTGAAGGCAAATTGACTTATATGCTTGAGCTGAAAAATAAAACCGTGATTATTGTGCCGAAAAGTGCATTTAAAGATACTGCGGACCAAGCGATTTTTACCAATACTTTTCAGCACTAAGACAATCTATTCATAACAAAAGAGGGAGTAGTATGCAGTCACGTCCATCTAAAATTGTTTGCGTCGGTCGTAGTTATGCAGATCATGCCAAAGAATTAGGCAATGCAATTCCTGACCGTCCTGTGCTTTTTATGAAGCCGCCAAGTGCATTAACCGCATTAGAGCAAGGCATCTCATGGAATCCTGCATGGGGCAGTTGCCACTATGAATGCGAATTAAGTTTACGTATTGATCGTCCTTTATCGGCTGAAACTGATCCACGCAAAGCCTTAGAAGCAGTCGGAGCTGTGACTTTGGGGCTAGACCTGACCTTGCGTGATCTACAAGATGACTTAAAGAAAAAAGGTCAGCCTTGGGAGCGTGCCAAAGCTTATGATGGTTCTTGCATCCTTGCGGATTGGGTCGATGTTCAAGAGGTGGTTCAAGATTGGAAAGATGTGCATTACACCTTGCATGTCAATGATGAACTGCGCCAGAACGGTGATACTGCATTGCTGATTTTTGATGTGGGTACTTTGTTGGCAGATATTAGCCAAGTGTTTAGTCTTGAAGCGGGTGATGTGGTCATGACGGGTACGCCTGCGGGTGTCGCGGCACTACAGTCAGGTGAGCAGTTGAAAATGACCCTGAAAGGCAAAAATCAGGATTTTGTTTGGACAACTTTTGTCAAATAATCTGTGAAAAAAATACAAAAAAGGCTGCTTAATGCAGCCTTTTTTGATTGATCTATTCGGTACTGCTTGATGGCGGTGGCTCATTCGGTTGTAAAGGACCAGTATCTTTCCATGCTTCATAGGTCTCGGCCATATGCTGTGAGTCAGTGTCTCCCAATGCACCTGCTTTGGCATACCATTGTCGCGCTTTTTCACCATCTCGAATATCATAATGATAATAATGTGCCATTTTCATCGCCGCGTCAGCATCTTGCCCTTGTTCTGCGGCATAGCTTAAATATTCAGCTGCTTTGTCGGGTGTAGACGAAGGATGTTCAGAAAAATAATGTTGATTTCCCAAGACTTTGATTGCTTCGACATTCTTTTGTTTGGCAGCTTTTTCATACCAAATTTGCGCTTGGTGCTTATCTTGAATTAAGCCTTTTCCAGTGTCGTACATCCAACCAACGGTATATTCAGCAGCAGGATCATGAGTCTTTTTTGCAAGGTCTAGCACCCAGTGTGCAAGGAAAATATTGCCATCTTGCTGCATCTTTCGAATCACTTGATCTGCATGCGGGTTGCCTTGATAAGCTTGGGTCATCAACCATGCGAATGCGTCCGTAGTGCCTTGATCCGCAGCAGCTTTGTACCAATGTACACTTTGTTCGATATTTTGTTCTGTGCCCGTTCCACTGAGGTATAAATCACCCACTTTCATTTGCGCAGTCGCATCACCACTTTGAGCGGTTTTGAGTGCAGATTTAAATTCACGCTGTTCTTTGGAACTACAAGCCGTTAAAAATACGGCAGATAAACACAGCGCTAAAATGGTTTTTTTATTCATTTGAAATGGAATTATTATCATTTTCGTAGATTTTTTGATCTTAACGGATTGTTGAATCACTTTATAGAGACACTTATAGCTAAATTTAAACACATTTAGGGCTTTAAAACGGATTTCCTAAACTGATCTGGGGTGCAAAGCATCCATTTTTTAAACATATTTATAAACGCTGAGGCATTGGCATAGCCAAGTTCTAAGGCAATATTTTCGACGGTTTGGCCTGCGTTGAGCATGGACATGGCTTTCATGACTTTGAGACGTTGTCGCCATTCATGCAGGGACATCCCAAGTTCTTTTTGACAATAACGCGCCAGAGTACGTTCCGTCATATTTATCCGCTTTGCCAATTGCTCAAGCGCGCTCTGATCTGCAGGATGTTGATGTAAATAATCAAGCAGCTGTTTGAGGGCAGGGTGATCCGAATGCGGTAAATAACTACTGACCAGTTTGGCTTGATGCAGTTGATCTAAGATCACATGGAGTAAGCGTTGATACTCGGCGGTATTTTCCATGAGATCGGCTTGTTGATGCAACAGACGCAAATGGCTGAATATCGCTGTAACTAAAGGTGAGCTGAGTAAAATCCCCGGTTGTTTCGGCAAGTGGGTGCATAGAGATTCATGTACATATAAGGTGCCATGTGAAACTGCAGTACGATTTAAACCACTATGTTCTAAGTGTGGGGGAAGCCAAATGCCATAAGGCGGTGGAGTAATATAGTCTATCTGATTGATGTTTACTTCCATCACGCCATTAAAGGCATAGACAAATTCACCCCAAGCATGACCGTGGACGGGATAAACAGACAATGCAGGATCGTCACGAAAACTGATCCATAGCGCTGCTTGAATTTCATCGTTGGTGGGAAGTTGTTGGAACTGCGTATGATCTGCACGAGCTTTATGACGCATGAGAAATTTTGCCTGAATAAGAAGATCACTTGTCTATTTTGAAGTATATATTTTATTTCTGACAGTTCTATAGTGTTGCTTGTCGTATTGTTGAGTAAATAGTGTGGAACAGCGTAAGGCGCTAGATGCAAAAGCTTCTGGTCTGATGATTATTTTGTGCATGATTTTAGGGATTCAACAGGTCATTTTGAAATTGGCCGCGGTTGATATTGCGCCGATCATGCAAATTGCCATTCGATCGGGTTTGGCTGCGCTGTTGGTCTTTCCACTGATTCGTCTCAAGCCGGGGACACATTTATATACACGCGAATACTTGCTACCGGGTATCTGGTTGGCGTTTTTATTTTCAGCTGAATTTATTTTAGTGGCAGAATCCCTGCGCTATACCTCTGCATCACATACTGTTGTCTTGCTCTATACCGCACCGATATTCGTGGCATTAGGTTTACATTGGAAGTTGCCTGAAGAAAAGCTTACAGCGATCCAGTGGGTCGGTATTTTTATTGCCTTTTCAGGTATTGTCCTGTCGTTTATGGGACGTGAAAGTAGCACTACAGTCAACACTCAAGCCCTGTTGGGTGATGCGATGGCATTACTTGCAGGGGTGATGTGGGCCTTGACCACCATTTCATTAAGACTCACCAAACTGTCTGATGCACCTCCGACTCAGACCTTGTTTTATCAGTTGGTTGGTGGTTGTGTATTTTTATTACCCGTGGCGTGGCTGACAGGACAAATGACTGTACATTGGACGGTGCTGTCCATCAGCAGCATGATTTTTCATGTGCTCATTATTTCATTTTTCAGTCTGATGCTGTGGTTTTGGCTGTTAAGTAAATATCTGGCCAATGGTCTGGGCGTATTTTCATTCCTTACCCCAATCTTTGGTCTGGTCTTTGGTGTATTGATCTTAAACGAAACGATTGAACTGAACTTTATCTTGGGGACGGCCTTAGTAATGGTCGGGGTGATGACGGTAACCTTGCATCGATGGTTAGCTAAATTGATGGGACGTCAGCGCACAGCGACCTAAGATCATGTATAAATAAAAAAGGAGAGCTACGGCTCTCCTTTTTTTATTTACGCTTATTTTTCTTCAAAAATAGTCGCAAGTGGAATCGAGAGTTTGGCCGCGAGATAATCATCCGATTCGACCAGTTGCGGCCCAATTTTTTCCATCCAAACATCATCTGGATCGACGCGACCTAAATCTTGCCGTTTAGGGAGCGGATAGGGCAGCTTACTGTAAAAACTCCAAAAGTCCACTTGGGTTAAATTACGAACTAAAACATAATGATCATCATCTGTACGTTTAATCAGGTGTTGCTCTTCAAACAATAAAATATAGCTTGGCAGGCGGCCGATTTCATCACGCCCTAAAACCTCAAGCGCTTCTTTTTCTGTCACGCTCTGACCGAGTTTTTGCTTTTTATAAAATAATTCAAGCAAATCCATCAACATAATAACAGGATGACGTTTTTGGTCGTTGCCCGAATTGAAAGCGGTCAGTGCATAACTAATTTCTACCCCAATCAGTACGATATTCCATGAAAGGAATATCCAAAGCAGGAAAATTGGCACTGCAGCAAAAGCACCGTAAACGATTTGATAACTGGTGAAATTTGACATGACAAAACCAAAGAGGTTTTTGAGTAATTCAAATACCACGGCACTAAAGACACCCGCGATCAGCGCCGCCTTAATCGGCACACTGCGGTTGGGAATCGTCCAATACAGAATGAAAAAACCTAAAATGGTCAATGAAAAAGACAAGATCCACAGCAGAAAAGCCCCATCCAGTTCATAGCCGGCAAAATTATTGCTGAGGACATTCATAGAGGCCAAGGTAGATGACACAACAAATGCGCTACCCAGTAAGATTGGGCCTAATGAGATAATAGTCCAATAGCGCATAAAGCCAATAATGCCGCCACGTGTCTCACGCACCCGCCAAATTCGGTTAAATACTGTCTCAATGCTGGTCAGCATCATAACTGTGGTAATGAATAAAAACAGTACACCAATAACAGTCAGGTTACTGGATTTATCGGTGAATGCATTCAGTGCTTTATCAAAAGCAATTGTCGTTTTCGGTAGGAAATTACTATAAATCAATTGTTGAAGCTGTTGACGAGCAGGTTCTAAAGCTTTAATTGAGGAGATGATGACCAAGAATACGGTCAACATGGGTACCACTGCAAACAAGGTGGTATAGGTTAATGATCCTGCTTGTTCACGGCAGCGATCGGCTTCAAAACGTCGAATGACAAATAAAACAAACTGAAACCATTTCTTGTCGTAAAAGGGAAGTTTTTTTAAAAATGCTTCGATCATTCGTTCAAGTCTCGAGTTATTTTAGTCATGTTTATGCAATTTTCATCACTTAGCTTAACCAAAAAATAGGAAAAATACCGTATAGTTTTCTTTTTTCATTGAATTTATAAAAATGACGCAAGCTTATGTACTGGTGTTGTATTACAGCAAATATGGTTCAACACGTGAGATGGCACATTTAATTGCCAATGGAATTGAAGCGTCTGGAATGGCAGTAAAAATACGAACCGTTCCAAATTTATCTACTGTGGTGACTGACGTGCAGCCCAGTATTCCTGCCGAAGGCGATATTTACTGTAGCTTAGATGACTTAGCGCATTGCTCAGGTTTAGCCCTTGGTTCGCCAACACGTTTTGGTAATATGGCGTCGGAAATGAAATATTTCTGGGATCAAACCACAGCGCTTTGGCTCAATGGCGCATTACATGGCAAACCTGCCTGTGTGTTTACCAGTTCAGGTTCAATGCATGGCGGACAGGAAAGTACTTTGCTGACCATGCTGCCGCCTTTGTTCCATCATGGAATGATGGTTATGGGTTTAAGTAATGCCCATCCTGCATTATCGAATACCAAAACGGGTGGTACGCCCTATGGTGCAAGCCATGTCAGTGGTCCGCGCCATGATCAGTCATTGAGTCAAGATGAGCGAAACTTATGTGAAGAGCAGGGTAAACGCCTAGGCGAAGTGGTCAAAAAGTTGATTTGATACTTACTTGCTCTAGGAAGTTGCGCTAACTTTGTAGCGAACGGGCAAGAAAAGGCTTAAATATTGCACTTTTCTTGCTTTTTTACGTGTGATTTCTTTTATTTACGATATTGTATTTGCGCCCAAAAATATAAAAATAAATCTGTCGAACTATTCTTAAAATACCCAAAATAAGTGATATCAATAACATATTGAAAGTTTTTAAATACAGCCTGCTCAGTGATGGCCTTGAATCGATTTTTGCTGTCTTTTTGGGCGCGTTATTTTTATTTTTTGATTACATGATTTGTATTTAAATTTCTTCTTTGGGGTGTGTGATGTCTTTTATTAATTTTCGAATGATTTTCCTGTGTTCCGTATTGGCTGCATCTTCCTTGTGTACGGCAATGCCAGTTTTGCACAGTATGGATTTCCCGCAAGAGAAAAAAGCTGAAGAAAAAGAATTTTTGGCGAAACAAGATCAAGTTAAAGTGGACTCAAAATCTTTAACTGATGTTTCAAAATAATTGATTCGCCATGGTTTTCGAATAGTATTTCAATAGACTAGAAATACATATTAGAAAAACAATAACCTATTAAAAAAGAGCGCTGATGCGCTCTTTTTTAATATCGAAATTAGTCTTGATCCGAAGTCTTTGCAGCGTCTTCAGGCTGTTGCTCAACTTCAAAGCGCTGTTTGCAATCTAAACATTGGTAGTCGAGAAAAATATTTTGATCGACGATCACGCCGGCTTTTTTACCAAAACGGTGTCCGAGGAAACCGCCTGTGATACCGACGCTAATTGCACCAACAAAAGTCCCGATGGTTCCGCCCATAATCACGCCAAGTGGGCCAGCAGTCACACCACCAATCGCAGCACCAATAGATGCGCCAGATGCCGCACCACCGACAGTCCCTGCAGCAGTTCCTGCACCACTGAGTAAGACACCACCAATTTTTTGTAAGTTTTGTTCATGGTTACGCTTTTCAATATGGGTTGATCCACATTTTGGACATTTAACTGTCGTTTCCATGTTTTGCTCTTCTGTATTCATAACTTTCCATAGCCTTAAAAAATAAAGTGGCCGAATTTATGGTGCAGCATAATGTAATTTGACAGATGAGTAGTTGACCCATTCGATCAAATGCAACGATTTTCCTGAATTTTATCGAGTTTTGCACACCGATGTTTTGTCTGCTTGTAACTAAGGCGTTAAAAAGTGCGCTTTATGTCACCTTAATGGCAAATTTTTAGCAAAAAAAAGAACACCCGATGTGTTCTTTTTTCTTTTGAACGCAAACTTAGTCACGAACAAATTCAACTGTACCATTCGCCAGTGATTTCACACGTGCCAATGATTCAACGCGATAACCTTTTTCAAGCAAAATATCACGACCAGGTTGGAATGATTTTTCAATCACGATACCGATACCCAATACTTCAGCACTTGCTTGATGAATAAGATCTGCAAGACCTAAAGCCGCTTGACCATTGGCCAAGAAGTCATCAATCACTAAAACTTTATCTTCAGCATTGATGTGCTTTTTAGAAATCGCGATCGTGCTTTCAGTTTGTTTGGTAAAAGAAAACACTTTTGAGCGATACAAATCATCTTTTAAGGTCAAAGATTGATATTTACGTGCAAAAATCACAGGAACACCAAGTTCAAGACCAGCCATTACTGCAGGTGCAATACCTGATGCTTCAATCGTAATGATTTTTGTGATGCCAGCATCTTTAAAAAGACGGGCAAATTCTTGACCAATTTGTTGCATCATCACAGGGTCAATTTGGTGGTTCAGGAAAGAATCGACTTTCAGAACTTCTTCAGAGAGAACGATACCTTCAGCTAAGATTTTCTGTTCCAGAGCGTGCACGGGAGAATCCTCGAGGGGCAGGTGCTTTTTAAAGCAAAAGCGTATTTTAAAAAGCACCGTGAAAAATGCAAGCGAAATTGATCAAATCAATTAATTTGTTGCACCTTTATAGCCCGTTAACAATAAACCGTAAGAGGTTTTATTGTCTTGGTGGGAAACTTTGACAGGTAGATAATCCAGTTTTGGCGCTAACCAGAAAGTCGTTTGACGGCCTGGTTTGTCATGACGCATCACAACTTTCACGGTATCAAAAGTGCCGTAAGTGGTTTTCACTTTTTCAGTGCCTTGTTTCACGAACTTACGAGCTTCAACCTCTTTGGCATCGGCAATGTAGTAATTCGATTTCAAACCACCATTTTTTAAATCTTCACGAATTTGCAATTCAGCATTGAGTTCATCTAACACACCAGCTTTCCACGCAAATGAACGCGCTTTATCATCTTTTTTGGTATTAATGGTTTTTGCGCCCGCATTAAAATTAATATTCATGGTGTTGTTGTGCACCAAAATTTTGCTGCTGCGGCTAAAGCTGTTCGAGTGAATTTGGCTGCCATTTAAACTAAAACGACTGGTTTCAGTTGCAGAGGCCATCGCACCAGCTTTTGCTGCGAAAACATACGTCCAGTTATTCCCAGATTGTTTTAGGGTACGTGTTGCAGAACCCAAGTTTTTGCCGTTGTAATTAAACTGGTAGCTTGCTTGGAATGGACTCATGGCAAATGACTGACTTGAGAAACCAGTCAAAAGCAGTGTAGTCGATACCCCAGCAACAAGACCTAAATTTTTCAAAACTGAATGTGCCATAAGTATGGTTTTCCTATTCAATAGAAGTGCGGTGGGCTAAACCACCTGATATGTTTATTATGCGGCTGGATTGTGGAGAATCACGTCACAAATCCGTGCCTAATGTATATATTGTGTAGCGTTTTATAGGCTCAAGATATCTAAGTACAGGATAAGTCTAGCTTTCCTTTTGCTTTATAGGCGTGACTTCATCATCTTTTAAATTTGAATCATCCCAGTCTTCAATCCGTTCTTGCGACATCTTGGTGAACAATGCGGTTAAATTAACATTACCAATCACCACCAATTCGGCCTCACGTAAAACAGCATGGTTGACATGGACTTTGCCCAGTGTGTCGATAATTGATCGATTTTTACCGAGCCAGCGATTCAGGTCTAAATACAGTAAATCATCTTTAACTTTGATCACATTGAGCTTTTCCAAAATCATACCCAATGGATCTTGGTTGAGTACTTTTTGATAGAACCATAACGCCATGCGCACGCCCATCTTATACAGAACATTTGGATACTTCGCTTCAATCACTTGTGTATCACTAATTTGTTCAAATACGATCAATTGGGTTTGTTTGTTGAGTTCCATCTGTACCAGTTTTAAATCGACAGAGAGTGTTATGATCAGCCCGTTATAATCCAATGTGGCATACAGTCGAAGCCAGTCATCATGCAGGTCAGCATGCAAGTCTTTGAGCATTTTCACATTATCGGTCACAAAGCGCTGAAATGTCGCATTTAAAAACACTTGAGACATTGGGAATTCACGCTCATCTTCAATAAATCCTTCAGCTTTTTGGTACACTTGACGTATACGTTTAGCGATATTGGAAACTAGCGTTTGCATAAGAAGTGCATCCTGACAAATTATGTTTTTTAACGATGTTTATCTTGTCGATTTCTATAAAAACACAAGGTTTTGATCTTGCAGTTTAGCAAAATAAATTGCACCATTTTCATGATTTTAATTGTGCATTATCGATGTGTTGATGGATTTCTCGTTTTCATCAAAAAATGAATACGAGTTTTATTTTATACTGTTTTAAGCAGTTTGGGGAATGCGGCAAATTGTCGGTTTAATGAGATGCTGAAAAAAATAACGTTCATGCCCTTGATGAAAGAGTGGTGGAAAGATCCCATATTTGCAACTGCGTTGGCGTTTGCTGCTGTGTTGCATTTGGCATTTTTAACCATGCAATTTACCCTGCCCCAAGAGGCTGACTATAACACCAAAGAAATTGCAGTTTCTTTACGTCCAACGACGGAAAAAATTGAACATGCAGACTTTTTAGCGCAAGCCGATCAGCAGGGCTCGGGGACATTCCGTGAGTCGCATCGGATGTCGAGTGACATGCCTGCACCGATGATTGAACAAAAAGCCGGTGAGCAAAAAAGTGAAGCTTTAGAACAACTGCAACAAAAGAAAGAGCTCAGCTTTGAAGATAAAGTGTTGATGACAACTTTGAGTTGGCAAAAACAAGCGGAAGAAAACAGTCGCAAAAAAGCCGTTGAGGAGTTGAATAGTCAGTTTCAGGCTAAGGCTGCGATGGTGGCGAGTATCGAAGCTCAATATTTACAACGTCAGCAAAACTTTAGCCGTCAGCAAAAAATTAAAACCATTGATGGTATTCAAGCCAAGCAAGATGTTTCTGCGGCCTATATGGAAAAATTCCGCGAAAAAGTCGAGTTTTATGGCAACCGTTATTATCCTGAAGCGGCAAAACAGCAGCAGCTCCGCGGTGAAGTACGTTTAATGGTTATTTTGAACAGTAATGGCGGGATTCGTGCCATTCGTTTGATCGAAAGTTCAGGTTCAAGCTTATTGGATGAAGCTGCAAAAACCTCTGTGCGTAAGGCGGCACCTTTTGGTTTGTTTGATGCCAAAATGAAAGAAATCTCAGAACTTCGTATTGTGCGTACTTGGCGCTTTGATCCTGCAGAAGCAGAGTTTGAGGTGCGTTAATCAGTTGTGATAGCGTCGCAAAACTTCGCAGATTTCGACGCTAAAACTCGCATACCATTGGTTTTTCCCCAATTGTTGCGCGACCAGATGTTGTGCATCTTGTTGCCAAGCTCGAATGTCTTCTAATGTATTCCAGTAGGAAAGGGCGATTTCATGCTCACCCTCTGTCAGCGCTTCAAAATGTTGACAGTTAAAGTGTGTCAAGGCTTTGTCTCTAAGCTGCTGTGCAGTCGAAAAATACAGCTCATCAAGCGTACGAATGCGTGCTTTAAAAATCACGACATATTGCATATCTTTCCTTCCTTGTTTTTTATGACGATAAAAAAAGCGAGCCGGAGCTCGCTTTTTTAGTTCTTAATCTCTTTCCAGATAAGGGTTATCAAACCCCAATTTGGCTAAAATCTCGATTTCCAACGCTTCCATTTCTTCAGCATCTTCATCAGAGGTTTCATGGTCATAGCCCATGAGATGCAACGTACCGTGTACCAGCATATGCGTAAAGTGGGTCAGGGGTGCTTTGCTTTGTTCTTGTGCTTCACGAAGAACCACAGGAATACAAATCACCAAGTCGCCAATCGGAAATGAGTCTAAAACTGCTGCCATTTCATCGGGGAGATCGCTCGGAAAAGACAACACATTAGTCGGTTTGTCTTTACCACGATATTCCAAGTTCAATTTGTGGCTTTCGTCATTGTCCACACATGCAATACCGATCTCACAATCACTTTGTGTATCGATATGACGTAAAGCCGTTTCCACGACTTTTTTGATATGCGCACGTTTCACCACCAATTCAGGTGACTGAAAATTTTGCTGCAAGGAGAGATTAAGTTTCAAAATGAATCCTTAAATGTTTTCGTCTTGATGCTGCCCATCAGCTTTAGCATCATTGTCCGCCACCAAGGCTTCCTGACGTGCTTTACGTTCTGCACGTTGTTCAGCTGTAAGGCGATGTTGTTCGCTGTCCCATCCCTCATAGGCTTCAACAATTTTTTGAACCAATTGATGACGTACCACGTCACGAGAGTGGAAGCGAGTAATATGAATTTCTTTGATTTTTTCAATCACACGTAAGGCATGTGCCAAACCAGATTGTTGACCACGAGGTAAATCGACCTGTGTAATGTCGCCAGTGATTACCGCACGAGAACCAAAGCCTAAACGGGTGAGGAACATTTTCATCTGTTCAGGGGTCGTGTTTTGTGCTTCATCTAAAATCACAAAAGAATGATTTAAGGTACGACCACGCATGTAGGCCAGTGGTGCAACTTCAATCACTTGACGTTCAATTAGTTTAGCGACTTTTTCAAAACCGAGCATTTCATACAAAGCATCGTATAGCGGACGTAAGTAAGGGTCAATTTTTTGGCTCAAATCACCGGGTAAAAAACCCAATTTTTCACCGGCTTCAACCGCAGGGCGAACCAATAAAATGCGTTGAATTTCGTTACGTTCTAGCATATCTACAGCAGCGGCGACCGCGAGATAAGTTTTACCTGTACCCGCTGGGCCGATACCAAATGAAATATCGCTTTGTAAAATACGCTGTACATAGCGTTTTTGATTGGCACCACGTGGGTTGATCCGACCTTTACGGGTTTGTAGATAAACATTGTCTAAACCGGTATGCTCATTTTCAGAAAAATCTTCCTGAATTTCGCGGTCAGTCTGACTGCCTTGAATCATCATGTGTAAAATGTCCGCACTAATCTGTGGATTGGTTTCGGACTCTTCATAAAGACGGTGAAGGAGACTTTCGGCTCTCTCTACCGCATCGATTTCCCCATCGACAAAAAAAGCATCTGCACGATGAGAAATTTTGACATCTAAACGTTGTTCAATTTGTTTGAGATGACCGTTATAGGCACCGAGCATGCTTTGTAAACGGTCAAGTGGAATACCAGCAAAAGTTACAGTACGTCGAATCGCTGCAGTCAAGAGAATTCCTTTAAATTGGTCTGACGATTAAGCTTACATTACGCCACGTCAGGCTCAAGATTCAAGAGTTCACCGTAAACAAACTTCAAAGTTTTAATATCGGTCACTTCAATCTCTGCAAAACGCCCAACCCATGCAGGATCACCGATAAAGCTAACCAAACGTGTATTGTCTGCAGTACCAATCAGCAAGTTCGGATCTTTGTCTGAAACAGACTCAATCAAGACACGTTGAATGGTTCCTAGCATTGCATCAGTTTTATCAATACTAGATTGTTTAATCCATTGTTGAACTTTGGCAAGACGTTCTTTTTTCACATCTTCAGGGGTCGTGTCTTCAAGTTCTGAAGCAGGAGTACCCGGACGTTTTGAGTAGATGAAACTGTATGAATGATCGAAATCCATATCTTGGATAAATTGATAAGTTTCTTCGAAGTTTTCGTCAGTCTCACCCGGGAAGCCAATAATAAAGTCACTAGATAAATGCATATCAGGGCGAACTTGACGTAATTTAGCAATTTTATCGATATATACATCAATCGTGTGGTTACGTTTCATGGCTTGTAGCACGTCATTCGAACCACTTTGAACTGGTAGATGCAAGTGAGAAACCATTTGCGGTAAGTCACGGTAGCACTGAATCAAGTCATCGTTAAATTCAAGCGGGTGCGATGTGGTGTAACGAATACGGCCAATCCCCGGAATCTCAGCGACTAAACGTAATAAGTCTGCAAAGGTACAGATTTCACCTTCAAAGGTTTCACCACGGTAGCCATTCACGTTTTGACCGAGTAATGAAATTTCTCGTACGCCTTTTTCAGCTAAAGTGGCAATTTCAGCCAATACGTCATCGAGTGGGCGAGAAACTTCTTCACCACGGGTGTAAGGAACCACGCAGAATGAACAGTATTTAGAACAGCCTTCCATGATAGAAACAAAGGCTTTAAAACCTTCCACACGCGGTTCAGGTAAAAAGTCGAATTTTTCAATATCAGGGAATGAAATATCCACCAATTGAATTTTTTCTTTTTTCGGTTTGACCACTTGCTCAGTATGCTGATCTAACATTTGCGGTAAACGGTGCAAGGTTTGTGGACCAAAGACCATATCAACATACGGTGCACGTTTTTGAATGTTGTCACCTTCCTGAGAAGCAACACAGCCACCGACACCAATTACCAAATCTGGATTTTTTTCTTTCAGCTTGCGCCAACGGCCTAACTCAGAAAATACTTTTTCTTGTGCTTTTTCACGAATAGAGCAGGTATTCATCAGGAGAATATCGGCTTCTTTAGGGTCGTTCGTCAGCACATAGCCGTGAGAATCACCTAAAAGGTCGCCCATACGTTGACTGTCATACTCATTCATCTGACACCCTTGCGTTTCGATGTACAGTTTTTTCACTGCTCCATCTTGAGCTGGGGTGTGCTGTGGCTGGGTAACAGTGTTATCTGGGGCAGCTTGGGCACTATTGGGGATGAAGGTTTGAACCGTCATGTAGGCTCCTAAAGGAATTTTATGAAAATCAATAACCATACGTGGCTGACAGACAATTCAATCAGTCGAATTGTGCAGCTGCGGAGGTCAAAAAAGGGGATTTTAAGAATGGGCAATATTTTAGCAGTAATTCACTAGAAACTTACAGCCTAAAATTACAACTCTGCCATATTGATTTATGAAGTAAAAATGTTTGAAAATTAATATTGGCTAATCATAAGGTTACATAACAGAACACAATGCAGAGTTTAGAATTATTAAACTAATTCCTAAACAAAGTTCGATGTGCTGTAACTGAGCAGAATGACATGAAAGAAGGCAAGTGGATGTTAAAACATAATTTTAAACAGAAAAATTACGCTAAATTACTTGCTTTGAGTGTCGGGCTCTCCGGAATTTCTGCGTTTGTCCAAGCCGCAGATGAGCAGTTTAACGATGCTTTACGTGCTGCGAATGCAGGCAATATTAGTTTATTACAACAATACCAATCATCCATGCAAAATGACGTTTTGGGCTATTATCCAGAATATTGGTTACTGAATAACAATTTGGCTTCACAGCCAGCAAGTGCCATTATTAATTTTGCACAGCGCTATCCAAATTCGGCAATGGCAGAAAAATTAGCCGCAGATTATGTTGAAGAAAAAGTCAAACAAGCTGATTTCGCTACAGCACAGCCTGTCTTGCAATATGTGACTAATGCTGACCGTGCTGAAACATGTGCCATGGCTCAAGTCCGCGCAAAGTCGGGCGACCCTCTGGTTTACGCAGAATTTAAAGATGTATGGTTGACCACAAACTCACAACCTGACTCGTGTACGGGCTTGGGCCGTATGATGCTGTCGAGTCCTTTAATGACTCAAGATGACCGCCATCAACGGATGTGGGGACAGTTAAGAGCGGGTCAGTCAGGACAAGCGATTGCGACTGCGCAAACCATTGGCGTGAATATTAATTTGTCACAACTCAACACCATTCAAGCCAATCCACTGAATTATTTATGGTCTGCACCCAAAGCCACAGCTGAAGATCATGCATACCTGATTTATGCGATGGGTCGCTTGGCCGATAGCGACTTAAATGGCGCGATTTCTTCGGTGAAACGTGCAGCAGAAGGCACACCAGCCGATGTACAAAAAGCCCTATACCGTAGTGTCGGGTATATCGGTGGTACAACGGTAATGAAAAACAATTTCAACCGTGAAGTTCTAAATTATCTTGATTTGAGTTATGGACTGCCTTTTAGTGCAGAAGAAGCCGAGATTTATGCGCGACAAGCCATTCGTTTTGGCGCATGGGAAAGTGTCATTCGTGCAATTGATGCGATGAGCGTTTCGCAAAAGCAAGAAGATCGTTGGCAATATTGGTTAGCACGTGCCTCTGAACAACGTGGAGATGCCTCATCTAAACGTGCGGCTAAAGAAATTTATCGCAAGCTTACCATTGGCGATGATTACCATAATTTGTTAGCACGTGACAAAATTGGTCAGTCTTATAACAATATTCCGTCAAATGTGCAGCCTTCGTCACAAGATGCGCAGCGTCTCAGTCAGGATATTCACTTCCGTCGTGCCTTTGCATTGCGCAATATTAATGCATCTGACAGCTATATTAACCGTGAATGGAACTGGGCAGTGCGTCAAGCCTACTTAAAGCATGATGATGGCATGATTCTTGCCGCAGCTAAACGTGCAACTGATATGGGTTGGTATGATCGGGCGATTTATGCGGCAGATCGAACCACTAAACAGCATAATTATTCTTTACGTTATGCAATGCCACATCAAAATTATGTGGTGAGTCATAGTCGTAATGCCGGCATTGACCCTGCATGGGCTTATGGTTTGATGCGTCAAGAAAGTCGGTTTGTCACTAGCGCACGTTCACATGTCGGTGCCGGTGGTTTAATGCAAATTATGCCAGACACCGCAAAATTGGTGGCTCGTCAGATGGGGGAGAGTTATAACCCCGCTGCATTAACGGATATGAATACCAATATTCGTTATGGCACTTTCTATTTATCGATGATTCAACGTCAATTGAGTAATAGTCCAGTCTTAGCGACCGCAGGTTACAATGCGGGTCCAAATCGTGCTCGACGCTGGCAGCCTGAATATCAAGCAATTGCAGCGGATCAATATACGGAATCGATTCCATTAACGGAAACTCGAGACTATGTAAAACATGTGATGACCAATGCAACCCATTACGGCCTTTTATTAGGTCAGGGGCCACAATCGATTGAAAAAAGAATGCAAATGATTCCATTACGGAATGCGCAATAAATTTTAAAGCAAGATGCGCCTGTTTTTAGGCGCAATATGGGTAAATGATGAATGCCGAAAATGGACATTAGACCTGCTTATCGAATACTGACATCACTGCTCATCGGCAGTGGTGCAGGCTTTGGTATGTCTATGCTTTCGGCTGCACCGGTTGTAAAAGGGTATGTGATGGATGTGCAAATGGTGCCTGCTGTTTGCGCCTATGACCCATTAAAAAGTAAAAAACGTAAATGTTTAGAAGGGTATTCACTCAATATCACGGGTCTATATCCAGAAACCTCTACACGTGATTGCACGACCAATAGTTCAGCTAAACTTTCTCCGTTGCAAGCGAAAGTGGTTGCACGGATTATGCCTGATGAAAATGCTCGCGTGGCTCTTTGGCACACTACCGGCGGCTGTGTCCCAATGAATGCTAGCCAGTATTTCAGAACCATTATTAATCATGCAGATAAGCTAAAAATTCCAGATGAATTGACCAGTCAAGAAACCCAATCCATTCAAGCCAATGTCTTGCGTAATAAAATGTTGCGTATGAACAGCGGATTGGTATCACAAAGTATTGAATTTAACTGTATGCAAACCCGTGGTGGTAGTCTGCTGACTGAGATTAAAATTTGCTATAAAAACAATGGTCAGTACAAAAGTTGCCCTGCGACTATCGTCGGAAATTGTCCTGCAACTTTCATAATTAAAGGTTCTTTCTAAGCTTTTTTCGGCATTTTATTTATATTTCCTATCATACTTTTGTTGAAAAGCATTCTCTTTTACATGCAAGCGTCAAAAGATTGGAGTACAATCTTTGCCGTTTATGATTATTAAGATTAGATAGAACAGCTATTTAATCATTATGACCTTCCTCAATTGGAGATAATTACATGAAGCAAGCAGTTCGTGTTGCCGTTACTGGCGCAGCTGGTCAAATCGGTTATAGCTTATTATTCCGTATCGCAAGCGGTGAAATGTTGGGTAAAGACCAACCAGTTATCCTTCAATTATTAGAAATTCCAGTTGAGAAAGCTCAACAAGCGCTTAAAGGCGTAATGATGGAACTTGATGACTGCGCATTCCCTCTTTTAGAAGGTATGATCGGTACTGATGATCCTAAAGTCGCATTCAAAGATGCTGACTACGCTCTTCTTGTAGGTTCACGTCCACGTGGTCCTGGTATGGAACGTGCTGACCTTCTTAAAGTAAACGGTGAAATCTTCATCGGTCAAGGCCAAGCGCTTAACGAAGTTGCTAGCCGTGACGTTAAAGTTCTTGTTGTAGGTAACCCTGCAAACACTAACGCTTACATCGCAATGAAATCTGCTCCAGATCTTCCAGCGAAAAACTTCACAGCAATGTTACGTCTTGACCACAACCGTGCGTTAACTCAACTTGCTCAAAAAGCAGGTGTTGCAGTTTCTGACATCGAAAACATGACAGTTTGGGGTAACCACTCTCCAACGATGTATGCTGACTACCGTTTTGCAAATGTAAACGGCGAAAGCTTAAAAGACAAAATCAACGATGCTGCTTGGAACAAAGACGTATTCCTTCCAACTGTTGGTAAACGTGGTGCTGCGATCATCGAAGCACGTGGTCTTTCTTCTGCTGCTTCTGCTGCAAACGCTGCAATCGACCATATGCGCGATTGGGCTCTTGGCACAAACGGCAAATGGGTAACTATGGGTATTCCTTCTGACGGTTCTTATGGTATTCCTGAAGGCGTAATGTTCGGTTTCCCTGTAACAACTGAAAACGGCGAATACAAAATCGTTCAAGGTCTTGAAATCGACGAATTCAGCCGTGAACGTATCAACTTCACTCTAAACGAGCTTGAAGAAGAACGTGCAGCAGTTGCTGACATGGTTAAATAATTTAATTTTTTAAATTAAATTATAAAAAGGCACTCCATTTGGGGTGCTTTTTTTATGGCCTGCGAAAAATACCACGCTTAATTTTTGAACAAAAAATAACACGTTGAGATGCTGTTGCAACTGACAAAGTCAAATAAACAGATAACTATAAAGATGAGAGAAATGTTATAGGCTTGAGGAGAACGGCAATGTTTGATCAACAACCGACGTTGGAACTATTTTTTGAACAATTGGGGTTAGATGCAAGTCCGGAAGGCATTGATCAATTTATCGAAACGCATCAAATCACCATGGATGTTCCATTGCATGAAGCGCCATTTTGGACGAAGTCACAGCGTGACTTCATTATCAGTCATTGGAAAAAAGATGATGACTGGGCCATAGTGGTCGATATTTTAAATGAACAATTGCATACAGAACATAAGCTTTCCGGATCATGCAAAATCTAAATACAATTTGAAACAACAAACCTAGTTTTAACGCTAGGTTTTTTTAGCTTCATCATATAAGTTAATTAAATAATAAATGACAGATTAGTTGATAAGGAGGGCGAGATGCTCAATCAAAATAAACCATCCTTAGCTTTATTGTTTTCTCAATTGGGGTTAGCTAGCAGTCCAGCTGCGATCGAGTTATACGTGCGTACGCATCAGCTTGCTGCAAGTGAAAATTTACATGATGCGCCGTTTTGGAATAAAGCGCAGCGTGATTTTCTAATCAGTCATTTAGTACAAGATGATGATTGGGCTATATGGATTGATGAGCTGAATCAACAGTTGCATATGGATGCATATAAGCTGCAGCCGGCATAGATTTCATTTTTCCACAAATAAAAAAACACCTCCTCAGAGGTGTTTTTTTATTTAGTGCAGTTTGCTTTGGCGTAACTCAGCAAACCAATCTTCTTGGCGATATGGATTAAATGCAGGATGCTCAAGTAATGTGGTAAGTTTGAATTCTTGAGATTTGCAGTATTTATTTAACCAGTGGCGGGTTAACGCAGGTTCCTGTTTTACCGCAGAGGCATAGGCCAAGTAGAAGTAAATGTCGCCATGTTCAGCTTTGGACATCGGTTTCATAATCTGCTGGGTAATCAGGGCATAGCGCTGCTCTTGGGTAATTTCAAAAAATATCATATAAGCTTTGGCTAAATGTACAGACAAATTGATGTATAGCTCAATCGGCATTTCTTCAAATTCAATCCGGCTTTGCTCAAGTAGAACAATGGCTTCTTGCAGAAAATACACTTGTTCTTGATGGTTCTTACTTAAATTAACCAATTGCAGGCGTAAGTCTGCACGCTCAAGAGCAAGTTCAGGGCTGTTGCCTTGTAGAAATAATTGATCGGTTTCGCCAATACGCTGAATAATTTTATGACTGTTTTGACGCATCGGGTACATCCTCATCTATGAATGACTCATATATGAGGATAGTTTAAGGGATTTAAAGGAGGAATCTCGAATTACCACATCGAGTTGTCATTACGTAGCCAAGCCGTAATCGATAAACGTTGATGTTTTGCTTCGAGTACCTCGTGTAATAGGTCACTTTGGAATAACGCAATGCGATTCGGTTTAGGTTCTAAAATATGCCAAACATCATTCTTATCTTGTAAGCGCAATTCACCGCCCCAGTCAGCTTGCCAATATTCATGCAAATAATAAACCGCTGAAATGACACGTCCATTTTTGCCTTGAGGATTATCTTTGTGTAGTGCATAAAACTCACCTGCGTTATAACAAGCAAAATGTGCTTCGACTTCGTGAATGTTAGAAAAAAATGCGCGATTAAATTGTTCTGATAAATGTTCTAAGGCTTGAACGTGTTCTTGTGCGACATCTAATGTGTCGTTAATCCATAAAATATGATCACTTCTAATTTTACTGATGACTCCATTTTGTACGGCTGCATCCCTGAATTTATTTAAATTTGACATACATTCTTCAACAAGTGCATGTATATATTCTGCAGGATAAGCGTCATCAATAATGCTAAAACCGTGTTGATCTAAATCATCGAGGATTTGATCAACCGGCCAAGACTTTGGGAGAAAGGCTGTTTCCATATACGATCCATAAAGTTGTGGAAAAAAAGGTGACGTATTCTAGAGCAAGAATAGCATCGGAATGAAACTATTTTTCATGCTAAAATGTCCGTTGATATTAGGAATTAAAGAAACATGAATTACCGTCACCATTTCCATGCAGGCAACTTTGCCGACGTGATGAAGCACGTTTTGCTGCTTCAGTTATTAAGTCGACTGAATGCAAAAGATAAACCTTATCGCTATGTAGATACACATGGTGGTGCAGGTAAATATGATCTTTCGACCTCTGAAGCACAGAAATCAGGTGAGTTTTTAAATGGTATTCATCGTTTAGTTAAGCTCGATGATTCAATTAAACGCAATGCGCCTGAAGGTGTTCAACAATATTTAAAAGTTGTTGAAAAAATGCGTGAAAACTTTGGTAAAGGCGCTTATCCAGGCTCTCCGTGGTTCGCACTTGAAGGCATGCGTGAAACTGATAAAGCCACGATTTTTGAAATGCAGCGCGATGTATTCCAACAATTGCGCCACAATATTTTTGATAAACGTGCAGGCTTGCATGAACGTGATGCTTACGAAGGTTTATTGGGCGTAATTCCACCAAAAGAAAAACGTGGTTTAGTCATGATTGACCCGCCTTACGAATTAGAACGTAAAGATTTTCCACAGCTTGTAGAATTGTTGGTGGCTGCTTATAAAAAATGGCCGACAGGCGTTTTTGCGGTATGGTATCCAATTAAAGACCGCGCGATGATTGAACGTTTTGAAAAGAAAATGTACAAAACCGGCATTCGTCGTCAGTTGGTTTGCGAAATTTGTGTATGGCCAGATGACACTCCAGTCGGTCTAAATGGTTGTGGTTTATTGGTGATTAACCCACCTTGGAAATTCTCTGAAGATGCGGACGAAGCATTACAATGGTTGTTCCCACATCTTCGTATGAATGAAAATGGTGGTCATGCAGCCGTACGTTGGTTGGTTGGCGAATAATTTTAAACTTGAAAAAGAAAGGTCACAGTTAGGATCGAACAATGACAAATACAAATAAACCTGAGCGGGAAATTTCTTCAAAGGATGAAAATGCATTTGATGGCATTACATTTGAAGTTGAAGAAGAGGAGCATACCCATGAAGGGCATAAAGTGAAACGTCGTGGGATCTATCTGTGGCCAAACTTGATTACAACTGCAGCGTTGTTATCCGGCTTTTATTCTATTATTGCCAGTATGAATGGTGAGTTTCAACAAGCCATTTATGCCATTTTCCTTGCAGCATTATTTGATGGTTTGGATGGGCGTGTCGCACGTGCTATCGGCGCACAAAGTCCTTTTGGTGAACAGTTTGACTCGTTGTCGGACTTGCTAGCATTTGGTGTTGCACCTGCCATTTTAATGTATAGCTGGAGTCTAAATGACTTAGGCCGTATTGGCCTGGCAGCATGTTTTGTTTACACCGCATGTGCAGCCTTCCGTTTGGCACGTTTTAACGTACAAATTGGGGTTGTCGATAAACGTTATTTTATTGGTGTTGCAAGTCCACTCGCAGCCGTTATGATTATTTCATTGGTATGGGTAGGTATGGATATCCCTGCGGTCTTCGACTTACGCGAAACAGGTATTCAGATTTTTAATGCGGTAGTGATTATTGCAGTGGGTCTATTGATGATCTCAAATGTAAAATACTATTCATTTAAAACTGTGGATCGTCGCCGTGTTCCATTTGCCGTGTTACCAATCATAGTCTTTGTTTTAGCAGCTGTAACGTATAATATTCCAATGGGTATTTTAATTATTTCAGTGATTTATGCATTGTCTGGTTTTGTCACCACCTTAATGGCAAAAAAGGCAGAAGCATGAGTTAAAGCATGAAATAAAAAAATGAAAAGGAGCTTGATATGCAGATATTTCAAGATTTCTTGGATCAATCAAGGCGACTGAATCAAGCTCCAGATTTACAACATAAAAAAATAAATTTACATGCGCCGAATACGCCTTATCCTTCAGTCCATTATGGACTTTGTCTACCGAATCTTCCTGCGCCCTTACATTATCTTAACTTTATGAGTTGGCTCGGGCAGCCTCAGATTCCCGCTTTTCAAAATCCTGCGGCTATTCAACAAGACGAACTCAATACGGCCACAGTAATGACCAGTGTAAGTGGTCATATGGTTGGTCAATTACAATCCTATTCCATTAAAGATGACTGTAGTCTGAGTGAGACCGTCTTTACGTTTAGAGATAAAGAGCAGATCGGTTGGGATGGAGCGGTATTTCAAATCCATCGAGAAGATACTGAACTCAGTTTAGATTTGTCTGTGCAAACAACCGATATTTCTTCTTGTTTAATAAAATTAAGATTAGGTCTTGCTGAATATTGGTCGGTGATGTGCCAATGTGAAGGGCAAATCAAATTTCAGGGCCAGATGTATGATGTAAATCAGTTGGCGGTTTTGTCTTATGCACAAATACGCAAGTTTCCATATTTACCTTTGGCGTTTTATACCCATCAGGTGATCAACCTGAGCCGAAAGCGTCAAATCATCTTTATGCAAACGCGAGACCGCTATAACAATATTTTGAGTTCACGTTTATATCTAAGAGATTTAAATCAGCAGCAAGTGTTCATGGCAGACCAAGCCGTGTTCTTTAAAGTCATGCGCGTTTATCCTGTGGTTAAAACCCCAAATTTGCAAAAAATGTATTTGCCACGTGAATTTGAATGGATTTACCAAAATGACAAACTGAAAATACATGTACAAGCACAGAGTCGTGGGGATTTTAAATTTGGACTCGGCGCAGGCTATGCAGGAAGCTTTAACTATCAAATCAAAATCAACGACGAAATCGAGTGTGGGGAAGGTGGCTACTGTGAATATGTCGATTGTCGAGCTTTAAAATGGCAAGAAAAGAATGAAAAAGATAAATTAACGGATAAATATGGAAATATTGTCCCTTTTATGCTCAAAAAATAGTAAAAAAATTTGATTTAGTAGAATAAATAAACAAACGTAATGAAAAATTAAAAATAAATGGAAAAGGGTGTTGCATTGGGTGTGAAATGCTGTAGAATGCACATCCATCGGCGGTGATGAAGATTAAAACTTCTGATAAAACAATGACTTGGTTGAATTGATTAAGTTTGGTTTTATTTGATAAGTTTAAAAATAATTTGAATTACT